>NZ_JBHTDD010000034.1:0-64894 GCF_042666615.1 Plantactinospora sp. GCM10030261
GGTGCGGGGTATGGGTGGGTGGGGGTGTTTTGGGGGGATCGGGGGGTTCTGGGGTGGTTGGAGGGTGCGGTGAGGTGGGTGTCGAGAGATCGATCGTCCTCAACCGACTGTCGTCCAAAGACAGTGCACAATGGAAAGGGAAGATCGGACGGATCATGTCAAATCCTGGACGCCGAGTCGACAAAGTGGCAGCGTAGAGGCCATGGCGGAAACAGCTATCAACCCGACGGCGGCGGCCCTGCTGGGGCTCCTGCACGAGGGTCCCATGACGGGCGGCCAGTTGATGGCCGCCGCCGAGCGGCGTCTCGGCCCGTACTGGTCGATGACCCGCAGTCAGGTCTACCGCGAACTGCCCGTGCTGGCCGACCAGGGCCTGGTCCGGATGGGTAAGCCCGGCCCCCGGTCCAGCCAGCCGTACGCGATCACCGCCGCCGGCAAGCGCACCTTCTCCCGTTGGCTCACCGAGCACCCCGGCCGGGACGCGCTGCGCAACCCGGTCGCGCTGCGGGTGGCTTTCGGGCCGCTGCACACCACCGCCCAGCTCAAGGCGCTCTACTCGACCGCGAACGAGTACCACACCGAGGCGCTGGCCTTCGTGCGCGAGCAGGCCAAGGAGTCCAAGAAGGCCGGCGACAAGTATGGCGCGGCCGCCCTGGAGTTCGCCGTCGCGTACCACAAGGCGGCGCTGTCGTGGCTCAAGTCCGGGCCTACCAGCTAAGAGTGCCGGGCGGTGCCCGGTTCTCCCGGCCGGCGACGTATTCTCGATGGTTGTGACCGCTGCCGACTACGCCGACCAGCTCAAGGACCTCGACGCGACGATGCGCTCGATCGAGGCCGTCCTCGACGTCGACAAGCTACGCCGGGACAAGGCCCGGCTGGAGGAGGCGGCGTCCGCCCCGGACCTGTGGGACGACCAGGCCCGGGCCCAGCAGGTGACCTCCCAGCTCTCGTACGTAAACGGGGAGATCGACAAGCTGTCGACCCTGCGCTCGCGGCTGGACGACGCCCGGGTGTTGCTCGAACTCGCCGAGGCCGAGGACGACCCCGGCACCCTGGCCGAGGTGGAAACCGAGATAGCCGGGCTGACCAAGGCCATCGAGGAGATGGAGGTCCGCACCCTGCTCTCCGGCGAGTACGACTCGCGGGAGGCGTTGGTCGCCATCCGGGCCGGGGCGGGCGGGGTGGACGCGGCGGACTTCGCCGAGATGCTGCTGCGGATGTACCTGCGCTGGGCCGAACGGCACGGCTATCCCACCGAGGTCTACGAGACGTCGTACGCCGAGGAGGCCGGCCTCAAGTCCGCGACCTTCACGGTGAAGGTCCCGTACGCCTACGGCACGCTGAGTGTCGAGGCGGGTACCCACCGGCTGGTCCGGATCAGCCCGTTCGACAACCAGGGCCGCCGGCAGACCAGCTTCGCCGGGGTCGAGGTGCTGCCGGTGGTGGAGCAGACCGACCACATCGACATTCCCGAGAACGAGATGCGGATTGACGTCTACCGTTCGTCAGGGCCCGGTGGACAGAGCGTCAACACGACCGACTCTGCGGTACGGATCACACACGTGCCCACCGGCATCGTCGTGACCTGCCAGAACGAGAAGTCGCAACTGCAGAACAAGGCGTCGGCGCTGCGCGTGCTCCAGGCCCGGCTGCTGGAGCGCAAGCGCCAGGAGGAGCAGGCCAAGCTGCAGGGCCTCAAGGCGGACGCCGCCGGTTCCTGGGGTGACCAGATGCGGTCCTACGTGCTGCACCCGTACCAGATGGTGAAGGACCTACGGACGGAGCAGGAGACCGGGAACCCCACCTCGGTTTTCGACGGGGACCTGGACAGCTTCATCGAGGCCGGCATCCGCTGGCGGAAGCGGCAGCAGTTGGAGGTCGACGCGGGGTGATCACGGGGGAACTCCGGATGGTTCGATGGTGGCGACAAATTTCACCTAACTGACAACATCCGGCCGGGGGTGGGCACCGGACTTGGCGTATCAGTTACACGGCGTAGACTCACCACCCGTGATTCAGCTCGAGCAAGTGACCAAGACGTACCCGAAGGCGTCCCGGCCGTCGTTGGACAACGTGTCGGTGGGGATCGAGAAGGGTGAGTTCGTCTTCTTCATCGGCCCGTCCGGCTCCGGTAAGTCCACGATCATCAAGCTGCTGCTCCACGAAGTCACCCCGAACAAGGGCAAGGTCGTGGTCAACAGCCGGGACGTCACGTCCATGCGCTCGTGGAAGATCCCGAACTTCCGGCGGTCGATCGGTTGCGTCTTCCAGGACTTCCGGTTGCTTCCCAACCGCACCGCGTACGAGAACGTGGCGTTCGCGCTCGAGGTGATCGGCAAGACCAAGGCGGTGGCCCGCCGGGTCGTGCCCGAGGTGCTGGAGCTGGTCGGCCTGGGCGGCAAGGAGCACCGCTACCCGCACGAGCTCTCCGGCGGTGAGCAGCAGCGGGTGGCCGTCGCCCGGGCATTCGTGAATCGACCGCTGATCCTGCTGGCGGACGAGCCGACCGGAAACCTGGACCCCGACACGTCGATCGAGATCATGCGGCTGCTGGACCGGATCAACCGCACGGGCACGACGGTCGTCATGGTCACCCACGACTCCAACATCGTGAACCAGATGCGACGTCGGGTCATCGAGATCGAGAGCGGACGGATCGTCCGTGACCAGGCCCGTGGCGTCTACGGCTGACCCCTCGCCGCGCCCTGACCCGACCCCGAACCACCAGCGGAGATCCGGAAGGAACCCCCGATGCGCCTGAAGTACGTCCTGTCCGAGGTGCTCGTCGGACTATGGCGAAACGTCACAATGACGGTCGCGATGATCATTACCATGATGGTGTCGCTCGCCATGCTGGGTACCAGCGGCCTGATGTACCTCCAGGTCAACAACATGAAGGACTGGTACTACGAGAAGATCGAGGTGTCGATCTTCCTCAAGCAGGACGCCACCCCGGAGCAGAAGGACGAGCTCAAGACGCAGCTGGACAGCGACCCGCTGGTCCGGGAGGTCTACTTCGAGTCGCGTGATGAGGCGCTCACGAAGTTCAAGGAGATGTACCGGGACGCCCCCGACCTGGTGGGCGCGGTCACCGCGGCTCAGTTGCCCGAGTCGTACCGGGTCAAGCTCAACAACCCGGAGCAGTTCACCGCCATCTACGACAAGTACAAGAGCACCGCGGGCATCGACCAGATCATCGACCAGCGGAAACTGCTGGACAAGGTCTTCAACATCCTCGGCTCGGTGCAGAAGATGGCGCTCGGTGCGGCAGCCCTGATGGCGCTTGCCGCGTTACTGCTGGTGGCAAACACGATCCAGGTCGCCGCGTACAGCAAACGCCGTGAGGTCGCGGTCATGAAACTCGTCGGCGCCTCCAACTGGTTCATCCAGGCCCCGTTCGTGCTGGAGGCTGTCTTCGCCGGCCTGATCGGCTCGATTCTGGCGTTCGGCATGCTGGCGCTCGGTAAGGCGGTGCTGCTGGACGGCTCCTTGCGGGAACTGACAAACCTGCTCACTCCGATCGAGTGGAGCACCGTGTTGCTCATGTTCCCGTTCATGGCGGGAGTCGGGAGCCTGATCAGCGCCATCACCGCGTGGGTCACGTTGCGCTTCTACCTGCGGGTCTAGGCGGGTCGGGGTTTCCGCCGGGCCCGCCCACTCTGGGCGGTCAGGCTTGATCCCGTCGTGGGCGGGCCCGGCGGAAACCCGAACACTCGGTCCTCGGCCGGGTCGCGGCGGTGTGCCCGAAATCGCTCCGACTGACCCGGTCAGGCTGGGTAGCATTGCTCGGTCTCCAGCGGATCATGAGCGAGAGGGGAGTGGCGCGGATGCCACGGGAGAAGGGGCGCAAGGTCGTCGCCTCCAACCGCAAGGCGCGCCACGACTACGCGATCCTCGACACCTACGAGGCCGGCATGGCGCTCACCGGCACCGAGGTCAAGTCGCTGCGAGCCGGACGGGCGTCCCTGGTGGACGCGTTCGCCCAGGAGCGCGACGGTGAGTTGTTCCTGCACGGCATGCACATCCCCGAGTACACCCAGGGCACCTGGACCAACCACGAGCCCCGGCGCACCCGCAAGCTGCTGCTCAACCGCATCGAGATCGACCGTCTGATCGGCAAGCTGCGGGAGAGCGGGCTCACCCTGGTGCCGCTGTCGGTGTACTTCTCCGACGGCTGGGCAAAGGTCGAGGTCGGCCTCGCCAAGGGCAAGAAGTCGTACGACAAGCGCCAGGATCTGGCCAAGCGGGACGCGGATCGGGAGATCGCCCGGGTGGTGGGCCGGCGCGGCAAGGGCATGCGTCGGATGTGAGCCTCGTCCCGAAATGTCTGATTTGCTGGCGAGGCGGCGTGGTATCCGGGATGAAGTCGGGCCGGGCAGGCGTTAAGCTTGACGGGCCGGAGATCGTTCGGCACGCAACATCATCCAGGGGGTGACTGGTTTCGACTTCGTGCGTTGAGGCAGGGGAAGCGAGCCGAGGAAGCCGACGTCGTCTCGATAATCGGTCGTCGGAAACCTATAAGCGCCAAGGTTAATCGCGCTAACTACGCTCTCGCCGCCTGAGGCGAGTAGCTAGTTTGTCGGCCTGGGAGTGCCTTCGACCCAGTTAGCCGGCATCAGCTAGAAGGCTGGCCAATCGGACCCGGTCGCGGGGTCCGTGCGGCGAGATCAATCAGCGACTGGGCCCGTCACACCGACTCGCTCGCGTGATCGGAGGGGCCGAGTAGAGGCACAGCGAGCTGCGCTCGGAGAAGCCCTGACGAGGCGGCGAAGGACCCGGGTTCGATTCCCGGCACCTCCACCGCGCGGCGGCCCCACCCGGTTCGGGTGGGGCCGCCGTTGTCTGTGTGCCCGGTGGGTCAATCGGAGCAGATGAGGCAGCTCAGAGGGCTGGACGCGGGGCTGCGTCGAGCGCACCATCTCCTCACAGGTGCGGCGCGAGGAGGTGCGTCTTGACGACCATTCCGGTGCGCCCCCCGGCCTCCATGTCGCCCGGTTCGACGCGCGTGTCCCTGCGGGCCGCGCGCGCCCACCGGGCCACCCTGCTTACCGACATCCAGAACGTCGAACGCGCCCTCGCCGCCCCCGCCGGCCACCCGATGTGGCGGCAGCGGGTCAGCGTGCGGCTGGCCGGCCTCGGCCGGGCGTTCGGCGAACACATGGTGGTCACCGAGGGGCCGGACGGGCTGTACGCCGAGTTGTTGGATCACGCTCCGCGGCTGGCCCGCGCGGTGCACGTGCTGATCCGGGAGCACGCCGCCGTGCTGGCCTCGGTCGCGGCGTTGCGGCAACGGGTGGATCATCCCCAGACCACCGTCGACGAGATCCGGACCTGGGGTGGCGATCTGCTGCGGGAGTTGTCTCGGCACCGGCAGCGCGGAGCGGATCTCGTCTACCAGGCGTACCAGATCGACATCGGCGGCGAAACCTGACGGCTGCCTCAGAGGATGTCCGGCACCTCGCCGGTGACCGGCGCCGCCAGCACCGTCGGCCCGGTCCCGGCCAGTCCGGCGCGTACCGCAGCACCGACCGCCTCCGCCGTCTCGACGGTCGACGTGCGGCAGCCGTACCCCCGGGCGACGGTGAGCAGGTCGAGGCCGGGCAGATCCAGGCCGGGAACGTCGGGTGTTCTCTCGTGCCGGGCGAACGCCTTGAGGATCCCGTACTGCTGGTTGACCGGCACCAGGACGACCAGGGGAAGCCGCTGGCGAGCCGCCGTCCACAGCGCCTGGACGGAGTAGTGGAACGACCCGTCGCCGATCACGGCGAGCACCGGCCGATGCCGGCCGGTGTCCCGCTCGGCCAGTGCGACACCCACCGCCGCCGGCAGTCCGAACCCGAGGCCGCCACTGGCCATCGTGAAGTACGACCGGGGCCGGGTGACCGGCAACCGGCGGCGCAACGCCGCGAGGTTGGACGGCGTCTCCTGCACGAGTACGCCGTCGGCCGGCCAGTGCGCGGCGAGCGCGGCGAACAAGGCATCCGGGGTCGGCGGCTGGCCGAACTCCGGCGGCGGGAGGGGCTGCCGGGCGGGTGGCGGCAACCGGTCGGCGACCGGGAGCAACTCGGTGAGCGCGCGGCAGGCGAGCCGGCTGTGCGCCAGCAGGCTGTCCCCGACCGGTGCGCGGGCCACCTCCGCCGGGTCGTCGGTGATGTGCAGCAGCCGGGCTCCGACGGGCAGGTAGCTGCCCGGCACGTGCGGGTAGTAGCGGAACACCGGGGCGCCGACCACGAGGACGGTGTCGTGGCCGCGGAGCCGCTCCGCCAGCGGGGCGATGGCGAACGGCAGCACCCCTTGGAACTGTGGGTGGTCCTCGGGAAAGCCGGCCCGTTCCGACGACGGAGCCGACCAGACCGGGGCGCGCAGTCGTTCGGCGAGTGCCACCGCCTCGGCCCACCCTCCGTCGCGGTCGATGCCACCACCCACCACCAGCACCGGGTTGTCGCTGCCGGCCAGCACCTCGGCGATGTCGCGCAACTGCTCCGGATCGGGACCGAACCGGGTGCTGATCCGCCGTTCCGGTGGGCCCTCCTCCGCGGGCTGCCGCCAGTCGTCGAGCGGCAGGGACAGCAGCACCGGTCCGGACGGCGGCTGTATCGCGAGTGCGTACCCGCGCAGCAGCGCCGCCGGGACGTCCTGCGCACGCGGCGGCTCGTAGCTCCACTTCACGTACGGCTGGGCCAGCTCGGTGGCGCGGATGCTGGTCAACCGCGGCTCGGTGACAAGCATGCCGCGGGCCTGCTGGCCGGCGGTGACCAGCAGTGGGGTCTTGTTGTGCCAGGCGGTGGCCAGGTTGCCCATGCCGTTGCCCACGCCGGGAGCGGTGTGCAGGTTGACATGCGCGGCCCGGCCGGTTGCCTGGGCGTAGCCGTCGGCCATGGCCACCGCCGACGCCTCCTGCAGGGCCAGCACGTACCTGAAATCGGCCGGAAAGTCGGCCAGGAACGGCTCCTCGGTCGACCCGGGATTACCGAAGACCGTGGTCAGATCCAGCGCCCGCAACAGGTCGTAGGTCGCCTCGCGTACCGTCGTCATGGCTCGGGCACCTCCGCGTCCCGACCCTACCGACCATGGGCGCCGGATAATTGGTAACCCGGATCATCCCGACGATCACGGCAGGTCGAGCGGGAGGGTGATTCCGTCCAGGCTGTGCCGGCAGCGGCAGTCGTGCCCGGTCGGCAGTTGGGCGATCGCGCGCAACAGCAGATCACGCAGGGTCGAGATGTTCTCGGCGAAGACCTTGAAGACCTCGTCCTGGGTCACTCCCTGGCCCGATTCCACCCCCGCGTCGTAGTCGGTGACCAGGGCCACCGAGGTGTAGCAGAGGGCGAGTTCCCGGGCGAGCACGGCCTCCGGGTGGCCGGTCATGTTGATGATCGAACCGCCCGCCGAGGCGTACCACTGCGACTCGGCCCGGGTGGAGAAGCGCGGGCCCTCCACGACGACCATGGTCCCGCCGTCGTGCGCGCTGATTCCCTCCCGGCGAGCCGTGTCCAGGACCGTCGCCCGGCCCGTCGGACAGTACGGATCGGCGAACGGCACGTGCACCGCGCCACGGTCGAAGTAGGTCTGGATCCGGCCGCTCGTCCGGTCGATCATCTGGTCGGGCACCACGAACGCGCCGGGTCCGAATTCCGGGCGCAGCCCGCCGACCGCGCACGGGGCGAGGATCTGTCGAACCCCGATCGAGCGCAGCGCCCACATGTTGGCCCGGTACGGGATGAGGTGCGGCGGATGCCGGTGGTCGCGACCGTGCCGGGGAAGGAACGCGACCGACCGACCGTCCACCTCGGCCAGCATGATGGGATCCGACGGTTCGCCGTACGGTGTCTCCACCGGATGCGCGCGAACGTCGTCCATCAGGGCATACAGCCCCGACCCCCCGATGATCGCGAGTTCCGCGTGTGCCGCCACAGGCCCAGCCCTTCCAGTCGGGTTGCGGTCAATGTCCCCCCGCCCGGCCGTGCCGGGCCTCCAGACCTTAACCAGCCCGTGTGCCGCAGGCTATGGTGCGGTGCATGACGTTGACGGTGTGGGTGCCGACGGTCGCCGGTCCGGTCCCGGACGCCCTACCTGTGCCGCGGCGGCGCGCCCGGGGGACTCGGGCCGGCACCGGGGTGGACGGATAGCGGGTGGCTGGCATGCATTCAGAGGGGCAGGCGATCGGTGGGCGGTCCATGGAGTCGATGACCGGGCAACTGCTGGTCGCGACGCCGACACTCAAGGACCCCAACTTCGATCGCACCGTCGTGCTGCTCGTCGCCCACGAGCCTGGTGGTGCGTTGGGCGTGGTGCTCAACCGGGCCACGGAGGTGCCGGTGGCCGATGTTCTCGGCGACTGGGGACAACTCGCCGGCGAGCCGGCGGTGCTCTTCGAAGGCGGCCCGGTGCAGCCCGAGTCGGCGATCTGCCTGGCCCGGATGCGCACGGCGGGCCAGCGGGTGAAGGGCTTCAACCGGATCTCCGGGGCGGTCGGCACCGTCGACCTGTCGGTGGATCCGGAGCGACTCCGCCCGAGCATCACCGGGATCCGGGTGTTCGCCGGCTACTCCGGCTGGTCACCCGGCCAGGTGGAGGAGGAGATCGCCCGGGGCTCCTGGTTCGTGCTGGACGCGCTGCCGGGTGACCCGTTCGTGGACCGGCCGGACGATCTCTGGCCGATGGTGCTGCGCCGGCAGGGCGGCATCATGGCGGCGGTGGCGCACTTCCCGCCCGACGTCGCCCTCAACTGACCGGGGCGGGCCCGGCGCGCCGGCTCGGGGGTACCCGCTGGGAGCCGGGCTCGGGCGTGTGTATTATTTCGCGAGTGCCCGGGTGACCGGGCCGACCAGCAAGGGGCCGTGGCGCAGCTGGTAGCGCACCACACTGGCAGTGTGGGGGTCAGGGGTTCGAGTCCCCTCGGCTCCACCTAGCGTTTATGCAGGTCAATCGGCGTCAGTCATCGACTGGCGCCGATTGTTTGTGATCTTGTGGTCACAGCCGTGGTCACACCGCGCCCCACACTGCACTTCGACGATCGGTGTTGAGACTTCGTCCGAAACGGCCTCTGGCCAGGGATCTTTCGACTGCGTCGCCGGTCCGGGTGCTGCCGGGGCGGAATGTGGGGCGCAAACCAGTGTGGTACCCGGGTGCCGGCTCGTACCGTCAGATGCGGCACGGCCGTTGCTGGCGTCTCGTTCTTGTCGGTAAGCCACCGGCGCCGGGTGCATCGTGGGCTCGGATTCGGGGAGGATCTGCTGGACCTCTGGCATCGCCGCCGCGGCCCGGGACCCAACCGGCGGAACCGGCTTTCCCCGTGTGGATGTTGAGCATGAGATGTCGGATCCGGCCATGGTGTTCGAACAGGGTTAGGACGAGGCGAGGGAGTTCGGCGGCTGGTTCCCAGGACCAGCGGCCACCACCCGCCGTCCAGAACCGCCCGGTCGTGAGGGAGTGCGAGGACGAGCCGGGTGCGGAGGGCGCCGGTGCGGGGATCGTGGTGGCTGGTCGCGTGGTGATGGACACGCTCATTCGTCCCGATTCTCTGGGCGGGGCGACAGCGGGACGCTGGCGATGCCGGTTGTCGGGTCGGGTCCGGGCCGGCCGTTCGGCTGCGTGGCGGGACGGCGGTCGAGCATCCTGAGCTGCACGATTCGGGCGGTGCCGGGCAGGGCGACGAGCAGGACCCCGAAGACGGCGGCCAGCAGCAGTGCCACCCCCATCGGCAGGGTGCCGTGTGCGCCGAGGAACGACACCTCGGCACGTTGTCCGTTCTGGAGTATGAAGATCAGGAGCAGCAGGAGCACGAACGCGAACACCACGGCAGCGACCCACACGCCTCCGATCCGTGAGCGCTTCACCGACGGCCGCCTGGGCATCGCACGAGGAGCATCACTGCCGCCGCGGCTATCTGGCGGGAAGAATCGAACATGACTGTTCCGGGGTGCGGTCATCACGAACCGCCGCCTTTCGATGAAGGTCTGGCATGCCTGGACGCCGTCTTGCGCTGACATGCCTGGATGAGGGTGGGCCTGCGGCGGGCTGTCGCGGTCCGGCGTGCCGGTGCTAGGGAGATGCCTGGCCAGGAACGCGACGGAGATCCGGCGACCTGACCGGCGGATGTGGTGTGGCGGGTGGCCAACACGGTGACCTCGATCGGTGGGGTGCGTCCGCCAGCGGCGAACTGTCAGCCACCGGGGTCCCGAGCGACACCGCAAGCGTACGCCTCCGCGACCGGATCGGCAGCCGCTGGCGCCGGCGCGGTCGGTGGGCCGCCGGTCGCGCGGTGGCGTCATGCGGGAGTACGGTGTGACCGTCGCCCGAGACTTCGGCGCCGTACGGCAGCGCGTCCGTTCGACTGATCCGGGTCGGAGTCAGCAGTGGACAGGAACAACCCGGGGCGTGGCGATCCGATGACCGCCGATCGCCGGCGGCGGCTGTGGGCCGTTGTCGTCGATGCCGCCCGGGGTGGCGCCGTCGCGGTCGATCATGTCTGCGCGGCGGCGGTATCGGTCGCCGGTGTCGATTCGGGGGCTGTCGCGGTGAGCCTCGACGCCACGCCGCGCGAACTGGTGTGTGCCACGGACCGGACGGCGTTGGAGCTGGAAGACCTGACCCTGACCCTCGGTGAGGGGCCGTGCGTGGACGCGACCACCGGTGGACCTGTCCTGGTCGGCGATCTGACCGTGCCGGAGTGCCGGAACCGCTGGCCGGTGTTCGCGCCAGCCGCGGTGCTCGCCGGGACCGGCGCGGTGTTCGCGTTGCCGTTACGGGTGGGCGGGATCCGCCTCGGTGTCCTGGACCTCTACCGGGCCTGTGCCGGTGACCTCGGGGCGGAGCAACTGGCCGACGCGCTGGTCCTGGCGGACACGGCATGCGCGGTGCTGCTGGACGACGCGACGCGCCACGGGGCGGACCGGGACGATCAGTGGCCCGAGCGGACCGGCCTGCACCACCCCGAGGTGCACCAGGCAACCGGAATGATCACGGTCCAGTTGGGAGTTTCCGCGGCGGTGGCGCTCATCCGGTTGCGCGCTTACGCGTACGCCCAGGACCGGCGCCTGCGGGATGTGGCAGCGGACGTCGTCGCCCGGCGCCTGCGTCTCGGACCGGCCGGGACAGCTGATGACCGACATGGGTGAACAAGCGATCGGCGCCGGGTCGGCGCGTTACGGACCACCGTCGGGCGACCGGCGGTACCACTGATTGACGAGGTGACTGACATGGCCGAGACCCCGCTGGCCGACGTTTTCGTGGAGATGGCCGACACTCTCATCGACGACTTTGACGTGATCGAGTTCCTGCACGTGCTGACCGAGAGATGTGTCGAGCTGCTGGGTGTGTCGGCGGCCGGGCTGCTCCTGACCGATCAACGCGACACGCTGCAGGTAGTAGCCGCCTCCTCCGAACGCACCCGACTGCTGGAGCTGTTCCAGCTCCAGACCGACCAGGGGCCCTGCCTCGACTGCTTCCATACCGGGCAACCGGTGTCGGTCGCTGACCTGACCCTGACCACTGCCCGATGGCCGAGGTTCACCGCCGCCGCGGCCGAGGTCGGCTTCGCCGCGGTGCATGCCCTGCCCATGCGCCTGCGCTCCGAGGTGATCGGCGCGCTGAACCTCTTCGACGTCCAGCCAGGGGCCATCGATGAGGACAAGCTCCGCATCGGTCAGGCGCTCGCCGACGTGGCCACCATCGGACTGCTGCAACACCGCGCCATCCATCAGCGCGACATCCTCACCGAACAGCTGCAGACCGCCCTGAACAGCCGGGTCCTGATCGAGCAGGCCAAGGGGATCCTTGCCGAACGCCTACAGGTGGACGTGGGCCAAGCCTTCGCGATACTGCGCGACGGCGCCCGCAGCCGCAACCGGCGACTGTCCGAACTGTCCCAGGCGATCGTCGACGGCTCCGAGCAGTTCGCGTCGGTACCGGTCACCAACCCGCCCGGCTGACGACCAGCGCCACCGCCGAGTCGGTTCCCGAAGGCTTCAGGGGTGTCGGTCGGGGAGATGACGGCGTACGGTGGCGGTGTCGCCCGGGTCCCCGGTGGCCGCCAGTCTCGCCGCCACCAGCCCGTTAGGGGCGTAGAACAATGGTCACCACCATCGTGACACCCACGGCTGTTTTGTTTCCTCCGACGCTGAGCCCGGCCACGGGGGCCAGCGAACAAATGTTGCGTCTACGTGCAGCCCTGAACGTCGACGATCCCGAGCGTGCCCGGCTGCGAACCCGGATCATCGAGGCGAACCTGCCGATGGCCGGTCGACTGGCCCGCCGCTACGCCGGCCGCGGAGAGTCCTACGAGGACCTAGCTCAGGTTGGTGCGCTCGGCCTGATCAAAGCCGTCGATGGGTACGACACCAACCGGGGCGTGCCGTTCGCCAGCTACGCCATCCCGACCATCCTCGGCAGCATCCGACGGCACTTCCGCGATTCGGCCTGGGCGATCCGGGTGTCGCGAGCGGCGCAGGAACTGGGCGCCCGGGTGCCCGAGGCCCGGGGCAAGCTCGGGCAGCAGCACCGTCGCGAACCGACTGACGGAGAACTCGCCGATTACCTGGAGGTGACCGTCGCCCAGCTCATGGCCGCCGTCGCCGCCTCCGATGTCTACCGGCCGCAGTCGTTGAACGAGCCACGGCCCGGGGGCAACGGCATCGAGCGGCACGCGCACATCGGCACCGCCGATCCGGGATACGCGGCGGTGGACGACCACCTCACCCTCCGACTGCTCCTCGCGGCGCTTCCGCCACGCGAGCGTCGGATCCTGACCATGCGGTTCTACGGCGACCTGACCCAGGCGCAGATCGCCACCCGGGTCGGGCTGTCCCAGATGCACGTCTCCCGGCTGCTGAAACGCTCGCTGACCCAACTGAGAGCCGGGATGCTCCGCTGACCTGTAGTCAACCGGGACCAGCCCGTTTCGCAGTGGCCGGTAGCACGACTCTTCCGGACGGCCTTACCAGGGAGCATCCGATGAACATCGCCAGGCAGAAGACGTATTCTTCGCCAACGCGGCCAGCAGGTCAGGGCCGACCGGGTCGAGCGCGAGCTACCGGAGCGGGTGGACCCCGAAGAGCACGCTGGGCTGCTCGCCATCCTGCAGCTGGATCCGGCCGATCTCGCGAACGAGCCGTCCCCGTGAGGCGCGCTTCGCTCGGACCCTTCGCCAGGCCCACACCTCCTACCGCAGCGCCCCCGTGCTCCGGCGCTATTGAACCAATCCGCTGCGACGGGTTGGTCGAATGACGAAAATCGGAGGTGAAGAGGCGTCGGAGCCGGCCGCCTCGGGGTCGGCCACGGAGGAAGCGTGCGGCCCTGGTGCGGCGTGCCCGCCGGAGCCCGGTCCTGCGGCGGATGCCTCAACAGCTCCAGGCTCGTCTGACCGGATGGTCGAGCCGCCGGTGGGACAGGCAGACGGAGAAGGACCAGCGGGAGCAGCCATCATGAGCGATACCAGCCTCGGCACCGACGGTCAGCGGGGCAGCGACTACGCGAATTTGTCCCGGCTGGTCCGAGCGGCGGGTCTGCTCGGGCGACGGCGGGGCTACTACGCAGTGCGGATCGGCCTCGTCGTCGGTTCCTTCGCCGGATTGTGCGCCTTGTTCGTCCGATTGGGTGAATCGTGGTGGCAGCTCGGCATCGCGGTGGCTCTGGCGGTGGTCTTCGCGCAGGCCGGGTTCATCGGCCACGATGCGGGGCACCGGCAGATCGCCAGCTCGCGGCGCGGGAACGACCTGATCGGCATCGTGCACGGCAACCTCCTGACCGGGCTCAGCTACGGCTGGTGGGTGGACAAGCACAATCGGCACCACGCACACCCCAACACCGAGGGCAAGGACCCCGACATCACCGTGGCGCCCCTGGCCTTCACCGCCGACCAGGCCCACCATCAACGTGGACTCCGTGCGCTGCTCGTGCGCTACCAGGCATATCTGTTCTTCCCGTTGCTTCTGTTGGAAGGCCTGCACCTGCACCTCAACAGCGTGAAGGCGGTCCTCGGTCCGCGCCGCATCGCCCGCCGACCCGTCGAAGCCGGACTGCTGGCCCTGCACCTGGGCGGCTACCTGACTGCCGTGTTCCTGGTCCTGAACCCGGTACAGGCGGTCGCGTTCATCCTCGTCAACCAGGGCGTGCTCGGCCTCTATCTCGGCTGCTCCTTTGCCCCGAACCACAAGGGCATGCCCATCCTCGACGCCGACGACAACGTCGACTACCTCCGGCGGCAGGTTCTCACCTCCCGCAACGTCCGCGGCGGGCGGTTCATCGACATCATGCTCGGCGGTCTGAACTACCAGATCGAACACCACCTGTTCCCGAGCATGCCGTGCCCCAACCTGCGCCGCGCCCAACCCTTGATCAGGCGGTTCTGCGCCGAGCACGAGATCGACTACAGCGAAACCACGCTTGGCCGCTCCTGGGCCGAGGTACTGCGCCACCTGAACGAGATCGGATCTCCCGCACCTCCGGTCGCCACGCGTTGAGCTGCCGTGCGACCCGGGCGGGAGCTGAGGCGCCATCCTGAGCCTGTTTGTCCGGATCGCTAGATCCGACATCCCGGGCGTACCGATCAGCCACTCGGAGAGTATGCTGAGGATGTCGTCCTGGACCCCGGCGGCTCCGGTTCGCGTACTTCGCGCACCACCGTCGAGATGAGGTCCACAATGTCTAGGTTCACCGGCTCCGCCCGCTCCACCAACGTGCAGCCGGGCCCGCAGATCAACGACCGGCCCCGTCCTGTGCCGCGTGTCCGCGCCGGGGGTTCGCTTGTCGCGTTCGCAGCGTCCGCCGTGGTGCTGCTCCTGCTATTGATCTTCATCCTACAGAACGGTCAACGCACGGAGGTGCACTTCTTCGGCGCGCAGGGGCAACTGCCGATGGGAGTCGCGTTGCTGCTCGCTGCGGTGTTCGGTGTGCTGCTGGTGACCGTGCAAGCCACCGTGCGGCGCATCATCCAACTGCGGCTGTTGACCCGCAGGCACCGCATCACCTCCTACACCACCAACACCCGTCCGGACCCCGCCGACACCGACCCGGGCACCGACGTACCGGAGGGGCGGAACTGATGGTCCGCTCTGCCGAGGACCGCATGACGTGGGTCTGCACCGGTGAGCCGCCTACGGCACGCCTGCGGATGACCGACTCGCCGTCCAGCCGCGCGATGCTCGACGGCGGTTGGTGGCCCACCTCACGCGACCCGGTCGTCGAATTGTGCAGCCTGGTCACGGCGCTGACCGCACGGCGCGGTGGCGTGATCGAACGCATCATGCTGCAGCCGGCGGCCTGGGAAAGGCATCCGTGCCGCATCGGCGTCGGCGGTGCCGTGGTGCGAGTGGGCTGGTTCGCCACCCTCGGTGCCCAGTTGGTGATCATCACAGGCCGGCGGGATCTGCGGATCGACCTGGCCGTGATAGCACCCGAGACCACGTACGCCGCGGCGACGGCGGCCATGCTCGCGGCTTCCCGCCCCGCCAACACCACCCGCGCCGCCGACATCCTGTCCGTACCGCCCAGCCCTCGCTCACGACCGTTGGTCCCAGACGCCGACGATGTCGCCGTCTGGGAGACCGAAGGCGGCCATTTTCAACCCGATCGACACCCCACAGCGCCGGCCCGGGCCTGAACGCTCCAACCGGCCGGGTCGGCAGGCGCGGGGTCCGGGATCTCGGTTCGAGATCCCGGACCCCGAAGCCATCACCGACCAGACCGACAGCCGGCCGCCGACTGAAGGTCCGAGGAGCGGAGCAATCGCATGGAGTTCGACGTCACCATCGAGATTCCCAAGGGAACACGTAACAAATTCGAAATGGATCGCCGGACCGGCCGGATCCGACTGGACCGCACCCTGTTCACCGCTACCCAGTACCCGGCCGACTACGGCTTCATCGAACACACCCTCGGTGAAGACACCGACCCCCTTGACGCGCTGGTACTGGTACAGGAACCGACCTTTCCCGGCTGCCTCATCCGATGCCGGGCCATCGGCATGTTCCGCATGCGGGACGAGAAGGGGCCCGACCCGAAGGTGCTATGCGTGCCCACGGCTGACCCCCGCCTCGCGCACCTCGGCGACATCGCGGATCTGGAGCACTTCTACAAGCTGGAGATCCAACACTTCTTCGACGTGTACAAGGACCTCGAACCCGGCAAGAGCGTCGACACCGAACGCGGGATCTGGGCCGGCCGGACCGAAGCCGAGGCGGAGATCAAACACTCACAGGAACGCGCCCGCCAGTCCACCCCCTCCAGATGACCATGACCACGCCAGGCCGAGCCAGGGAGCATTCGATGAGCATCGCCAGGGACCGGATCGTCAATGTCCTTCGGGCCCGCGGCCAGCAGGTCAGGGCTGACTGGGTCGAGCGGGAACTGCCGGTGCGGGTGGACCTTCATGAGCACGTGGGGCTGCTCGCCACTCTGCGTCTTGATCCGGCCGAGCTTGCCGACGCATCGTCCCCGTGAGGGTTGCCCTGCTCGGTCCGGTCGCCTGGCGGACGCCCCCGCACCACTACGGCCCCTGGGAGCAGGTGACCGGCCTGCTCGCCGAAGGACTTGTCACCCGGGGCGTGGACGTGACCCTGTTCGCGACGCTGGACTCCGTCACCTCCGCCGCCCTTGACGGTGTGTGCCCCCGTGGGTACGCCGACGACGCGGCCATGGACGGCCGAGTGTGGGAGGCGATGCACGTCTCGCACGCGATGGCCCGCTCCGAGCAGTTCGACCTGGTGCACAGCCACCTCGACTGGCTGCCGCTGGCCTTCGCCGAACACTGCCGCGCTCCGCTGCTCACCACCGTGCACGGCTTCTCCGGTACGGGGATCCTCCCGGCGTACGCCCGGGCCCGCTCGTCCTACGTGTCGATCTCCGACGCCGACCGGAGCGCCGAACTCGACTACGTCGCGACGGTGCACCACGGCGTCGACCTCACCGGACTGCCGTTCACCCGCGACGCCGGCCCCGGACTGGTCGCCTTCGGCCGGATCCACCCCGACAAGGGCATCCACACGGCCATCGAGATCGCCCGTTGCGCCGGCCGCCCGCTGACCATCTGCGGCATCGTGCAGGACGAGCGTTACTTTGCCGAACAGGTGGCCCCGCACATCGACGGCGACCAGGTCGTCTTCCTCGGCTCGGTCGGCCCGAGACGGCGTGCGGAGGTGCTGGGCGCGAGCACCGCCCTGCTGCACCCGATCGCCTTCGACGAGCCGTTCGGACTGTCGGTCGTGGAGTCGATGGTCTGCGGCACGCCGGTCGTCGCGTACGCGCGAGGGTCGATGCCGGAGATCGTCGACGAGGGGGTGACGGGGTTCCTCGTGCACACCATCGAGCAGGCCGTCGACGCGGTCACCCGGGCCGGCGGGCTGGACCGGGCCGGCTGCCGGGCCCGGGCCCGGCAGCGCTTCGGCGTGGACCGGATGGTCACCGACTACCTGTCCGTCTACGACCACCTCACGCATCGACCGCACCGCTGAACCCGGCCACCGCCAACGAATCCGTTCCGCCGGCCACACACGCTGGCCGGCGGACGCCGTCACCGCGTGAGGCCGCCCCTGCAGTCAGGTGGCGGCCGACAAACCGGAAGGCCCGAAACCCATGCCCAGCTATGGATTTCTCAGCACGCACCCACCGACGCGGTGCGGACTGGCAACCTTCAACTCCGCCCTCGCCGCCCACCTGACCGCTGACGGCACGCGCGGCGGCATCGTCCGGGTCACCGACCGCAGCGACGACCTGCGGGCCGGATCCGGGGTCGTGCACACCTGGTCGACGCGTGCCCAGGTCGGATGGCGGGACGCCGCCGCCGTCCTGAACACCTTCGACGTGGCCGTCGTGCAACACGAGTACGGCATCTACCCCGGCGTCGACGGCGAGGACGTCCTGCCGCTGCTGCGCCGACTCACCGTGCCGAGCATCGTGGTGCTGCACACCGTGCTCCGCCGGCCCTCGGCCCGGCAGAGGTCGCTGCTGGAGCAGATCGTCACCGCCGCCGGAGCGGTCGTCACGATGACCGACACGGCTCGCAACCGACTGGTCGTCGGCTACACCGTACGCCCAGGCAAGGTCACGGTCATCCCGCACGGTGCCGCCGACCATGTCCGGGTCCCTGCCGACCGCCGTACCCGCCCGCACCTGCTTACCTGGGGACTGCTCGGCCCCGGCAAGGGCGTCGAGTGGGCATTGCGGGCCCTCGCGCGGTTGCAGGATCTCGGCCCGACACCCACCTACACCGTCGCGGGCCGGACCCATCCGAAGGTGGCCGCGCGTCAGGGGGAGGCGTACCGGGCGGGACTGCACCGGCTCGGCGCGCAGCTGGGCGTCGCCCATGCCGTGGACTACCAGGACGTCTACCACGACCAACCCACGCTCGCCGGTTTGATCCGCTCCGCCGACGTGGTCGTGCTGCCCTATGACTCCCGGGAACAGGTCACCTCCGGGGTGCTCATCGAGGCGGTGGCCGCCGGGGTACCCGTCGTGGCCACGGCGTTCCCGCACGCCGTCGAGCTGCTCACCGGCGGTCCCGGTCTGGTCGTACCCCATCAGGATCCGACGGCGCTGGCCGCCGCCATCCGGCGGATCCTCAACGAACCGGGCCTGGCGGCTCGGCTGGCCGGCCGCGCTCGGCCGCTCGCCGCGGACCTGCGTTGGCCGGCGGTGGCGGTCCGGTACGGCACCCTCGCCGAACGGCTCGTCGCCGGACACTCGCCCGTGGTCAGCGCGGCATCGGCGTGACCACGACCGCCAGCCGCCCCAGCACGCCGGACCGCGGTCCCCGGCCGACCGTACCCGCGCCGAGCTTCGCGCACCTGATCCGGCTGAGCGACGACACCGGTCTGTTCGAACACGCCCGGCACGCCATCGTCCGCCGCGAGCACGGCTACTGCACCGATGACGTCGCGCGCGGCCTGGTCGTCGCCAGCCGCGAGCCGGAGCCGACCGAGGAGGTGCTCCGGCTCGCGGAGCGCTACCTGGCCTTCCTGACCCACGCCCAGGACCGCGGCGGCGCCTTCCACAACCGGCTCGGTCATGACCGCCGTTGGACCGACGAGCCCGGGCTCGGCGACTGGTGGGGCCGGGCGCTGTGGGGGCTGGGTACCGCCGCCGCCCGCAGTCCCGCCTCTTGGATCCGGGAAGAGGCACTGGTGGCCTTCAGCCGCGGTGCCGCCCGGCGCTCCCCGGCGCCACACGCGATGGCCTTCGCCGGGCTCGGCGCCGTGGAGGTGCTGCGCCGCCACCCGACCCACACCGCTTCGGTCACGCTACTGGCGGATGCGGCCGCTGCGGTCGGCGGCCCCGGACTCGACCCGCGGTGGCCCTGGCCGCGGCAGGCGCTCACCTACGCCAGCGCGGCTCTCGCGGAGGTCGTCATCGCCGCCAGCCAGCTGCGATACGGCGGTCCACCCCTCAATGACGGTCTGCGAATGCTGGCGTGGTTGTGCGACATCCAGCTCCGCGACGGACACCTGTCGGTGGTACCCGCCAGCGGGTGGCAGCGCGGCACGGCACGGCTGCGCCACGACCAACAACCGATCGAGGTCGCCGCCTTCGCCGACGCCTGCGCCACCGCCGCCACGGTCACCGGCGCTCCTGGCTGGGAGGCCGGAGTACGGCAGGCGGTCGGCTGGTTCCTCGGCGACAACGACGTCGGCACGCGGATGTGGGATCCGGCGACCGGCGGCGGCTACGACGGGTTGACCCCGCACGGACCGAACCTCAACCAGGGCGCCGAATCCACCCTCGCCCTGATCTCCACCCTGCAGCACGCCCGGCGCTGGTCGTGACCGGCACCACGATCCGCCAACCGGATTACCCGTTCTAGGAGTACATCTCGCGATACTGCCACGTCCCGATTAATGCCCTTTGGGCTATTTGCCGCTTCGAAGCGATTTTGCGTGGATATACTCCGACCGACGCTTTGGGGCGCTGTCGCAAGCGTCAGTACAACTTTCGCATTCTGGAATCTGCCCGCTGGCGGGCTCTTGGTTGGTGGGGGCATCCCGTGTCGAGATCTGCTTGGCTCGCGTATCGCGTGCGCCGTCGGTCCACTGCGATGCTGATGGCGGGGGCCGTCGCCGCTACGACCATCCTTGTCGGCGTCGCGGGGGCGCCGGCCTGGGCCCAGTCTCCGGTGCCGTTGGGGACTGCCGAGACCTACGGGGTGTTGGCCGGTCAGGCCGTCACCGACGTTCCGCCCCCCGTCGGTCCTTCGGTCATCAACGGGGACCTGGGCGTCTGGCCGGGCACGTCGGTCACCGGGGCTCCCGTGGTAAACGGCGCCACGCACATCGGCGACGCAGAAGCGATGCAGGCCCAGTCCGATCTGACCACGGCGTACAACTTCGCCGCGGCCGAGCCCACGACCAGCACGGTGGGCGAACTCGGCGGGCAAACCCTGGTCGCCGGGGTGTACACGTCGCCTGCCACCATGTCTCTGACCGGCACCGTCACGTTGGACGGGCAGAACGATCCCAACTCGGTGTTCATCTTCCAAGCGGGGTCCGATCTGATCACCGCGGTTGACAGCCGGGTCAGTCTGGTCAACGGCGCTCAGGCGTGCAATGTGTTCTGGCAGGTCAGCAGCTCGGCGACCCTGAACACGCGGACCGTCTTCGTCGGAAGCATCCTGGCGCTGCAGTCGGCGACTCTGGGTGAGGGAGCTACCGTCGCTGGACGGGTGTTGGCCCGCAACGGTGCCGTCACATTGATTAGCAATACGATCACGCGACCGTTCTGCGCCGCGTCCATCGCGCCACCGACCATCTCGAAGGCTTTCGGGGATGCGACGATCCCGTTGGACGGGACGACGTCGCTGAGTTTCACTCTCACCAACCCCAACGTGGGTACGGCGTTGACCGGTGTCACCTTCAGCGATGCGCTACCCGCCGGGCTGGTGGTGGCTACTCCGAATGGTCTGACTGGTTCGTGCGGTGGTGGCACGATCGCCGCGACGGCCGGTGGTGGCAGCATCAGCTTGACTGGCGCGACGTTGCCGGCTGGTGGGAGTTGCACGTTCTCGGTGAACGTCACCGGCACGACCAGTGGCACGAAGGTCAACACGAGCGGTCCGGTGGACTCGAACGAGAGCGGCCCGGGTGCCGCCGCGTCGGCGAGCGTAACGGTCGGCGCGGAGGTCGTCGCGCCACCGACGATCGCCAAGGCTTTCGATGACGCGACCATTCCGGTTGGCGGGACGACCTCGCTGGGTTTCACTCTCACCAACCCGAACGTGGACACCCCGCTGACCGGGGTCGGTTTTTCTGACGCGTTGCCTGAAGGGCTGGTGGTGGCCACGCCGAATGGTCTGACTGGTTCGTGCGGTGGTGGCACGATCGCCGCGACGGCCGGTGGTGGCAGCATCAGCTTGACTGGTGCGACGTTGCCGGCTGGTGGGAGTTGCACGTTCTCGGTAACCGTCACCGCTACGACCAGCGGCACGAAGGTCAACACGAGCGGTCCGGTGGACTCGAACGAGAGCGGCCCGGGTGCCGTCGCGTCGGCGAGCGTCACGGTTGCCGTCGCCACACCACCGACGATCTCCAAAGCCTTCGGGGCCACGACCATCGCCGCCGACGAGACGACATCGCTGAGCTTCACCCTCAGCAACCCCAACCCGAGCACCCCGCTGACCGGGGTCGGTTTTTCTGACGCGTTGCCTGAAGGGCTGGTGGTGGCCACGCCGAATGGTCTGACTGGTTCGTGCGGTGGTGGCACGATCGCCGCGACGGCCGGTGGTGGCAGCATCAGCTTGACTGATGCGACGTTGCCGGCTGGTGGGAGTTGCACGTTCTCGGTGAACGTCACCGGCACGACCAGCGGTACGAAGGTCAACACGAGCAGCCCGGTGGACTCGAACGAGAGCGGCCCGGGTACGCCCGCCGCGGCGAGCATCACCGTCAGGGTTGCGGAAGCACCGACGATCGCCAAGGCCTTCGACGACGCGACCATTCCGCTCAACGGAACGACGACGCTGGAGTTCACCCTTACCAACCCCAACGCGAACACGACGCTGACCGGTGTCAGCTTCGTCGACAACCTTCCTGCGGGGTTGGTGGTCGCTACTCCCAATGGCGCGCAAACCGACTGCGCCTCCGGCACGATCGCCGCGACTGCCGGGAGCAGCAGCATCAGCCTGTTCGGCGCTAGCCTGCCGGCCAGCGCAAGCTGCACCGTCTCAGTCAATGTCACCGGCACAACCACCGGAACAAAGGTCAATACCACCGCTGCCGTCACCTCGGTCCAGAGCGGTCCGGGCTTGCCTGCCTCGGCAAGGGTCACGGTCGTCGCGGAGGTCGTCGCGGCGCCGACGATCTCGAAGGCTTTCGACGATTCCACCATTCCGGTTGGCGGGACGACCTCATTGGTTTTCACCCTCAGCAACCCCAACGCGAGTACGTCCTTGACGGGGGTCAGCTTCGTCGACAACCTTCCTGCGGGGCTGGTGGTAGCCACTCCCAACGGTTTGAGTGGCTCGTGCGGTGGTGGCACGATCACCGCGACCGCCGGTGGCAGCAGCATCCGGCTGGCCGGTGCGACATTGCCGGCTGGCGGGAGTTGCACCTTCTCGGTGAACGTCACCGGCACGACCAGCGGAACGAAGTCAAATACGAGCGGTCCGGTGGACTCGAACGAGAGCGGCCCAGGTGCTACTGCCTCGGCAAGGATCACAGTCGGCGCTGTCGCGGCACCGACGATCGCCAAGGCCTTCCGGGATGACATCATCCCCCTCAACGGGACGACGTCACTGCGCTTCACCCTCCGCAACCCCAACCCGGCTACGTCGCTGACCGGAGTCGGTTTCGTCGACGACCTTCCTTCAGGGCTGGTGGTCGCCACTCCCAACGCCGCGCAGACCAACTGCGCCTCCGCAACGGTTACCGCGACTTCCGGCGGCAGCAGCATCAGCCTGGCCGGAGCGACCCTGCCGGCCAACGGGAGTTGCACGGTGTCGGTGAACGTCACCGGAAAGACTGCGGGGAAGAAGGTCAATACGACGGCCGCCACCTCGATCGAAAGCGGTCCAGGCTCTCCCGCCTCGGCAAGCATTACGGTCCGTAAGGGCATCTTGCCCGTCACCGGAAGCCGAATTTCCAGCTACGCCGCGATCGCACTGACCATGCTCGGCCTGGGTGGAATGCTCGTCGTGATGAGTCACCGGCTGGCCCGGCGTAGGCGCCAAACCGCCTAGGCAGTGTCTCGAAGTCGGGTGCGGCGTGTCGGTGATCGATAGATAGCGAGGTCTCCGGTTGAGGGTTCACCAAGATGAACCTGAATACCGGAGACCTCGTGGCCGCCATAGCGCTGACGAGGCGGCACGACCTGACTGGTTCGGACCGCCGGCCGGGAGCGGGCAGCGGTGGCCGGACGGGGTGGCACGAAGCCTCCCACACTCAGTGTGGTCACATCGATGGTCACAGCTCAAGATCAAATAGCCGTCACTGCCCGATACGTAGTGACAGGGGGTGTGACTTCCCCTGGAGGGTTTTCCCTGTTCAAAGCACCTGTCGGCATCCCGGGGTACGGCGTGACAGAACTGTTGTCATACTGGCAGTGTGGGGGTCAGGGGTTCGAGTCCCCTCGGCTCCACCCTTGTTTCCGCAGGTCAATCGGCATCAGTCATCGACTGGTGCCGATTTTTGTGATCTCGGTGGTAACAGCCGTGGTCACACAGCGCCCCACACTGCACTTCGGTGACCGCTGTTGAGGCTTCGGAAGAAACCGTCTCTGACCAGAGAGGCAAAATCATCGCCAGCATGTCATCGACTAGGTAGAGCGGGATCATCCCGGGTGCGACCATGACTTGGGTCGGGGTGCGCTGGCATGCGGGCGCCAGCCACGAGCTGGCCATCGCCCGGCTCGGCCCCGGCCGCCGCACTGGATCTGATCCGCCGCTACGGTGCTACCCACACCAGCACCCACGGCGAGCACGCCATCCCCACTCATGCGGGACACCGTGGTTCCACGAAGGAATGGGGATCGGGCACCGTGGCCACCGCAGTCCGGCCGATCATGGACGGCGTAGGCGACATCGAAGAGGTCGAGCCCGTGACGGTCACGCAGGACCTCTGGCTACTGCCCGGTGACCTTGAGCTGAGCAGGTTCGAGGATCGGCTGTCGGACGCCTGGCCCCGTGGGTTCACCGGCAACGATCAGGCCGCGCTCCGGGTCACGACGGCCTTCCACCGGATCATCCAGCGAGCGGCCGAGCGCGTTGACGCCGAGATCGTCCTCATCGACGTTGGCCCGAATTTGGGTGCGATCAACCGCGCGGCCCTGCTCGCGGCCGATGCGGTGCTGATGCCGCTGGCCGCTGACCTCTTCTCGCTCCGGGGACTGCGGAACCTGGGGCCAACCCTGCGGGAGTGGCGGTCGACCTGGCGGGGGACCGTGCTGCCCAAGGTTCCCCCGACTATTTCCGCGCCGCAGGGGACGATGTCCCCGTTGGGATACGTGATCATGCAGCCGACGATGCGCCTCGACCGGCCGGTTCGAGCGTACCAGCGATGGTTGGACCGTATTCCCATCGTCTTCGCCACGGCGGTGCTGGATCAGGAGGATTTCACGATCGGGCAGAGGTACGAGATCGCGACCCTGCGGAACTATCAGAGCCTTATGCCACTGGCACATGATGCCCGCAAGCCGATGTTCGACCTCCGGTCGGCCGATGGCGCGTTGGGCAGCACCCAGATGCTCGTCCAGCGGTGCTACCAGGATTTCAAGGCATTGAGTGAGGAACTCCTGCGCCGGCTCAGTGCTGGTGTCGGGTAGGCCCGGCTCGTTGGTATGACAATTGGCCCGGCTCGCCGCCCCGTCAGGCGGCGGTGCCGGGCCGGCCGTGCTGGGCAATGAGATGTCGTAGTTCGTCCCGCCCACGCAGGATGGTTTCCAGGAGCGCGTGCGCGTCGGCCTGAGGTGGCAACGGCAGGTCGACGGCCAGGTCGCGGATGCCGAAGTCGTTCGCCAACCAGGTGCGCAGGGCGAGGAGGTCGGCCCGTTGGCCGCGCTTCACTCCAGGCGCCAGCACATCCGCCTTGTATGGGGTGTCGTCCCGGCCCACGCCGGTCAACAGCCCGGATCGCCGTAGCAGGCAGGGGTAACAGCGTCCGCAGTGATCAAGGTCGCCGCCCCCGTAGAGCCAGGGCGGACGGCCGCAACTCACGGTCCGCATGATCGTGGCGAGGGTCAGTCCGGCGTCCCGGGCCCGCCGGCACACCTCCCCCTTGGTGGCGGGGAGCAGGGGGTTGACCACCGTCACGGTCCCGCCGACGGCCCCGATCAGTTTGTTGATCAGGTGCAGGAAGTACGGGTGGACGGAGCGGGTCGAGGCGGCGGCCACCCGGGCGGCGGTCAGCGGCGGGTTGACCGCCAACTGACCGTTCTCCGGAATCGTCACCTGGGCGACGTTGTGCGATGAGGCCACGTAGATCGCGGTTGCCAGGTAGAGCAGCCCGCGGGAACGAGAGGTGGGTTCGGCCTTGCGCCCGCCGAGATTGGTCTGTTCCAACACCTGGAGATGCCTGAGGTCACGAACCGGCCGTAGACCGGCGCTGATCTCCTCCTGTTGATGGCGCCAACGGGAATGGCAGTAGGAGAGGAGCAGCAGCGGACCGCCGGGCAACCGGGAGCGTTCGGCGGCGTACGCAGTGGAGTCCAGACCGCCGGAGAAGAGCGTCACCTCCTGAGCCGGTGGGAGAACCAGGTCGCCCTGCACCCCTCGGTGACTGGTCGCGCCGCCTCGGAACCGCACGTCCCACCGGTCGGAGGTGAGTGTCTCCAGCATGGCGACGAGGATGGGTTCGGTGTGGTCCCGCCACCGGTCGGGCTCGACGAGTTGGACGGAGAGCGCGATGGTCCGGGTCCACCGGTCGCGGCAGGCGTCACGGCGGGACAGCTTGTCGGCGAGGTAGACGGCTCGGGCGATCTGGAGAAGGTCTTCGGCCCAGGAGGCCGGAAGGGACCCGGGGGCGAGGTTTCGCTCGATCGCGCTGTCGGCCGCCCGAAACATGTTGTTGGAGAGCACGCCGCTCGCTGTCGTTCCGGTCAGCCTGCTCCGGTCGGCGTATTCGTAGGCGTACTGGCCGGCGGACATGGCGCCTCCTCTTTTCGGATGCCGAGCGCGGAATCGACGACATCCGTCAGCAGCTCGCCGGCGATCGTGGCGAGCAGGCCCTTGCGCGGTTCTCGGCCGGTCGTCGCGCCGCACGGATCGGGTAGGACCTGGATGACTTGCTTGGCGACGGCACCGGCAACCAGGCCGGTGGGATCACCCGGAAGCGCGAGCGGAGCGGCGAGGGCCATTCCCTCGGCGATGACGGTGCGGATGAACTCTCCGACGTATTCGCCGAAGAACAGGCGGTACACGGTGCAGAAGAGCTCGCCCGAGATGCGTACGCCGCCGCTGCCCGTACGGAGAGCCGCGGTGACCGGGGATTCCTCAATAAGGAGTCCCTCGGCGGACCGGCGGGCAGCGCGTCGCGCGATGGCGTCACTAACCAGACCGCCGGTGCCGGCGACAGCGTTGACGAATTCGGCGACGAACCGGTCCTGGCGTTCCTGGGCGGTGGCTCCCGGCACGCCGACCAGCGGGGACCGGCCGTCGAGTAGTTCCCCGAGGGCCTGGACGAGGCGCTCGCCGGCGCGTACCGCACTTGGCCGAAGACCGGCGAGGTCGTCCGGATCGTCACGGAGCGCATCGGTGAGTGATTGACGGCATCGCTCGGCCGCCTGCTCGACCCAATCCTCCTGGGCCGGGGCGGTGACCTCGTCGCCGGTCGTCGACGCACCCGTCGACACGCGGTCCCAGCGAGCCAGTTGCCGTCGGGCTGATCCCCACGGGACACCGCCGAGCGTCGGTAGCCCTGTCGACGTGCCCATTTCCACCTCACAGGACGTAGGTGGTCATCGATCGGATCAGCAGTCTAGGTGAACCGTAGGTAACCGTCTATGTTCGGAGAGTTTTGGGTAGGTGGCGGTTACCGGGAGCCCTGCGTTGGCCAGTTCGGTGAGGGGTGTGGCGGCGTGCCGATGGTGGCGAGGAGGTCGGTCATGACCTCGTGCGCGGCGGGTCGGCCCGCTCGTAGACGACCGCGCCCGTCACACCGCGACCGCACAGTGAATTCGGGTACGGAGTCCTCCGCTGCCTCGCGCCCGTGGCGCCCCCGCGTTGTCCGAGCCCACCGGCCCGAGCGGGTCCATCTCGTCCCCGACCTCGTGGCCATTTCCATCGTCGTCGAGTGCGCCGACCACCTCGCCGATGCTCGGCCCGCTGGCCCTCGCCGAACTGGGTACGTAACCCCCGGTTCGGCATGGTCGAGCGGGCACTCCGTCGAGGGGATTGTCGGGTCGATGGTTGATCTAAATTAATGTGGCGGTCAGTCCGGATGGCTGATCCGGCTGGTCGGATCGCCGTGACCGCCGAGCGCAGTGGCTGCTTCGGTCGCCTCCTCGATCGCAGCGTCCAGCGCCGTCGTGATGGTGTGATCACGGTCACCGGTGCGTGCTGATAACTCATCGCGGTCCGGGTTGGCCGTAATGGGCCCCCGACACGCCGCGCGGTTGTTGGTGATCGTGTTGTCGATCGTGTCGTGGATAGTGTCAACTCGGCCTGTGAGCGGAGAGTTGGCGAGTCTCTGAGCGCGCGTTCGGGCAGCGGCCTCAGGACAGCTGTTGGGCGAGTCCGACGACGATCCCCTCGGGACCGCGGACGTAGCAGAGTCGGTAGACGCTCTGGTACTGCGCCACCTCACCGACGAGTTCGGCACCGTGGGCGCGTAAGCGGGCGACGACCTCCTCGATGTCGTCAACGGCGAACATGACACGGCGGATGCCCAGCGTGTTCGCCGGCGCGTCCGTCGGCTCCGCGCGGATCGCCGTGGGTGTGTGGAACATCGCCAGCTCGATCCGACCGTGGCCGTCCGGGGTCCGCAGCATCGCGACGTCCTGTCGGACGTCGTCGATCCCAATGACCCGCTCCACCCACCGTCCCTCGATCGGCCCCCTGCCCTCCAACTCCATGCCGAGTTCGACGAAGAACGAGATAACGGCGTCGAGGTCGTCGACGACGATGAGAACGTTGTCCATCCGTTGGATCGTCATGCTTGTCTCCTTCGTGTGGTACGGCCGCGGTGACCGCACCCACCCTCCAGACGGAGCCGCCGGACCCATTCTCGACATCCTCGCAGCCTTGTTTGCGGAAACCCCGTGACCCGGCGGTTCGGCGCCGGACCGGGCACGCACAGCTTCGCGGCCATCCGGGCGTACTGTTCGGCGCCGGACCGGGCGCACCGTTCCGCGGCCGCCCGGACGATCAGGCCGAGGCGTGGATGCGCTGGTAGAGGACCAGTGTGGAACTCGACATCCGCCAGGTCCGCACCGGTCGGAAAGCCTCCGTCAGGTACGGCCGCAGGTCCGGCCGCCGGGCCGCCGGGTCGGCCGGCTTGCCGTACACGAAGAGCCAGACCCGCCCCTGGTCGCGGAGCCGGCCGGCCGGGTCGGTGGCCTCGACCGGCCGGAGGTCGCCGACCTCCGCGGCGGAGCGATCGAGCAGTGGGTCGGCGGGCTGGTCCGGCTCGTGGCGCAGGTAGTAGTAGACACCGGGTCGGGTGTGCCGGGTCCTGGGTTCGAAGAGCAGCACATCGTCGGGTTCCTGGTGCTCGGCGATGACCTGGGCGGCCTGCCGGTAGTTGGCGCCGTTGTGCGAGTCGGCCGCCCGCAGCGCCCGCTGGTCCGGCAGCGCCGCCCAGCCGACGGCGACCAGGACGACCGCGACCCGCACCACGCCGGCCCAGCGGCCGGTGCCGACGACCCGACGGGTTCCGGGAAAGGCGGTTCCCGGCACCGACCGCTCCCGGACGCCGATCGCGACCTGGCGGACGCCGAGCGCGGCGAGCAGGGCCAGCGGCGGCGTGGCGATGAGCAGGTAGCGCGGCACCCAGATGGGCTGACCCAGCGCCGCGCCCGCCGCCACGAGGCTCACCGGCAGCACGGCCAACCCGGTCAGTTCGGCCACCCGGCCGCCCGTTCGCCAGGTGGCCAGGGTCGCGAGCCCCACGAGCAGCCAGGCCACGCCCACCGAGCCGGTGATCGCTCCCGGCGCGGTCACCAGGTCACCGACGGTCAGCGGCCCGTAGATCCAACCCAGCTGGTCATCCACCTGGTCGGCACCGGCGACCGCCAGCGGCGCGACCGTCAGCCCGCCGGCGGATGTCGCGGCCACCCAGGCGCCGGCCGTGCGCCGGTCACCGGTACGCAGGACATGCGACACGACGATGACGACGTGCGCGGCAAGCGTGGCGAGCGCTATCAGGTGCGCGGCACCGAGCAGCGCCACGCACACCGCGTAGCCGACGAAGCGGCCGGCGGTGGGCCGTGCGATTGCCCGGTACAGCAGCAGCACCGCGAGGACCGAGAGCATGGTCGCGATGGCGTAGACGCGCGCCTCCTGGGCGTACCGGGAACTGCTGGGGATCAGGACGAACAACAGGCCGGCCAGCAACCCGGTGGCCGGGGTGAGCAACCGCCGGCCCAGTCCGCCGACCAGACCGGCGGTAACCGCCATGGCCAGCCAGGAGGGCGCGCGTAACGCCCACTCGGAGACGCCGAACAGCGTCGTCCAGACGTGCATGAACAGGTAGTACGGGGCCACCGAGGCGTCGATGGTGTGGCTGAGCCGCCAGATCTGTCCGACGTCTCGGCTGGCCACGTCGACGGTGGCGATCTCGTCCCAGCTCAGCACCGGGTTGCCGAGCCGGACGGCGGAGACGGCGGCCATCAACAGCACCGGGACCAGCCAGGGCGCGTGCCGGGATACCCGGGTCATCGGTCGGCTACGGGGACGGTCGGGGGCACGGGCTGCTGATCCGTCCACTCCCGGGTCCAGGTCAGCAGGTGTACGGAAGGGATGGCCGTCTTGACCCGCGGGTGAGTCGTCCCGTCGGACACCTCCGGAATGGTCCGCTGCTTGGTGATCGAAAGCACCTCGTAGCCGTCCCGGTCAATGATCACTTCGATGATCCGGTTCCCGCCGGCGAAGCGGATGACCGTGCCGGTCCGGCCCAGCCCATCGGCGGCCGTGCCGTTGACGTCCACGTTGGGCAGGCCGGCCAGCAACCGGTAGCCGGCGGCCCGCTGGCCCGGCGTCGCCGGCGAGCGGGCCAGCAGACCGATGATGGCCTCGAAGGCGTAGCCGTCGAGCCCGTCCGGGTTCAGCGAGTTCAGGTCCGAACCCAACGACGTCGCCTTGCGGTCCAGTCGGGCCCGCAGCGCCGTCGGATCGGCGGGCAGCGCCCGCAGTTCAGCGAGGCTGATCTCCCGCTCGGCGCCGAAGCCCCAGGACTCCTGCCGCGCGAAGGTAGTCGCGCCCGCCGCCTTGCCGTCCCGGTATTCCAGTTCCCCGAACCAGGTGTCGTCGCTGGGTCTCGTCGCGTGCCATATGTCGACGAGCCGCCGGCTCGGAGCATCCTTCTGATCGAGGATCCATTGGACATGCCAGTAGCGGCCGCTGGTCGCCGGCTCCCGTTCCGCCGCTTCCGCGGCGGCCAGCAGGAACTGCCGCGCGGTCTGCGGTGCGGTGCTCGTGGCGCCCGGCTCGGCCACGGTGGGAGCGGTCGGGGTCGGCGACGGCGTACCGCCCCCGCCGACCACCAGCGCGACCCCCGCCGTGACGGCGACCACGCCGGTGCCGACGGCCGGCCAGCGCAGCATCGACCAGGCGCGCCGCCGGGCCGTCGCGGAGGCCGCCGGCGCGATGGCCGCTGGTGTGGAGCCTGCCGGCGCGACGGTCGTCTCGGCGATGGCGTGCCGCAGCCGCTGCCGGGCGGCCCGCTGAGGCTCGGCGCCCACCGGCGCGTCCTCGGTGAGGAGAGTACGGATCAGGTTCAGCTCGTCCATCCGAGGTGCTCCTTACGCTTCGTCGGGGAGAGTCGGATCGGCTCCCAACGCGGCCCGCACCTGCCGGCGGGCACGGTTGAGTCGCGAGTAGACGGTGCCGGGTGGGATGTCGAGCGCGACGGCGATCTCCGGCTGGCTCAGCCCGGCCAGGGCCACCAGCAGCAGCACGTCCCGGTCCCGGGTTTTCAGCGCCGCGAGGGCCGTGGCCAGCGCGTTCCGGGCGCCCGCCGCGGTGAGCCGGACGACGGCCCGTTCGCCGGGCTCGGGCTCGACGGGCTCGACCGGGAGCCGGCCCAGCGCCCGGTAGCGTCGCTCCTCGTCCCGGCGGTGCCGGCGGACGAGATTCGTGGCGATGCCGTACAGCCAGGCCCGCACGTGGGCGGCCGGGTCGGTCGCGTCGAACCGGTGTCGTTCCCGGTACGCGATGAGGAAGACCTCCGACGCCACATCGTCGGCGGCGCTCCCGCCGAGCCGGCTGTACGCGTACCGGTGGATCTCGGGGTGGTACTTGTCGAAGAGCGCCACGAAGCGGTCCGGGTCGGTCCTCGACTCGGCCAGTGTGGCGAGGTCGGTGGGGCGGGAACGGTCCTGGCCCACGTCGGGTGGCGCGGTCACGGGCGTCGTCCCATCTTCGGCGTCACTTCCGTCAGCGGGCTCACACCGGGGAATGCCCGATGTCCCCGATCCCCTTCACGAAAATCCGCGCGCCCCGACAGACGGGGACGCGCGGACGCGGACGGGCGGCGATCGGACCAGGTCGGTATCAGGTTAGGTCGAGCGGGCCAGGTCAGGCGGATCAGATCAGGTCGCGGGGCAGGTCCGTGAGGTAGCGTGCCCCGCCGGGCGTGACCACCACAGTGTCCTCGACGATCATCCCGTGGCTGCCGAGGACGTAGTACGGCGTCTCGACGCAGAAGACCATGTTCGCCTCCAGCGGCTCGTCGTCCCGGCCGGCCCCGCCGAACTCGCTCGACGAGGTCGAGGGTTGCAGGACCGGCATGTCGTACACATCCAGACCGATGCCGTGTCCCACATGGTGCCGCTGGTAGCCCGGCAGGCCAGCGTCGCGGACCGCCTCGACGGCGGTGGCGAAGACCTCCGATGGCCGCACCCCCGGCCGCAGTACGGCGATCGTCGCCTGCTGGCCGACCAGGAGGGCACGGTACGTGCTGACCATCTCCTCGGTGGGCTCGCCAACGACCATGGTGCGACCGATGTCGGCCTGGTACATCCGCACCGAGCAGCCGACGTCGAACTTCACCACGTCGCCGGAGCGGAGCCGGTAGTCGCTGGGGATGTTGTGGGTGTGACCGCTGCGCCGGCCGAAGTTCACCACCGCGAACGTGGTGAGGCCGCCCTGCTCGGCCACCTCGGTGTTGTAGCGGCGCCACACGTCGCGTTCGAGCACACCCGGCTCCAGCAGGCCGGCGGCGGTGTGCAGGGCCCGCCCGGCCACCCGGGTCGCCTCGGTGAGGCACTCCACCTCGACCGCGGTCTTGACCATCCGGATCTTCTTGAACAGGCCGGCACCGTCCACCAGCCGGGCGTCGGGCAACCGGTCGGCGATGGCCTGGCGTACCGAATAGCTGACGCCGCTCTCGTCCAGGGCGATGGTGGCCCGGGAGTGTCCACGCGCGGTGAGCGCCGCGACCAGCGCGTCGAGCGCGGTCGCCGGGGTTTCCTGGGCGAACCCGTGATGGTGGATGACCTGGTCGTCGGCGGTCAGCGCGGCCGGGTCGACACCGAGTGTTCGACCCACCACGTCGGCCGGTTTCCCGTAGAGCCAGATGTCGCCGCCCGCGACCGGCTCCTCGGCCCAGGCGTCGAGTTCCATGGCGGGGGCCACCACGGCCGGGCCGGCGTCGGCGGCCGGTGCCAGCGCCGCGAAGGCCAGCGTGCCGACGATCGTCCAGTGTGACATGCAGTAGTAGCCGGACAGGTAGGCGACATTCGCGGGCGACGTCGCGAGTAGCACGTCCACCCGCGCTTCGGCGGCGACCGCCTGTGCCCGCTCGCGGTTGACCAGGATCGGAGCGACCTGGCGGGTGTAGTCGAGGACGGGTGGCGTGGTCATGGGCCGGGTTCCCTTCGGCTGAGGTCGTCGATGATGTCGTGGGCGGGGACGCGGGACGGGTCGACAAGCGGCACGTTCGGGAGCAGCGGCCGTGCGGCGGCGGGATCCTTGAGCGCGGTCGAGGTGAGCAGGCAGACCACGCTCTCCCAGGCGCCGATCGCGCCGGCCCGGACGAGCGACTCGGCCGCGGCGATGCTGACCGCGGCCGCGGCCTCGACGAACAGGCCCTCGGTCGCGGCGAGGGCCCGCTGCGCCCGGAGCAGGGCTGACTCGTCGACGTTGACGGCCCGGCCGTGGGTGTCGCGAACGGCCCGGACCGACTGGCGGGTCGCGTACGCGCCGGCGATGGAGAAAGCCGCCGTCGGGCGCATGCCGACCGGGCCCAGCGAGGGTCCGTCCTCGGTGTCCCGGGCCAGCGCCCCGGTGAGCGCGGCGAACACCTCGGCACCGACGAGCCGGGGCGGACGGTCGATCAGTCCGGCCGTGTGCAGGTCCGCGAACCCGCGCCGCACCCCGGCCAGGCAGTCCCCGTACGCGACCGGGAGCACCAGTACGTCGGGCGCGGCTCGGCCCAACTGCTCGAAAACCTCGTACGCGATGGTCTTGTATCCGTCGACGCCGTGCGGCGGCGAGCCGACCGGGGGCGCGACCGCGTTGCTGCCCGGATACCAGCCGTGCCGCTCGACCCCCTCGGCCAGCAGCGTGTACCGGTCCTCGCTCGTCGGGACGGCGATGACGTCGGCGCCGTACGCCAGCATCAGCGTCTTCATGGTTTCGGGCACGCTGGCCAGGGTGAAAATGACGCACCGTAACCCGGCGCGGGCGGCGTACGCGGCCAGCGCGGCGCCGTGGTTACCCGTCGACGCGGCGGTGACCGTCGTGGCGCCCACCTCGGCCGCGGCGGCCACGGTGAGGGCGGCCAGCCGATCCTTGTGCGACCAGGTCGGGTTGGCCGACTCGTTCTTGACGTACAGCCGGGGATGGCCCAACCGGGAGCCGAGGCCGGGCACCGGCAGCAGCGGTGTGCCCCCCTCGCCCAGCGACACGGGTCGGTCCGGCGCGACGGGCAGGGCGTCACCCCAGCGCCACAACCCCGGTCGGTCGGCTCTCGCCCGGTGCAGCGCCTCGGTGACCTGGTCGGCCGGCAGGTCGCAGGCGTAGTTGACCGGCACGTTGTCCTTCGCGCACACCGGGCAGCCGCGAAAGAACGTGAGGTCGTCGGGAGACGTCCGGTGCCCGCAGCGGGGGCAGCGCAACCCGGCGAGGCGCGCGGTGCCGTTCATGCTGGTGCCGTCCATCGGCGCAGCCCCTCCCAGCCGTCGTGGGGAAAGTCGGCGGGGCCCGCCCCGACCAGCCGTGCCACGCCCCAGAAGGTCGCCTCGTTGCTGGCCACCACCGGGCATCCGAACCGCTGCCGCAGCAGTGTCGCGGCCTCCAGACCGCGGAACGCCGTACAACTGACGAAGATCCCGTCGGCGGGACCCAGGTCGGTGACGGTGCCGGCGATCTGCGCCGGGGTGGCCCGCGCGGTGTCCCGGGGGTCGGGCAGGCTCGGTCCGAGGGTGCCGGTCACCTCGATTCCGTGCGCCGCGAGGAAGTCCACGACCAGGGCGTCGAGCCACGGTTCGTACGGCGACACCAGCAGCACCCGGGCCAGCCCGAGCGAGCGGAGCGCGTCGACCGCGGCGGTGGCCGTGGTGGCGCAGGGCAGGCCGGTGGCCTCGGTGACCCGGGCGCTTATCGCGGCGTCGTAGCCGAGTCCGCGATACAGGCTGCCGGTGGTGCAGGCGAAGCCGACGGCCGTGCAGCCGGCGTGCCGGAGCAGCTCCGCCGTCCCCGGGGCGGCCTCGGCCAGGGCCACCAACTGGTCCGGTTCGTCGCGGGTCATCGCGATCCTGGCGAAGTGCGCGCTGACCGGTGGCGGCAGCGCCAGGCGACTGTCCCATTCCAGCACCGAGTTGGCGCTGGGCACCAGGAAGCCGAGTCGGTGTGACCATTCGTCGTTCATGTGGGCAACCCCAGATAGGCTCGTCGGACGTCGGGATCGTCGAGCATTTCCGGCCCGGTCCCGGTGCGGGCGACCCGGCCGAGTTCGACCACGAGGCCGCGGTCGGCGACGGTCAGCGCCTGGACGGCGTTCTGCTCGACCAGCAGCACACCCACGTCGTGTGCGGCCAGCGCGCGGAGGGCGTCGAAGACCCGGTGCTGCATCTTGGGTGACAGCCCCAGCGACGGTTCGTCGATGAGCACCACCGTGGGGTCGAGCATCAACGCCATCGCCATCTCCAGCAGTTGCTGCTCGCCGCCGGAGAGGTTGCCGGCCGCCTGGCCGCGTCGTTCCCCGAGGATCGGGAAGGTCTCGTACGCCCGATCCAGGCCGGCGTCGACGGCGGACCGGGGCAGGGTGTAGCCGCCCATCCGCAGGTTCTCCGCCACGCTCATCCGGGGGAAGTTGCACCGCCCCTGGGGGACCAGGACGACGCCGCGACCGAGCCGGGTCCTGGTGGATTCGCGGCCCACCTCGACACCGTTGAGCCGGATCGAGCCGCGCCGGGTGCCGACCATCCCGAACACCGTCTTGAGCAGTGTCGACTTGCCGGCGCCGTTGGCGCCGATGACACAGACGATCTCGCCGCGGGCCAGGTCGAGATCGATGCCACGGAGGATGTCGACGTCCTGGTAACCGGCGTGGACATCGCGCAGGGTCAGCACGGGATCCCGGTCGCTGTCCGGCCGCCGGCCGCTGTCAGCCGCCAAAGTACGCCTCCTGTACGTCGTCGCGGGCGATGACCTCGGCGGGTTTCCCCTGCGCCAGGGTGCGTCCCTGGTTGAGCACGACGACGCGATGGCAGAGGCCGACGACCAGTTCGATGTTGTGTTCGACAAGCAGCACGGTGGTGCCCTCCGCGTTGAGGTCCCTGATCCGGTCCCGGATCAGGTTTCCGATGCTCGGGTTGACCGCCGCGACCGGCTCGTCGAGCAGCAGCACGCGTGGCGGGGTTACGCACGCGGCGGCGAACTCGACAAGCTTGCGCTGCCCGTACGAGATCTCCCCGGCGGCCTGGTGCGCGACCGGGCCGAGCGCGAAGGTCTCGATTAGCTCGTCGATCCGGTCCCGCAGCGCCGGGGGTTCCCGGTCCGGCCGGACCAGGTCGGCGAGCCGCCGGGAACGCGGCCGGCGGCCGAGGGCGGCCACCCGCAGGTTGTGCCGGACGGTAAGCGTCTCGAAGGTTCGGACCTGCTGGAATGTCCGTACCAGGCCGTGGTGGGCGACCTGGTCGGGGCGCCGGCCGGTGATGTCCCGGCCGTCCAGGTGTACGGTGCCCGCGTCGAGTCGCTGGAGGCCGGTCACGCAGTCGATGGCGGTGGTCTTGCCGGACCCGTTGGGCCCGATCAGACCGACGATCTCGCCGGCGGCCACCGCGAAGGACACGTCGTCCAACGCCCGCACCCCGGCGTACGCCTTGCCGAGGCCGTGTACGGCCAGTTCGCCGCCGGTCATCGGGACACCTCCGAGGGTGGTCGCGGCGCGGGCGGCTTCGCCGGTGGTGGCGGCTTCGCCGGGTGTCCGAGCCGGCCGATTGTTCGGAACGCCCGTTCCAACCCGTCCGGGATGGTGATGACCACGCCGAGCAGGACGAGGCCGTAGATGACCAGCCGCCACTCCTCGGCCAGGTGCAGCAGTTGCGGCAGGACCGTGAAGAGCAGGGCCGCCGTCACCACCCCGCGCAGGCTGCCCCGGCCCCCGATGAAGACCATGATCAGCAGCGCGGTCATGTAGGACATGTCCAGGTTCTCGGGGCACACCACGGACTGGAAGTAGGCGTTGAACACCCCGACCATGGCCGACAGCGCGGCCGAGAGGCCGAATGCGGTGAGCCGGAAGGCGGTGGGGGAGAGCCCCCGGGCGGAGGCCAGCACCGGGTCGTCCCGAACCGCGGTGAGGGCGAGTCCGAGCCGGCTGCGGGCCACCCCGAAGGCGGCCGCGATGGTGAGGACGGCCAGGCCGAGCACGACGTAGTACTGCGCCGGGAGGGAGGCCAGCTCGACACCGAACAGGGTCAATGCCGGCACGCCGGTGGTGCACAGCGGGCCGCCGGTGAGGCCCACCCAGTTCTTGGCCAGCAGCATCGCGATGGTGGCGAAGCCGAGGGTGGCGATGGCGAAGGCGTGCAGCGACAGTCGGAACGCGGGGATGCCGATGGCCAGCGCCACGACGACGGCGGCCAGCGCGGATATCACAAGCGTGGCGCCGAACGACCAGCCGTACCGGGTGCTGAGGATGGCCGCGGCGTACGAGCCGAAGCCGAAGAACACCGGCTGGCACAGGCTCAACGCGCCGATCCGGCCGACCACGAGGTCGAAGGCGACCGCCAGCGCGACGAACATGAGCGCGGTGATCGCGGTGGACAGGTAGTAGGGCACCGGCAGGATCAGCGGGAAGACCAACGCGAAGGCCAGCCCGAGCAGCCAGATCGCCGGCTCCACCCGGGTCCGGCGGCCGGCCGGAGCGACGGTGGCGGTGGACGCCTGGTGGCCGCCGGTCACGCCCGCACCACCCGTCCGAACAGGCCGTGCGGGCGGACCAGCAACACGGCGATCATAATGCTGAAGACGATGACGTCGGCATACGCGCTGGAGATGTATCCGATGGCCAGCGCCTCGCTGATGCCGAGGACGAAGCCGCTGAGCACGGCGCCGGTGACGTTGCCGAAGCCGCCCATGATGACCGCCGCGAACGCCTTGATGGCGAGCAGGGTGCCCATCGTCGGCGAGGCGCTGTAGAGCGGGGTGATGGTGGCCGCCGCGACGCCGGCCATGGCGGCGGCGATGGCGACGGTCACCAGGCCGATCCGGGCGGCGGGCAGACCCACCACCACGGCCGCCTCCCGGTTCTGTGCCAGCGCCCGCATCGCCTGGCCGGTTCGCGTGCGGTGCAGGAACCAGACGAGGGCGGCGAAGGTGATTCCGGTGGCCCCGAGCACGACCAGCCGTTGCGTCGCGATGGTGACGCCGCCCAGGTCCACCGTGCGGACGCTCAGCTCACTGAAGACCGTCTTCGGCAGCGACCCCTCCACCACGATCGCCAGGTTGATGAGCACGATCGACACGGCGAGGGTGGCGACGAGTTGGACCTGCCAGCCGCGGTGCAGGATCCGGTGCACCACGGCCAGGTAGAAACCGATTCCGAAGATCACCATCCCGGCCACCGTGCCGAGCGCGGCGACCGGGTAGGGGAGCCCGAGATAGGTGGCACCGGCGTAGAGCAGGTAGGCGCCGACCATCACCAACTCGCCGTGCGCGAAGTTGACGATTTCCAGTACGCCGAAGATCAGCGCTAGGCCCGCCGCGACGAGCGCGTACTGGGAACCCAGGGTGAGGCCGTTGACGAGCTGTTCGAGGAGACCACTCACGCGCTCGCGCCGTTCACTTGCTGGTGTCGATGGTGTCGAGAACGTTGATCTTCCCGTTTTCGATCTTGAGAATGAACATGTTCGGGTGGGCCTGGTTGTTCTGGTCGAACGTGATCGGCCCGATGCCCGTGTCCAGGTCCACCTTCTTCAAGCCATCCAGGATGCCGGCCTTGTCGGGCCCGCCCTGCTTGACCGCCTCGGCGAGCGTGATCATGCCGTAGTAGGCGAGGGCGGCGTTGTACGGCGGCACCGGTTCGCCGTGCTTGGCCTGGTAGGCGTCGAGCAACTCGCGTTGTGACTCGGTCGCGGTCCAGTAGCTCGCCTCCTGGACGCCCTCGGCGAGGGCCGGGTCGCCGGTGAGCCGGATGCCCTCCGCGGTGGCGCAGCCGCCCCGCCCGTACATCGCGACAGTCATGCCCATCTCCTTCATCTGCCGGAGCATCTGGGCGCAGTCCTGCGCCTCGGCGAAGGTGATGAACGCGTCGGCCTGCGCCGCGCGCACCTTGGTGAGCTGCGCCCGGAAGTCGCTCCCGCCGAGGTCGTAGTACTCGGTGGCGACCAGTTCGACGCCCGCCTCCGGCAGCAGCTTCGTGTAGAGATCGGCGGCGCCGCGGCCGAAGTCGTTGTTCGCGGCGACGATCGCCGCCCGCTTCTTGCCGGCGTCCGCGATGTACTTCGTCCAGTACCGGCCCATGATCGAGTCGTCGATGTTCATCCGCCACATGTACGGGTTGCCGCCGACCCCCGACTGTTCGCTGATCTTCGCGTTGGTGGAGGCGAAGGTCAGCGCCGGGGTCTTGCTCCTGGCCAGGGTCGGCATGCCGCCGAGGGTGCCGGAGGAACACGGTGACCCCAGGATGGCGTCCACCCCGTCCACGTCCGCGAGCTTGCGGAAGGCGGACGCGCCACCCTGCGGCGAGCACTCGTCGTCCGCGGTCACCAGCTCGAAGCTGACCTCCGGCATCGTCTTGCTGAGATTCTCGATGGCCAGCTCGACGCCCTTCTTCGCGTCCTGGCCGTAGTACGCGGACTTGCCGCTGAAGGCGGCGGACAGGCCCACCTTCACCGTCTTGTCACCGTCGTCGGCGGCACCGACCTCGCCGCACGCGCCGACGCCGGCCGTGAGCACCAACGCCGCCGCGAGCGATGTCGTACGGGTTCCTCGATGTCTCATGGTGTCCTTCTCCCTTGCCCTGGTGTGGCCGTGCCTCGGTAACCCAGGTCGGCCGAGATGTCCGAGGCGGCGCCCCGTACCAGCCGCCGGTAGTGGTCGAGCCCGACCTCCCGCATCCGGAAGCTGCTCGTGGTGACGTTCACGCTGGCGATCACCCGGCCCTCGGCGTCGCGGATGGGGACCGCGACGGACGCGCTACCGGGAGTGACCTCACTGTCGCTGTAGGCGACGCCGGACTGGCGTACGGCCTCGAGTTCGGCCTGGAGGACCGCCGGGTCGCAGATGGTCTGGTCCGTGTACCGGACCAGCGGTTCGGCCAGCACCTCGTCGCGGAACCACGGGGGTTGGAAGGCGAGGATCGCCTTTCCGCCGGCGCCGGCGTGCAACCCGACGGTGTCGCCGAGCTGCACCACGGAGACGATGTGACGGGTCACGTTGACCACGTCGGTGCAGATGTACCGGTGATTGCGCAGGACTGTCAGCAACGCGGCGTCCTCGGCGCGGTGGGAGAGCGATTCCAGGTGTCGGTGGGCGACGGCACCAAGCGTGGTACGCCTGGCCGCCGCCCGGGCGATCCGGACCAGTTCCATGCCGAGCACGTAGGTGCCCCGGTCCGAGACCTGCTCGACCAGTCCACCCGCGGTAAGCGTCTGGAGCAGCCGGTGGGTGGCGCTCTTCCCCAGCCCGAGTTCGCGGGCCAACTCGGTGACGCCCCACTCGCCCTGGCGGCCGAACGCCTTGAGCATCTCCACGGCGTTGCTGACCGAGGTCAACGGGGGCGTCGCGCGATAGGGATTCGCGTCAGCCATGGCAGGACGGTAGGAGCCCGATCACCTCGGGACAAGGGTTGCGGAACTCCGTCCCGCTATGAGGAACAGCAGGTCAGACGGGGGACGGCCGACAGCTGGCCGGATGGCTCTGGGGAGCGATGCGGTGGCGGCGCCGCCGGCCATAGCGTCGACCGCATGACAAAGACGGGGGTACGTCGTCTCGCCGGGGCGCTGATCGCGCTCCTCGGTTTCTTCATCCTCTACGGCGGGCTGTTCGTGCCGATCGGCGTGATCGTGCGGGATCGCGAGATGATCCCGGCGCCCGAGTCCTGGGTGGCCTTCTGGATCATCGGAGTGGGTGTGTTGCTGGCGGTGTGGCCGTCCCGCCGCCGGGCCGGGGGGCGCTGATGCGGATCTCCCGCCGGGCACTGCTGCGCGGGGCTGCCGTCGCCGGTGCGGTGACCGTGCTGCCGGCGGGCGCCATGGCCGGGTACGTGTGGACGTCGGCGGGGCGCGGCAACGTCGGCGAGGTGTCGTTCGGTCGGCCGCTGGCCATCCCGCCGCTGGCCGGCGGGGTCCGGGACGTGCGCGGGCGGGTCCGGGTGGAGTTGCGACTCCAGGCCGGGCGGGCGGAGTTGCTGCCCGGCAAGCGGACGGAAACCTGGGGTGTCAACGGCAACTACCTCGGGCCGACCATCCGGGTGCGGCGCGGCGACACGCTCGCTCCGGTGGTGCGCAACACCCTGCCGGAGGCCACCACGCTGCACTGGCACGGCGCCGAACTGCCGGCGGTGTCCGACGGCGGTCCGCACCAGATGGTCCGCCCCGGCGAGGTGTGGGAGCCGACCTGGCGCATGGACCAGCCGGCGGCGACGTTGTGGTACCACCCGCATCCGCACGGGCGGACCAAGGAACACGTGTATCGGGGGATCGCCGGCCTGCTCCTGGTCGACGACGGCATGGCCGACGGACTGCTGCCGGCGGAGTACGGGGTGGACGACATCCCGCTGATCGTGCAGGACAAGAACTTCCGGTCCGACGGCGGACTCGACACCACCAATATCAACTGGGGCGGGTTCGCGGTCACCGGACTGCTCGGGTCGGAGATCCTGGTCAACGGCGTCTGGGGACCGGTCCTGGAGGTGCGGTCCGAGCGGGTGCGGCTGCGCCTGCTCAACGCCGCCAACGCCCGGATCTTCGACTTCGTCTTCGGTGACGGGCGGGAGTTCCACGTGGTGGCCGGCGACGCCGGACTGCTGGCCGCTCCCGTACCGGTGGATCATCTTCAGCTCAGCCCGGGGGAGCGGGCGGAGGTGGTGGTGGGGCTGCGGCCCGGCGAGCGGGTACGGCTGCGCAGCCGGCCGCCCGATCTCGGCGCCAACCCGCTCTTCGACCGGTTGTCCGGCGGGGACGACGAGTTCGACATCCTGGAGTTGCGCGCCGCCGCCGACCTGCGCCCGGCTCCGCCGCTGCCGGCCACCCTCCCCGCACCGGCTCGGCTGCCCCCGCCGGCCGGCGGCCGGACCGAGCGGAGGTTCACGCTCGGCGAGTTCCACATCAACGGCAAGGTGATGGACCCGGCCCGGATCGACGACGTGGTGTCGCTCGGCAGCACCGAGATCTGGCGGGTACGCAACGACAACACCGCACCGCACAACTTCCATGTGCACAACGCGGCATTCGAGGTGCTGGAGGTGTCCGGCCGGCCACCCGATCCGGCGTCGCGGGGGCGCAAGGACACCGTCTACGTCCCACCGGGGGTCGACGTCCGGTTGCTTGTCCGGTTCGGTCAGTACCCGTCGCCGACCTGGCCGTACATGTACCACTGCCATCTGCTGGCACACGAGGACGCCGGCATGATGGGTCAGTTCGTGGTGGTGGAACCGGGCACCGACCCGGCGACCGTCGCGCCGCCGCCCGTCGGGGACGACAATGGGCATCATCATGACTGAGCCCGCCGCCGACAGCGCCGGACCCGCAGCGGTCGGTCCGCGCCGGCTGATCCGGGACAGCACGCTGGCGGTGCTTGTCGCGGTGTCGGTGTGGACCGTCGCCGCGCTCGCGGACGAGCCGGGGTCCCGCCCGGTCGAGTCCGCCGGTTGGCTCCTGGGGCTGCTGCTGGGCGTCCTCCAGTTCGGCCGGCGTCGCCGCCCGCTCGCGGTGCTTGTCGCCTCGGCGGGCGCGGTCTTCGCGTACCACCTGCTCGGTTATCCGGCCATCGGCACGGTCTGGCCGTTGCTGCTGCCGTACCTGGGCGCGGCCGCCGGTGGACACCTGCGGCACGCGGTGGCGCTGGCGCTCGCGATGACCGCCGGCAGCGCGGGGTGGCGGATCCTCGACGAGGGTGAGTGGCCACTCGGGGTGCTGGTCGGGGAGGCGCAGAGCCTGGTGGTGGTCGGATTGGCGCTGGCCGTGGGGGAGGCCGTGTGGCAGCGCCACCGGTGGGCCGAGGAGGTGCGACGCCGGCTGGCCCTGGCCGACGCGCAGGCCCGGCGGGAGGCCGAACGGCGGCTCGCCGAGCAGCGGCTCGCGGTGGCCGCCGACCTGCACGACGTCGCGGCGCACAACCTGGTGGTGATCGGCCTCCAGTTGCGGCTCGCCGAGGAGACGGTGGACAGCGAGCCGGCGGCCTGCCGGGCCGCGGTCGCCGCCGCGCTGGCAGCCCACGACGAGGCGGTCCGCGAAACCACCCGGACCGTACGCCTGCTGCGCTCGGACGCGCCGCTGCGGCCGGTGCCGACGCTTGCCGACCTGGACCGGCTGCCGCAGGTGGCCCGGGGGGCCGGCGTCGAGCTGCGGGTCGAGCTGGACGAGGTGCGCGACGTGCCGGCGTCGGTGGCGCTGGCGACGTACCGGATCGCCCAGGAGGCGTTGACCAACACGATCAAGCACGCCGGCACGGACCGGGCCTCGTTGACGGTGCGGCGGGACGGCGACACGCTGCACCTTCGCTTTGCCGACGCGGGCACCGGCGGGGTATCGGCGGGCGGGGGACGCGGTGGCCACGGCATCGCCGGCATGCGGGAGCGGGTCCGCGGTCTCGGCGGCCGGCTGGAGGCGGGTCCGGTCGGTGGTGGCGGGTTCCGGGTGGACGCCTGGCTGCCGGTGGGGAACGGCTGATGCGGTCCGGGCCGCCCGCCGTCGGGCCGCAGGTTCCGGGCGGGCCGTCCGGCGCCGGCCGGGTACGGGTGTTGATCGCGGACGACCAGCCGCAGGTGCGATCCGGGATCCGGGCGCTGCTGGAACGCACCCCCGATCTCGACGTGGTGGGCGAGGCGGCGGACGGGGAGCAGGCGGTGCGGCTCGCCGCCGGGTTGCGGCCGGACGTCGTACTCATGGATGTGCGGATGCCCGACCTGGACGGCATCGCGGCCACCCGGGACATTCTGGCGGGGCCGGCACCGGTGCCGCGGGTGATCGTGCTGACCACGTTCGACCTGGACGAGTACGTCTTCGGGGCGTTGCGGGAGGGAGCCAGCGGCTTCCTGACCAAGAACGTGGCTCCGGACGACCTGCGTCGGGGGATCCGGCTGGTCGCCGGCGGGCAGGCGCTGCTCGATCCGGCGGTGACCCGGCGGGTGATCGAGCGCTTCGCGGTCCCGACCCGGCCGACCGCCCTGGACGCGTTGACACCGCGCGAATGGGAGGTGGCCCGGCTGGTGGCTCGCGGGCTGACCAACGACGAGATCAGCGCGGCGCTGTTCCTGAGCATCTGGACCGTGAAGACCCACGTGAGCCGGATCCTCGCCAAGCTGGGCGCCCGGGAACGGGCGCAGATCGTGATCGCGGTGTACGAGGCGGGCGTTACCGGCCGGACATCCGGTCGTTGAGCGCGCTGCGCTGCACGGCGCGGCTGATGTCGCTGGGCGAGACGATCCCGACCAGTTGACCGTCGGCCGCCACCACGAGTGCCCGCCCGTCGGTGCCCGCGCTGAGCCGGGGCAGCACCTCCAGCAGGGGCTCCTCGGGCCGGGCCAGCACCAGTTCCTCGCCGCGGCAGGACACCTCCCCCAGCGTGGTGCCGGCGCGTTCGTCGGCCGGCACCCGGCGTACCCGGTCGAGGGTGACCAGCCCGGTCGGTCGCCCGTCCACCACCAGCGGGAGCGCCGTGTGCCGGTAGGCCCAGAGGTAGTGGTCCACGAAGTCGCCGACGTTCACGTCGGGCGTCACCGTCTGCGGGTTCGGCGTCATCACCTCGTCGACGCGGACACCGTGCAACGCGACGCCGACCTGCGCCTGCCGTTCCTCCGCGACGGCGGCGCCGATGAGGAACCAGCCGATCAGCGCCAGCCAGAGCGCGCCGACGGTGGCGCCGGTGAAGAACTGCCACAGGCCGATGCCGATGAGCACCGCGCCGAGCACCCGGCCGGCCCGGGCCGAGGCGATGGCCGCCCAGGCACGGTCGCCGCGCCATTTCCACAGGGCGGCGCGCAGCAGCCGGCCGCCGTCCAGCGGGGCGGCCGGTAGCACGTTGAAGACCGCCAGCACCAGGTTGATCCCGGCCAGCCAGGCCAGCGAGCCGAACAACAGCCCGCGCTCGTCGCCGGACAGTGCGATCAGGCCGGCCACCGCTCCGAAGGCGAGCCCGATCACCAGGCTGACCAGCGGGCCGATCCCGGCGATGCGCAGCTCCGCGCCGGGTGTCCGGGCCTCGCCGCGGAGCTGGGCCACGCCGCCGAAGAGCCACAGGGTGATGCTGTCCACCTCGATGCCGTTGCGCTTCGCGACGATCGCGTGGGAGATCTCGTGGGCCAGCAGGCCCAGGAAGAAGACGACCGCCGCGGCGATTCCGGCAAGCACGTATGCCCAGCCGGGGCGGTCCGGGTAGACGCGCGGGAACTGGTTGCCGGCCAGGCCCCAGACGAGCAGCGCGAAGATGACCAGGACGCTCCAGTTGACGCCGACCGGCACGCCGGCGACCTTGCCCAGCCGGAAACTTGCCCGCATGGTCCATGCATACCCCCGTATCGGCCGGGCAACCAGGCGCGCGGGTCAGGAAGCCGAGGGTTGGCCGGTGGTAGCCACCGTGGCCGCGGTCCGGGTCCTGGCCACCGTGGCCGCGGCCCGGGCGAACGCGGCCACCGCCCGGGACCAGGAGCGTTCGGGCCAGGCCGCGACGACCGTGCTGGTGGGAGCGTCAGCGATGGGCACGGTCACCAGCCCAGCCGGGAGTCGCTCCCGGCTCGATGCCGGCAGCACGGCGACCAGCCGCCCGAGCGCGATGAGCTGCATGAGTTGGCCGCTGTCCCGGATCAGCGGGGCCGCCGGGTCCGCGACCGGCTGGCCCGGGAATCGGGGCTGCGGTTCACCGGCCAGTTCCGCCATGGTCACCGAGTCGCGTCCGGCGAAGCGGTGGTCCTCCGCGATCACCAGGACATGCCGCTCGACCAGCAGATCCTCGGTGTCGAAGCCGCCGAGGTCGTCGTAGGGTCGATGCAGCAGGCCCACGTCGGCCTGGCCCTGGCGCAGCAGCCCGGCCTGTTCGGCGATGCCGCAGATGTGTATCTCCATGGGCAGGGCGTCCGGTTCCGGCTCGTATTGGGCGAGGATCTCCGGCAGCAGCCCGGCGTCCCCGCCGGGCTTCATGACGAGGACGAGCCGCCGGTCCGGCTGTCCGGCGCGGCGGGCCCGCTGGCCGGCGGCGCTCACCGCGTCGAGCGCCTTGCGTGCCTCGTGCAGCATCACCTCGCCGGCCGGGGTCAGCGCCACCCGCCGGCTGGTCCGGTCCAGCAGCGGGACACCGATGCGCCGCTCGACCTGCCGGATGGCCCGGGACAGTGGCGGCTGCGCGATGCCCAACCGCTGGGCCGCCCGGCCGAAGTGCAGTTCTTCGGCGACCGCCACGAAGTAGGTGAGTTCCCGGGTCTCCAGGCGATCCATACCTTCAGGGTAACGATCGGGATCGGATCGGTGTTGGCCCTCCCGGGCCCGCGCTGGTGGGCTGGGCACATGACGCAGAACACCACAATCACGCTGGTCACCGGCGGCAACCGGGGCATCGGCCGGGAGACCGCTCGGCAGCTCGCCGGTCTCGGCCAGACCGTGCTCCTCGGGACCCGGGACGCCGGGCGCGGCGCGGCGGCGGCCGAGGAACTCCGGGCCGCCGGCGGGGACGTCCACGCGATCGAACTCGACGTCACGGACCCGGCCGGGGTGGCCGCCGCGGCGAAGCGGGTCGACGAGGAGTACGGCCGGCTCGACGTGCTGATCAACAACGCTGTCAACTTCGGCGGGTCGTGGGCGGACGCCGAGCGGTACACGCCGAGCACCGCCGACCTCGACGTGATCCGCGCGGTATTCGAGACGAACGTGTTCGGCGTGCTGACCGTGACAAACGCGTTCCTGCCGCTGATGCTGCGTTCGCCGGCCCCTCGGATCGTGAACGTTTCCAGCGGCGTCGGCTCGCTGGCGGTCATGTCCGACCCGGCCGGGCCCTACGCCGGGATGCCGCCGGCCGTGACCTATCCGCCGTCGAAGACGGCCCTGAACGCGATGACCGTGCAGTACGCCAAGCAGTTCCGGGATTCAGCCCTGCTGATCAACGCGGCGGATCCGGGCTACACGGCGACCAACGGCAACGACGATCCGAACGCGAGGCCCGTCGCCGAGGGCGCCGCCATCGTCGTACGGCTGGCGACGCTGCCGGCCGACGGGCCCAGCGGTGGGTTCTTCGATGATGCGGGACCGGTGCCCTGGTGAGGTGGTGTCCCGCGCCAGCCCGGCGGCACCGGTCGGGGCCGGGTAGCGTCGGGCACATGCGCTATGTCGCCGCGGACACCACCAAGCAGATCTCCCGTATCGGCCTCGGGACCTGGCAGTTCGGCTCGCGCGAATGGGGCTACGGCACCGAGTACGTCAAACGCGCCGAGCAGATCGTCCGCCGGGCTCTTGAGGTCGGGGTGACCCTCTTCGACACCGCGGAGCTGTACTCGTTCGGTAACAGCGAGCGGATCCTGGGTGCCGCCCTGGGCGACGACCGGGAGCGGGTGTTCCTGGCCACCAAGATTTTTCCGGTGCTGCCGACGGCACCGGTCGTGCAGCAGCGCGCGGTCGCCTCGGCCGGCCGGCTAGGGGTCCGGTCGCTCGATCTCTACCAGGTGCACCAGCCGAACCCGGTGGTGCGGGACCGGACCACGATGCGCGGGATGCGGGTGCTCCAGGACATCGGGCTGGTCAAGCAGGTGGGCGTCAGCAACTACAGCCTGAAGCGCTGGCGGATGGCCGAGGCGTGGCTGGGCCGGCCGGTGCTGTCGAACCAGGTCTCCTACAGCATCGCGCACCGTCGCGCCGAGGACGACCTGCTGCCGTACGCCGAGCAGCACGGCCGGCTGGTCATCGCGTACAGCCCGCTGTCGCAGGGGTTCGTCTCCGGCCGGTACGACGCCAAGCACCCGCCGTCGGGCGCGGTCCGGCGAGCCAATCCGCTGTTCCTGCCGGAGAACCTGGAACGCGGCGCCCACCTGCTGGCCACCCTGCGGGAGGTGGCGGACGCGCACCAGGTGACCCCGAGCCAGATCGCCCTGGCGTACGTGCTGCGCAACCCGAGCGTGGTGGCGATCCCCGGCGCGTCCTCGGTCGAGCAGGTGGAACGGAACGCGGAAGCCGCCGACCTCGACCTGACCGACGACGAGTACGCGGCACTGAACCGGGCCGCCCGGGAGTTCACCCCGGTCACCGGGCTGGCAGCCGTACCCGGGTTGATCCGCGCCCGGCGGCGGTAGCGGCTCACCCTCCCCCGGGCGAGGGAGTTGCCGGCGGCGGCCGGCGGGCACAATGGGCGGGTGTCGCCGCGTGCCGTGTTCGCCCCGCTGGTCAGCGGCAGCACCTACCGCCGGGCGGTCTTCCTGCTCCTGGGTGGGGTGCTGCTGCTGCCGTACCTGATGCTCGCGGCGGTCTTCTGGCAGATGCTGACCACCGCCGAGGTGCCGCTCGGCCCCGTGATCTCGCTGCTCGCGGTGGCCGCGGTGATCGCCGCTACGCCGGTCTTCCTGGCCGGCAGCCGAGCCCTGGAGATCGCGGCGGCCCGCTCGCTGCTGGATGTGGAGTTGCCCGATCCCGTCCCCGGACGCCCGATCGATCGGGAGACCCGGCTGCGCGGTGCCCTGTGGATCGCCACCCACCTCGGCGTCGGTGGGCTCGTCATGTTCGGGCTGATCAGCGTCTTCCCGATGGCGCTGGTCTTCGTCCTCCAACAGTTCGGGATCGGCGGCGAGGCACTGGACGGACGGCGGTTCGGCCCGTGGGACGCCGACGGCGGTTGGTTGGCGCTGTTCGGCGCGGTGGCGTTGCTGGTCATGGCGTACTCGGTCGCCGGACTGGGCGCGCTGGCCCGATCGATGGCGCCGGTGCTGCTCGGCCCCTCGGAGCGGGAGCGGATCGCCAGCCTGGAGGAGCGCGCGGAACGGCTCGCCGAACGCAACCGGCTGGCCCGCGAGCTGCACGACTCGATCGGGCACGCGTTGACCGTGGCGACGTTGCAGGCGGGGGCGGCCCGCGAGGTGCTGGACGCCGACCCGGCGTTCGCCCGGCGGGCGCTGGCCGCCATCGAGGAGACCGGCCGGCGCGCGATGGAGGAGTTGGACCACGTCCTCGGGGTGCTGCGGCAGGGCGAGGCACCCGGTCGGGAGCCGCAGCGTACGCTCGCCGACCTGGACCGGTTGGTCGCCGACACCCGGGCCGCCGGGCTGTCGGTGCGGGTACGGGTGGAGGGATCGGTGGACGGACTTCCCCCGGCGGTGTCCCGGGAGGGCTACCGGATCGTGCAGGAGGGGCTGACCAACGCGGTCCGGCACGGTGCCGGAGACGAGGTCAGCCTGCGGATCGGCGTACCGCCGAACGGGTTGGACATCGAGCTGGTCAACGCCGCGCCGGCGGACGCGGCCGGGGCCGGTCACGGCGGTCCGCCGGCTGGGCCGGTGCCCGCGGTCGCGGCCGGCCGCGGTTCTGGCGGGTCCGGACGTGGCCTTACCGGCATGCGGGAGCGGGTCGCCCTGCTCGGCGGCCGGATGACCGCCGGGCCGGACGCCGACGGTTGGCGGGTGTCGGTGCGCTTGCCGGTCACCGGGACTGGCACCGGGTGAGCGCGAGGAGTGAGCCGGGTTTGCGAGCCCCGCAGTCGCGAACGAAGGACGGTACCGGGTGAGCGCGAGGAGTGAGCCGGGTTTGCGAGCCCCGCAGTCGCGAACGAAGGACGGTACCGCGTGACGATCGGGGTGCTGATCGTCGACGACGACGAACTGATCCGGGTGGGGCTGCGCGCGGTTATCGACGCGCAACCCGACCTCGTGGTGCGTGGCGAGGCCACCGACGGCGCGGAGGTGCCGCCGCTTGTCGCCCGGCTGCGACCGGACGTGGTGCTGATGGACGTGCGGATGCCGGCCATTGACGGCATCCAGGCCACCCGCCGGCTGGTCGCCACATCGGCGCAGCCGCCCCGGATCCTGGTGATCACCACCTTCGAGAACGACGAGTACGTCTACGAGGCGTTGCGCGCCGGCGCTGCCGGGTTCCTGCTCAAGCGGGCCCGTCCGGCCGAGGTGGTGCAGGCCATCCGGACCGTGGCGGCCGGCGATTCGCTGCTGTTTCCCGAGGCGGTACGCCGGTTGGTGGCCGTTCACTCCGGCGGTGGTCGGGGCGGTGACCGCCTGCGCAGGGCCCGGCTGACCGAGCGGGAGGCCGAGGTGCTGCGGCTGATGACCACGGGGCTGTCCAACCAGGAGATCGCCGCGGAACTCGTGCTCGGGGTGGAGACGGTGAAGACCCACGTCGGCAACGTGCTGGCCAAGCTGGGCGCGCGGGACCGCACCCAGGCGGTCATCGCCGCGTACGAGTCGGGGTTCGTCACGCCCGCCGGCTGAGAACTGTCGAGATCGGGTGCAACCGCCGCCCGTCGGTGCTGGTCCTTCTCATGACCGCAGCGAGGGGAGCACGAATGGACGGGGCCGAGGCGGTGCGCGAGGCGTACCGGGCCTACTACCACCGCCTGGTGGGCCAGCTCTACGGCCTGACCGGTGACCTGCCGGAGGCCCAGGACGTGGTGCACGACGCGTACGCCCGGGCGCTCGCCCGACCGGACCGGTTCCTGACCATCCGGGATCCGGAGGCGTGGCTGCGCACGGTGGCGATGAACCGGGCCCGGACCCGGTTCCGTCGCCGCTGGGTGTTCGACCTGCTGGTCAAGGGCGGCCGGGTGGACCGGCCGGCCGAGACCGTGCCCGGGCTGGGGCCGGACCGGGTGGCGTTGGTGACGGCGTTGCGAAAACTGTCCCGCCCCACCCGGGAGGCGATCGTCCTGCACCACCTCGCGGACCTGCCGGTGGCGGAGGTCGCGACGGCGCTCGGCGTCCCCGTGGGCACGGTGAAGGCCCGACTGTCCCGCGGCCGCGCCACCCTCGCCCGAGAACTCGCGGACGGATCCACCGTCAACACGGAGGTGTCGATCAACCATGTCTGACCCGAACTTCCACGGCCTGCGCGACGAGGCCGCCCGCGCCGCGCACGCCGACTTCGACGTCGTACGACGGCGGGCGCGCCGGCTGCGCTCCCGGCGCCGGGCCGCGGCCGGTGGAACGGCGCTCGCCGTCGCCGTGCTGCTCGGTGTCACCGGGTACGCGGTCACCGGTGGCCCGCCGACGAATCCGCCGGCCGTCGGTGATCCCGTGCCGGCCTGGCCGACCGTCCCGGCGCCGGTGCCCTCGCCGGAGCGGACCAGCCCGGTGCCGACGATCAGCGGGGTCCCGATCGCGGTGCCGCCGAGGATCCGCTGGGCCGGGGCGGGCGACCCCCGACACCTGTACGCGGTGGTGGCCGCCTGCGACACCTGCCCGCAGAAGCTGATGGCGTCCGAGGATGGTGGCACCACCTGGGCCGAACGACCAGACTTCCCGGGCCGGACCTGGGCGCATCACGAGACCGATATATCGCTCAGCGTCTACGGAGCGAAGAACCTCGTTCTGAACGAGCCTCGCCGGCTGACTGTCGGCCCGGACGGCAAGGTGCAGCCACCTCCACCCCGTAAGATGCAGATCAGCACCGACGGCGGCGTCGGCTGGCGGAGCCTGACGGTCAACGAGCAACGCATGCCGTCTGTGCCGGCCGATGGAGCCGTCGTCCAGGATCGATTTGGCGACAATCCTGCCCACGGCCCGATCCGGGTGTTGGATCCGGCGAGCGGTACGGTGGGTCTGCTGGCCAACCAGCCACCACTGCGGCTGCTGGACCTGGCCGACGTGCCAGCCAGCGCTGGGATATGGGTACAGGGATTCGAGCCGAAGACCCGGAAACCGGCCGTGGCGGTGAGCCGCGACAGGGGAGTGACGTGGGCGGTGTCTGTCTTCGACGCCGAGCGCTCGGTGTCGTTGCCGACAGACGGCACAACGCCGGACATCATGGCCCGACCGAACGTCGCCACGACCGACGGCACGACGGCGTTCGCCATGTTCGTGGGCGTCCCGAGCGACGTCCGGGTCTACCGCAGCACTGACGGTGGGGTCGGGTGGCAGTCGGTCGCCGCTGGTGTCCTCGGTGACACGCCGCTGGCCGGTCCGGAGTCGTGGGTGACCGCCGACGGCAGCCACGTCGTGTCGATACAACCGAACGGCGCGTACACCTTCGCGGCCAGCCGCGACGGCGGCGGGTACGAGGCGATGACGCCGGACGGGCTGCCAGCCGTTGACCGCCGACCGATCGTCATCGACGCTGACCACTACCTTTACCGGAACACCGACCACCTGTACCGCTCCGGCGACGGCCGGAACTGGCAGGCCGTGGCGGTCCCGGTCGGTTAGGAAGGATCCTCAGGGGTGTCCAGCCGGGCGGCGCGGTCCAGCGTGTAGCGGCGTTGCAGCAGCACGGCGGCGAGCATCACGGCGGCCGGCAGCAGCCCGAAGCCGTACCGGATGGCGGCCAGCGCCGAGCCGGACTGGCCGACGGTCTCCCCGGCGGAGGAGGCGACGAATCCGCCGGCGGCCAGGCACACGGCGAACGCGTACGGGCCCAGGGCGGCGCCGGTGGCCTCGGTGGCGGTCCACACGCCGGTGTAGGTGCCGGCCCGGCCGCCACCGGCGGCCCGGATCACGTCGGGAACCATCGAGAACGGCAGCAACTGCATGCCGGCGAAGGACACGCCGAGCACGGCCACCGCGCCGACCAGCACCGGCAGCCCGGCCGGTCGCCCGACCGCGAGGACCAACGACCCGGCCGCGAACGCGCCCTGGGCGACCAGCAGGGCGCGTTGCTTGCCGATCCGGCGGGACACGGCGAGCCAGGCCGGGGTGACCAGCAGCGCCGGGGCGACGAACGCGGCCACCAGCGCGGTGGTCAGGGCCGGCCGGCCCAGCTCGTACTCGGCGTAGTACGGCACCCCGGCCAGCACCAGGTGGGTGGTGGTGGACATGGCCAGGTAGGCGGCGACCAGCCAGCGGAACTGCCGGTCGCGCAGCGCGGCGAGCAGCGCCGGCCAGCCGGCCGTCCCGTGCGGCGATCCGGCCGTCCCGTGCGCCGATCCGGCCGTCCCGTGCGGCGACTCCGTCCCGCCGGTGGCGACCCGGCGCAGCCGGTCGATCCCGGTCAGCCCGACCAGCATGGCGATCAGCATGCCGGCCCCGAGCAGCAGGCCCATCCGCTGGTAGCCGGCCCGGGTGGCGGCGTCGCCGCCGGCCAGCCAGGGGGCGAGCAGACCGGAGATCAGGATGCCGAGGGTCAGCACCATCATCCGGAACGCCATGAGCCGGGTCCGTTCGTGGTAGCCGATCCGCAGGTCGGCCGGGGTGGCCAGGTAGGGCACCTGGTAGGCGGCGAACAGCAGGTTGCCGGCGACGAACAGTGCCGCCACCCAGGCGGCGGCGGACGCGCCGGTGAGACCGCCGGGCACGGCGAACACGGCGGCGAAGGCCACCGGCAGCGCGCAGCCGATCAGCAGCAATCGGCGCCGGTCGCCGTGGCGGCGCTGGTCCAGATCGGCACGGTGGCCGATCCACGGATGCAGCAGCACGTCGGCGATCTTCGGCAGCAGCAACGCGAGGCCGGCGAGCCAGGGCGTGACCGCCAGGACGTCGGTGAGGAAGTAGAGCAGCAGCAGACCCGGGACGGTCACCCAGACGCCCATGCCGAGCGACCCGGTGGCGAAGCCGAGCAGCGGCCCCCGGGGCAGGCTGGCGGGGTCGGCGTCGCGGGTCGGGCTGGCGGGGTCGGCGTCGCGGGTCGGGCTGGCGGGGTCGGCGTCGCGCGGCTGCGGTCGGGTCATGAGATCTGCCTCCGGTGCCGAGCCAATCCAACAGATGCTGGATTGTAGGGGGAGAATGCCGGGCATGACCATGCCCCGACGCCGACCCGGCCGCCCCCGGCGGGACGAGGCCCGCCAGACGCGCGAGACGATCCTCGCGGCGGCCACCCCGCTCTTCGCCGAACGGGGGTTCGACGCCGTCGCCCTGCGCGAGGTCGCCGCGGTGGCCGGCGTGGACGTCGCCACCGTGGCCCACCACTGCGGTACGAAGGCCGAACTCTACGACTGCTGCTTCGCGCGGGTCTTCGCCGCCGAGCGGGAGGTGCTCGAGCGGGCCGCTGCCAGCGCGGCGGCGGCGGTGGGCGCGGGGCCCGAGCGGGCGCTCGCGGCCCTGCACGAACTGGTGGACGTCTTCGTGGACTTCCTGGAGGACCGGCCGGAGACCACCGGTCTGTGGCTGCGCCGCTGGCTGGAGCCGCACCGGCACGCCGAACTCGACGAGCGGTACGCCACGCCGCTCTACCGGCTGGTCGAAGAACTGTTGACGGCCGCGGCGGCGGCCGGGGTGCTGGTGGAGCCCGCGCCGCACATCACCGTACGCAGCCTGGTCTGGGCGGCACACGGCCACGTGGTGGCGCTGGCCGCCGGGGGAGCGGGTGCCTCCGGCGCTCGGACCGCTGGCGCCGCCGGATCCCCCGACCAGCGGGCCTCCGGTGCCCGGGAGCGGCGCGAGTTCCGCGCCTTCGTGCACCGGTTCCTCGACGCGATGTACCGGCCCGCGGGTTGACGCCGTCGTCCGAGCTGGGCATTATCCATCGCACGTTGGATAAATGGAGGCGGACGTGGAGACACCGAGGGTCGCGGTCATCGGAGCCGGTGCCGCCGGTCTGGCCACGCTCAAGGCCCTCGCCGACCGGCGTGTCCCGGCCGTCTGCTTCGACGCCGGTGGCCAGGTGGGCGGGCTGTGGGTGTACGGCTCGCCGGGTTCCGCCGCGTACCGCACCCTGCACCTGAACACCAGCACCGGTCGCACCCAGTTCGCCGACCTTCCGATGCCGGCGCACTGGCCGGCGTATCCCGACCACGCCCGGATCGCGGGATACCTACACGACTACGCGGAGCGGTTCGGCCTGCTCGACTCCGTCCGGCTCGGTCACCGGGTCGACCGGGTCGAGCGGCGGGCCGACGGGCGGTGGGACGTGCATGCCACCAGACCCGCCAGCGTCACCGGGCCGGCCGGACCGGTCAGCGTCACCGTCGACGCCGTCGTGGTGGCCAACGGGCACAACCGGGAGCCCAAGCTGCCCGACCCCGGTTACCCCGGCGAGTTCACCGGGGAGCAGCAACACAGCCACGCGTACCGGGGCCCGGACCAACTGGCCGGCCGGCGCGTCCTGGTGGTCGGCGGCGGCAACTCGGCGATGGACATCGCGGTCGACTCCGCGTACGCCGCGACGCGGACCCTGCTGTCGCTGCGCCGGGGCGTCTGGGTGGTGCCGAAGTATCTGCTCGGCCGCCCCTCGGACACGCTCAACGGCGCGTTGGCCCGCCGGCTGCCATGGCGGGCGCGGCAACGCATCAGCCAGACGATGCTCGCCGCCACGGTCGGTGACCCGACCCGGTACGGCCTGCCCAGACCGGGCCACGGCTTCCTCCAGGACCATCCGACGCTCTCCGACGGGCTGTTGTCCCGGCTCACCCACGGCGACATCGAGCCCCGCCCGGGCATCGCCCGGCTGCACCCGGACCGGGTGGAGTTCACCGACGGCCGCGCCGACGAGGTGGACCTCATCGTCTGGTGCACCGGATACCGGGTGGAGGTCCCCTTCCTGGACCGGGACCTGCTCGGCGCCGCACCCGACGCCCTGCCGCTGTATCGGCACGTGTTCCATCTCGATCACCCCACGCTGACGTTCGTCGGCCTCATGCAGTCAACGGGTGCCGCCTTTCCGCTGGTGGAGGCCCAGGCCCGGCTGGTGGCCGGACACCTCTCCGGGACGTACGCGCTGCCCGACCGGGACCGGCAGGTCGCCGCCTGCCGGGCCGAACTGCGGGCGGCCACCGATCGCTGGGGCAAGCGGCGGCCGGCGATGCGTGTCGATTTCGACGCCTACCTCGCCGAGCTGCGCCGGGAACTGGTGGTCGGCGCCCGGCGGGCCGATCGGGGTCGGCGTGTCGCCAGCCCATCCGGGTCGGTCCGGTGACCACGCGTCGCCGGCCGCCGGCGGCCGGAGGTGAGCTGCCCATTCCTCGCCGCCGGCTGCCGCTGGGGGGCCGGCGGTTGCCGCTGGCCAACCGGCGGGTGGTCGTCACCGGCGCCGCCGGCACCTTCGGCCGGCGGCTCTGTGCCGCCTTCGCCGGCGCCGGCGCGTCCGTCGTCGGGCTGGACCTGCGCGCCGAGCCGATTGACGGAATCGACGTCCTGGGTTGTGATCTCGCGGATCCGGCCGCCGTGGGTCCGGCGGTCGCCGCCGCCATCGACCGGCTCGGTGGGATCGACCTGCTGGTCAACAACGCCGGACTGGGTGGACCGGCCCCGGCCGAACTGCCGCCCGGGGAGGTGGTGCGCCAGCAACTGGAGGTGAACCTGCTCGGCGCGTGGCGGACCACGGCCGCGGCGCTGGACGCCCTGGTCGCCGCGCGCGGTCGGGTCATCTTCGTGGCCAGCCGGATGGCTGTGCTGCCGCTGCCGCTGGCCGCCGCGTACGGCGTGAGCAAGCGAGCCCTGGTCGCCTACGCCGACGCGCTGCGGCTCGAGGTGGGCACCCATGTCGGCGTGAGCGTCGTCTACCCCAGCATGGTCGCCTCGCCGATCCACGCCAGCACCTCCGCCGCCGGGCTGTCGCTGGACGGCGTGTCCCGGTTCGAGCCGCTCGACGGGGTGGTCGCGGCGATCCTGCGGGCCGCCTCCGCCCCCCGGGCCCCCCGGGACGTGGCCACCACCCGCCGCGGCCGGCTGGAAATGGCCCTCGCCCGGCACGCCCCGGCGCTGGCCGACCGGTTGGTCCGGCGAACCGTCCGGACCCGGATCGCCGCCGGGGACCTCGACGCCGCGCCGCTCGCCGCGGGGATGGTCCGCCGGCACCGCTGACCGCGTCGCACCGGGCCGGTGTGGCAGTCGAGCGGTGTGGCTTCGAGCGGTGTGGCAGTCGAGCGGTGTGGCGGTCGAGCGGAGCGGCGGTCGAACCGTCGGCGAGATAGCGTCGGTGAGGTGACGGAGACCTTCCACGTGCCGCCGGCCGACCTGCCGACCACGCTCGGCGCCCTGCGGGCCGCCGGGCACCGCTACCGCACGGTCAAGCAGGAGTTGCGGGAGAACCTGCTGGCCCGGATGCGCTCCGGGGAGCCGCGGTTCCCCGGCATCGTCGGCTACGACGAGACCGTCCTCCCCGAGGTGGAGCGGGCGCTGCTGGCCGGGCACGACATGGTGCTGCTCGGCGAGCGGGGGCAGGGCAAGACGCGGCTGATCCGGGCGCTCGGCAAGCTCCTCGACGAGTGGACGCCGGTCCTCCCGGACTCGCCGCTGAACGAGCACCCGCTGCACCCGGTCACCCCAGCGGCCCGCGCAGCCGTGGCCGAGGCGGGTGACGACTTCCCGGTCTCCTGGCTGCACAGATCCATGCGGTACGGCGAGAAGCTGGCCACCCCGGACACCAGCGTGGGCGACCTGATCGGCGATGTCGACCCGATCCGGATCGCCCAGGGGCGCACCCTCGGCGACCCGGAGACCATCCACTTCGGGTTGGTGCCGCGTACCAACCGGGGCATCTTCGCGGTGAACGAGCTGCCCGACCTGGCCGAGCGGATCCAGGTGGCGCTGCTCAACGTGCTGGAGGAGCGCGACATCCAGGTTCGTGGCTACCAGTTGCGGCTGCCGCTGGACCTGTTGCTGGTGGCCAGCGCCAACCCGGAGGACTACACCAACCGCGGCCGGATCATCAGCCCGCTCAAGGACCGGTTCGGCGCCGAGATCCGCACCCACTACCCGATCGACCTGGATCTGGAACTCGACCTCATCCGGCAGGAGGCCGACCTGGTCGCCGAGGTGCCGGAGCACGTGCTGGAGGTGCTGGCCCGGTTCGCCCGCGCGGTACGCGAGTCGCCCTCTGTGGACACCCGATCCGGTGTGTCGGCGCGGTTCGCCATCGCCGCCGCCGAGACGGTGGCCGCCGCCGCGCTGCGCCGGGAAGGGCTGCTGGCCGGTGCCGAGGACTCCGCCGCTCGCGACGACGCCACCGGGGGAAACTTCCCCACGCCCGTGGCGCGGGTCGGGGATGCCGAGTCGGTGACCAGCACGCTACGCGGAAAGGTGGAGTTCGAGTCGGGCGAGGAGGGCCGGGAGATCGAGATCCTGGCGCATCTGCTGCGCACCGCCACCGCCGACACGTTCCGGGCCCGGCTGGCCGGACTGGACCTGTCCGGCTTCACGGCGCTGGTGGCCGACGGCGCCGTGGTCGAGACCGGCGAGCTGGTCGGCCCGGCCGACCTGCTGCGTCAGGTGGGGACCGTACCGGGACTGGCGAAGGTGCTGGACCGGCTCGGCCTGGGAGATGCCCCCACACCGGGTGAGGCGGCAGCCGGAATCGAGTTCGTCCTCGAAGGACTGCACCTGACCCGCCGGCTGGCCAAGGACCTCACCGACGACGGCCGCACCCGGTACGCGGGTCGCGGGCCCGGTGCCGAGGGCGGCAGGGGCCGGGACGGCGGCGGCCGGTCCGGCGGGGACCGGGACTGACCATGGCCGGCGGCAACCGATTCCGGTACGGCGCCTGGCGCGGCGGACCCGATCCGCTCGCCCCGCCGTACGACGTGCGGGCCGCGGTGGACGCCGTCGGCGCGGAGATGCTGGCCGGGGGAAGCCTGCGGGACGCGCTGCGCGGGCTGCTGCGCCGCGGCCCGGACGGCCGGGGCGGCCTGGACGACCTGGTGGCGCGGGCGCGGCGGCTGCGCCGGGAGGCGATGCGTCGAGGCAACCTGGACGGGACGATCACCCGGTCCCAGGCGTTGCTGGACCAGGCCCTCGCGGCCGAGCGGGACGAACTGCGCGGGCGGGACGACGAGGCGGCCCGGTTCAACGAGGCGGTGCTGGACAACCTGCCCGGCTCCACCGCCCGGGCGATCGAGGAGCTGGCCGGGTACGACTGGGCCAGCGACGAGGCCCGCCGGACGTACCAGCAGATCCTGGACGGGCTGCGTGGCGAGGTGCTGGAACAGCGCTTCGCCGGGCTGCGGGACGCGCTGCGCGCCTCGGCCGGCGACCCGGCGGTGCAGCGGCGGGTCGCCGAGATGATGGGCGACCTGAACGACCTGCTGGACCGGCATGCCCGGGGGGAGGACACCACCGACGCGTTCGCCGAGTTCATGCGGCGGCACGGCGAGTTCTTCCCGGAGCGGCCGGAATCGGTCGACGAGCTGATCGACGCGCTGGCCCGGCGGGCGGCGGCGGGGGAGCGGCTGATGCGCTCGCTGTCGCCGCAACAGCGGGAGGAACTGGCCGGGTTGATGCGGCAGTCGCTCGGCGACCGGCTGGCCGGCGAGCTGGACCGGCTGGACGCGAACCTGCGTACGCTGCGGCCGGACCTGGCCTGGGATCGGCGCGACCGGGTCCGCGGCTCCGAACCCCTCGGCTACGGCGAGGCGACCGGGGCGCTCGGCGAGATCGCCGACCTGGACGATCTGCTCGACCAGCTCGGACAGGAGCATCCGGGAGCCACCCTGGACGACATCGACGTCGACGCGGTGGCGCGCGGCCTCGGGCGGGGCGCCGCTGACGACGTACGCCGGTTGCGGGAGCTGGAACGGGAGCTGCGCCGGCAGGGCTGGGTGTCGCGGACCGCCGAAGGGTTGACGTTGAGCCCGAAGGCGCTGCGCCGGTTGGGCGGCACCGCGCTGCGGGCGATCTTCGGGGACCTGCACGGTGGCCGCCGGGGGCAGCACGACCTCCGGTCCGCCGGCGCCGCCGGTGAGATCACCGGGGCCTCCCGCCGCTGGGAGTACGGCGACGAACAGCCACTGGACGTGGTCCGCACCATCGGCCGGGCGGTCCGCCGGGCCGGGCCGGGGGTGCCGGTCCAGCTCGCGGTGGAGGACTTCGAGGTGGTGGAGACCGAGGCGCGGGCCTCGGCCGCGGTCGCGCTCTGCGTCGACCTGTCCTTCTCGATGATCTCCGAGGGTCGGTGGGGTCCGATGAAGCAGACCGCCCTGGCCCTGTCGCACCTGGTCGCCACCAGGTTCCCGCAGGACGCGTTGCAGATCGTCGGCTTCGGCCGGACGGCGTCGCCGTTGAGTCAGCAGGAGCTGGCCGCGATCGAGCCGGATCTCGTGCAGGGCACCAACCTGCAACACGCGTTGAAGCTCGCGGCCCGGCATCTGCGCCGGCATTCCGGGTCGGAGCCGGTGGTGCTGGTGGTGACCGACGGCGAGCCGACCGCGCACCTGGACCCGGACGACGGCGAGGCGCTGTTCCACTGGCCGCCGCTGCGCGAGACCATCGAAGTCACGGTGGCGGAGGTGGACAACCTCACCCGGTACGGAGCCACGCTGAACCTGTTCATGCTCGGCGAGGATCCGGGCCTGCGCCGGTTCGTCGACGCGGTGGCCCGGCGCAGCGGCGGACGGGTGCTCACCCCGGACGCCGAGGACCTCGGACGGTACGTGGTGGCGGACTATCTGCGCGCCCGCCGGGGTCGCCGGCGGCGGGCGGCCTGACCGCGTCGGGGCCGGTGCTGGGCGGCCTAGCTGGGCTTCGCGGTGGACGGCGTCGGGTCGGCGTCGGTTGTTCGGGTCTCCGGCGTAGCCGGCTGTGCGAGCCCCCGCTAGTCGATTTCGCCGGCCGTGTGCCGGTGGTCGGTCGCCGACGGCCGGGCGACGCCCAGCTGGGTGCGGGCCTCCTCGATCCAGGTGAGGATCCCGCCGGCCCCTGCGTCCTCCGCCAGCACGGCCGCCTCGGCGAGGATGTCTGGCACCTCGTGGCCCCGGTCGCCGTCGGCGGCGAGGTAGGCCAGCGCCACAAGGTTCGCCGCGACCCCCGCCGAGAATCCGATCTCGCGACGCAGCCGGGTGGATTCCAGCATCCGCTCGCGTGCCTCGTCCGGTCGACCCGCTGACTGCGCGGCGAACCCCAGATGCCGTAACGCGTACGACTGGGTGAGCCGGTCGCCGGCCTTGCTGGCCAGTTCGAGCGCCTGCGCGAAGTACGGCACCCCGGTATCGGTATCGCCTGCCACGACCTGGTGGTAGGCGCCGATCCAGAAGGCGCTCTCCGCCTCGCCACGGACGTCTCCCAGGGCCCGGTAACCGTCGGCGGCCTGTTGGAAGAGCGCCAGCTCGTGGGGATCCGGCTGGCGATCGTCGAGGAACCGGGCGTGGTGGATCCGGCCCTGGGCCAGCGCGACGTCGGCGGCCAGCCCGTCGAGGTCCCGTTCCGCCTCGGCCAGCCCCGTCGGGTCACCGCCGAAGACGGCGCGTTCGTACCGGTGCTGCGCTCTCGCTAGTCGCTGGTCCCCGTCCATCACAACCTCCCCCATGGTCACACCACCATGCCATAGCCACATCGTCACTCGATCCCGGCCCTGCCCGCTGACTTGATCCGGCCCTGCCCGGGGGCATGATCCGGCCCTGCTCGGGGCTTGATCCGGCCCTGCCGGCTGGAGGCCGGCCATAGACTCGCGGCATGGACACGGCCGTGCTCCGTGCCGCGTACGACGTGCTGCTGGCCGAGGTCGCGGCCGGCGGGTTCGGTCCGCCGCCACCCGGTGATTGGACCGCCGAGCAGGTGGTGGCGCACCTGACGCTTAACGACGACCTGCTGGCCACGGCCACCGAGGCGGTGCTGGCCGGCGCCCCGTGGGCCTATTACAACCACAACGCCGTGCACACACCAGAGCTCAACGAGTTGATCAGCGGGTGTGGTGGCCTGGCCGGGGTGGCTGACCGGCTGCGGGCCAGTAGCCAGCGATTGTGCAACCTGGTGGATCGGCTGGACGTGCTGGCCGCCGATACGCCGGTGGAGACGCACATCCGCGACGGCGACCGGATCGTGGTGGACGAGCCGTTGCCGTGGGGGCGGACGCTGGACATCCACGAGCGGGTCCACCTGCCCGCGCACACCGATCAGCTTCGCGCTTTGCGGCCCGCCGCCTGAGTGGCTCGACCCGCCGCCTTGAGTGGCTCCCGCTTTGAGTGGCTCCCGCTTTGAGTGGCTCCCGCCTTGAGTGGCTCCCGCCTTGAGTGGCTCCCGCTTTGAGTGGCTCCCGCCTTGAGCGGCTCGACCCCGCCGCCTCAGCGGTTCGGCGTCGGACGCAGCCCACGCCCCCTTGACGCAACCAGCCGATTGCAATAGCTTATATGGCAACCAACAAGTTGCTACATGCTGGAGGTCGTGATGGCGTTCCCTGACCGGATAGAGCGCACCCTGGACATCGCCCATCCGCCCGCCAAGGTGTGGGCCGCGCTCACCACCGCCGAAGGGCTGGGTACCTGGTTCGGCAACCAGGCGACGATCGACCTGCGCCCGGGTGGCGCGGCCCGGCTCACCTGGGCCAGTGGTGATCGGGCCAACCTGCGTATCGAACGGGTCGAGGAGCCGACCGTCTTCGGGTTCACCTGGCACGTCTACGGGCTGCCTGAGGACGATCCGCGGCGCACCTACGTCGAGTTCACGCTCGAACCGGTCGGTGCCGGCACCCGGCTGACCGTGGTGGAGTCCGGCTTCGCCCAGTTGTCGGAGGACTCCCACGCCAAGGCGTACGACGGCAACACCGACGGATGGGCCAGCGAACTGGGCGAGTTGGTCGAATACCTCGATGCCGCCTGACGTCGAGGCGATTGACGTCGAGGCGATCGCCGAGCAGGTCTTCATCGCACTGGCCGATCCGTCCCGGCGCGGCATCCTGGCCGAACTGGCGGCGAACGGTCCGGCCACGGCCACCGATCTGGCTGGCCGGCTGCCGATCACCCGACAGGCAATAGCGAAACACCTGGCCCTGCTGGCCGAGGCCGGCCTGGTCGCCGCCGAGCCGGGGGAGCGGCGCCGGGTCCGTTACCGGCTCCGTTCCGCTCCGATGCGGGTGGCACAGCAGTTCCTGGCAGCTTTGGCCCGGGACTGGGACGACCGGCTCGACGCGCTGCGCGAGCACCTCAACCGCTGAGACGGCAGAAAGCCGAGGAAATCATGAGCAAGCAGAGCTTCGTCACGTCCTTCGTGGTGGACCGGGCCCCGACGGAGGTGTTCGACGCCGTCACCAACGTCCGCGGCTGGTGGTCGGAGGAAGTCGTCGGGGGCACCGAACGACCGGGTGACGAGTTCGACTACCGGTACGGTGACACCCATCGGTGCCGGATCCGGGTGACTGAGTCCGTCCCCGGCCGGAAGGTGTCTTGGCTGGTGTTGGACAACCATTTCAGCTTCACCGAGGACACCGCCGAGTGGACGGGCACCACGATCGACTTCGAGATCCTCGAGCGGGAGGATGGTGGGACCGAGCTGCGCTTCACCCATCACGGCCTGGTCCCCGAGTACGAGTGCTTCGAGGTGTGCGTCCAGGGGTGGAGCTTCTATGTCGGCAAGAGCCTGCGGAGCCTGATCGCGACCGGGGTGGGGCAGCCCAACGGTGGGGGCGGCCGGGTGCGTACCGCCGCCGAGCGGGATCTGGTGGCCGCTCGGGACCGATAGTCGACCCGATCCCTGGGCTATCAACATAATGTTGACAACAGTGTGTTGATAGCCCAGGGTGGTCAACATGTCGTACTCCGATGGGGAACTCGCCGTCCGTGAGACGGAAGCGTGTGACCGCTTGTTGGACCGCGGCGCGGCGTCCCTGCCCCGGCCGCCGTGGCTGCGCGGGAGCCAACCACCCTCGGCGGTCGACCTGATCCGCTTCGCCCTGTGGCGGAGCACCTCGGGAGACCTGGACGAGGACGGCGTACTGGCCGCGCTGACCCTGCTGGCCGCGGCCCGGGCCGAGATGGACCAGGTGGAGTCGGCGATGCTGTTCGTCGCGCGCTCTCAGGGTCTGTCCTGGCCGCAGATCTCCCGAGCGTTGGGGCTGGCCTCGGCGCAGGCCGCACAGCAGCGGTACGACCGGGTGACGGGCCGCGTCGAGCAGCGCGGGAGCGCGGCGTCGTGACGTTCCGGTCCACACCGGAGGATCTGGCCCTGCACGGCGTACGGGTGCTGGGTTTCCCCACGGCGTCTCGGGTTGCCGCGCGCTACCGGCTCGCCGTCGACACGGTCACCGAGGCGCTGCTTGACTTCGAGGCCCGAGGCTGGGTCCGAAACCTGACCTTCGTCGACAGTTCCGGGTGGTCCCTCTCCGACGCCGGCCGGATCGAGAACGAGCGCCGCCTGGCCGAGGAACTGGACCGGGCCGGCGTACGGGATGCCGTGGTGCGCGCGCATGCCGAGTTCGTGCCGCTGAACCGGCGTTTCGGCGTGGCCTGCACCGACTGGCAGGTACGGCCGACCCGGCTCGACCCGATGGCCTTCAACGATCACACCGACTGGCGGTGGGACGAGCGCGTGTTGAAGACCCTGACCTCTGTGGAGGCGTCCTTCCGGCAGTTGTGTGCGGGGCTCGCCGACCGACTGGCCCGCTTCGACGGGTACGCCGACCGGTACTCGACGGCCCTGCGCAAGGTGAACATGGGCCAGCGGGCCTGGGTCGACGCGCATGACCGGGACTCCTGCCACATCCTGTGGATCCAGTTCCACGAGGACCTGCTGGCCACGCTGGGGATCCCGCGTGGATCCGACATGTGAGCGGTGACGGTGACCGATCCGTATCGTGCTCGGCATGCCGATCCCGGAATTTGTCCAGGTCCTGCGCGCCAAGATCGGTCGTGCGCCGCTGCCGCTGTCCGGTGTGATCGCGGTGGTGTTCGACTACCGGGACCGCGTGCTGCTGGTTCGCCGATCCGACACCGGTGACTGGGCGCTGGTGACCGGTTGTCTCGAACCGGGGGAACAACCGGCGGTCGGCGTCATCCGGGAGGTCATGGAGGAGACCGGGATCGAGGTTGCCGTGGACCGCCTCCTTTCGGTCGAGGCGTTGGACCTGTCCGTGGGGCCGAACGGCGACCAGGTGTACTGGCTCACCCTCGGATTCCGGGGCCGGGCCATCGGCGGAGAGGCGCGCGTCAACGACGATGAGTCGGTGCAGGTGGGGTGGTTCGAGCCGGACAAGGTGCCGGCCCTCGAACCACATCAGGCCAGGTGTCTCGCCCGTGCCCTGGGAAACCGCGCCGAACCGTGGTTCGTCCCGCGGTGATGGTGATCCGGTCGAATCTCAGCAGCGTCGGTGGTAGGTGTTGCGGCGGGGTCGTTGCTCTGGGTCGGTCCAGGGTGGGGGGATGAATTCGGGGTGTCCGTCGGTGGCGAGG
>NZ_JBHTDD010000035.1:0-61137 GCF_042666615.1 Plantactinospora sp. GCM10030261
GGGGGCGGGGGTGGGGGTGGGGCTAGCGGCCGTCGAGGGGGGCGAAGGTGGCGAGGGCCTCGACGTCGCCGTTGCGCGCCCGGACGTACTCGTCCGCCCAGGCGGCGGCATCCGGAAAGGCGGACCGGGCGGCGATGTCCGCGCAAGCCGTGTCCAGGTCGAATCCGGTACGCCGATGCTGCACTCCCGGACCGAGCAGCACCCAGTGCGCGCCCGGGGCGCCGTACGGCATGCCGACGCTGCCCGCGTTGACGATCAGCCGCCCGTCGAAGTACCGGGTGAACGGCATGTGGGTGTGCCCGCAGACCACCACCCGCACCTCCGCCGGAACCTCGGCGAGTGCCTCGGCCCACCGCTCCGGCCGGGTGTCCACCACGACGAACTCCGCGTCGTCGCGCGGGGTGGCGTGGCAGAACAGCACCTTCCCGAGCCCGGTGACCGGCAGTGTGACGCTCAATGGCAGGTTGGCGAGCTGGTCCAGGTGGTCCCGGCGCAGCTGCTCTGCCGCCCACCGGGTGACCGGGTACGGCGTCGGACTGCCGGTCCGCACCCCCACCAACTCGCGGTCGGCGTTGCCGCGTACCCACACCACCCGGTCGCCCAGGCCGGCGAGCAGGTCGAGCACCTCCACCGGTTGTGGCCCGGCGGCGATGTCGCCGGTCAGTACGATCCGGTCGGCGGCGGCCACGTCGGGCTCGGCGAGTGCCGCCTCCAGCGCGGGCAGCACTCCGTGGATGTCGGAGAGTACGGCGACTGTCGTCAGCACCCGTTCACCGTGCCGGCCCGTGCGGGCAGTGTCGAGGCCGGTCTGCCGAGGGCAGAAGGGCGCGGTCAGACGCGGGCGCGGCGGGCCAGGCGCTCCGGGTCCAGGATGATGATGCTCTTGCCGTCCAGCCGCAGCCAGCCGCGCGAGGCGAAATCGGCGAGGGCCTTGTTTACCGTTTCCCGGGAGGCGCCGACAAGCTGGGCGATCTCCTCCTGGGTCAGGTCGTGGGTCACCCGCAGCACGCCGCCGTCCCGGGTGCCGAACCGGCCGGCCATCTGGAGCAGGTTCTTCGCCACCCGGCCCGGCACGTCCGTGAAGATCAGGTCGGCGAGCGAGTCGTTGGTACGGCGCAGTCGCCGGGCCAGGACCCGGAGCAGTTGCTCGGCGATCTCGGGCCGGTTGTTGAGCCAGGGGCGCAGCGACTGCTTGCGCAGGCGTACCAGACGGGCGTCGGTGATCGCGGTGGCCGTAGCTGTACGCGGACCCGGGTCAAACAGGGACAACTCGCCCACCATGTCGGAAGGGCCCATCAGGGCGATCAGGTTCTGCCGCCCGTCGGCAGCGCGCCGACCCACCTTGATCTTGCCGCTCAACAGGATGTAGAGGCTGTCGCCCGGTTCACCCTCGTTGAAGACCACCTCGCCCTTGCGGACGTCGATCGTCTCCATCTCCTTGGCCAGCGCCTCCGCAGCCTCCGGGTCGACACCCTGGAAGATCCCGCTGCGAGCCAACACCTCGTCCATGCGCACCTCCGCTGCACGTGCCGTCCGTCGACCGGTCCGCCGGCCGGTGATCCGCCGCGCGCCGCCAGTCTAGGCGTATGCGAGCCGGATTCGGAGGCGCACCCCAGGTTAATGGCGATCCGCCGGGGCGAGCCGGCCGGTCCCTTGGTCGTCATCATCCCCCCTTTCCGCCGGCCGCAACCAGCCACGCGCCGCCGGTTTCCGCCGGGAGTCGCCGGGTCGGGACGCTGCCCCGGGCGCCGTAGGGTCGGCTGATGCTTCCGGATCCGGTTCTCGCCACCCGCCCCGAGGGCGGCTGGGACGTGCCCCTGCTGGTCTGGCGGTGCGCGCGACCGCTGCTCGCCGTCAGCTCCGCACCGCTGGGCGGAGGGATCGGCGTACGACACTGGGTGCTCAACGTGACCGTGCCCATGTCGTACGACCGGGACGACCCGGATCGGCACCTCGCCGAACTGGCCGACGGCCTCGCCCTGCGCGGACCCGGCGTCGGCCACCTCACGGGCGTGGATGTCAGCGAGGCGGTGTCGGCGACGGAGGGCGGGGTGCGGCTGTGGGCGACGGTGGGCCTGGGCGCGCCGATCTGGGCGGCGAGCGACGTTCCGGTCGATGACGGTGTGTCCGATCCCGTCGATGGGGCGGTCGCACCGATGTGCCGAACGGCCGACCCCACGGGACGGGTCGGAACGGTGAACGTGGTGGCCCACCTGCCGGTCCGGCTGGGCGAGGCCGCGCTGGTCAACGCGGTGGCGACGGCTGCCGAGGCCAAGGCGCAGGCGCTCTGGGAACTCGGCCTGGCGGCCACCGGCACGGCCACCGACTCGGTGACCCTGCTCTGTCCGGCGGACGGCCCGGTGGCGGCGTACGGCGGACCGCGGTCTCGCTGGGGCGCGCCGCTGGCCAGGGTGGTGCACCGGGCCGTCCGGGCCGGCGGCGCGGCGGACACCGTGCCGTGGTCCGACCGGATCGGCCGAGCGGGGTCGGGCCCGGCGGGGTATGCCTGACATACCGGCCGGCGAGTAGGGTCGCCGCGATGGACGCTTACCTCCGACCTCGCGCGCGCGGCTGGGCGGGACGGCGCTTGCCGGCAGTTGTCGCCGCGGTGCTCATCACCGTGCTGGCCGCCGGCTGCGGCACCGACCAGGCCCAGGACGCACGCTGGCAGCCCGGTCCGGGGTCGCCGAGCGCCGGATCCTCCGGTTCGCCCGCCCCATCTGGTTCCTCCGCCGGCACCGCGATCTCGCTCTCCGCGACCGGCGACATCATCATGGGGAACGCGCCGAACAGGTTGCCGGCCAACGGCGGGAAGGGCTTCTTCTCGGAGGTTCGCGAGGCGTTGGCGGCCGATCTCGTGATGGGCAACCTCGAGGAGCCGTTGACCGACGACACCGGGAGCGGCAAGTGTGGCGCCGGTTCGACGAACTGCCACCAGTTCCGCGCCCCGCCGAGCTATGCCAAGCACCTCGTGGACGCCGGTTTCCACCTGCTCAACCAAGCGAACAACCACGGCAACGACTTCGGGGCGGCGGGCTACCGCAACACCCAGCGCGCGTTGGAGCAGGCCGGGTTGAAGCACACCGGCGCACCGGACCAGGTCACTGTGGTCGATGTGCAGGGGGTATCGGTCGCGGTGGTGGGCTTCTCGTCGTATCCGTGGTCCAACAGCCTCACCGACCTCGACGCCGCCGCCGAAGTGATCAAGAAGGCGGACCAGCAGGCCGATCTCGTCGTGGTCCAGGTGCACATGGGGGCCGAGGGGTCAGACAAGATCCATGTCAAGCAGGGCACCGAGATATATCTCGGCGAAAACCGGGGCAATCCAAAGGCCTTCTCCCGGACCGTGATCGACGCCGGGGCCGATCTGGTGATCGGTCACGGGCCACACGTCCTTCGCGGCCTGGAGTTCTATCAGGGTCGCCTCATCGCCTACAGCCTCGGCAACTTCGCGGGCGGCGGCGGCATCCTCCGTAAGGAGGGCCGGCTCGGTCTGAGCGGCATCGTCAAGGTGTCCCTGCGACCGGACGGCACATTCGAGGGCGGCCAGTTCATCTCCACGTACCTGAACGCGGCGGGCCGACCCGTCCCGGATTCCAGGGCTCGTGGCCTGGCCCTGGTCAAGGAGGTCACCAGCGAGGACTTCGGCAACACCGGAGCCAACCTGGACGGCTCGGGACGGATCACACCGCCGGCTGCGGGCTGAGCCGCCGGAGCGTCGGCCCGGCGACGTACGCTGGCCGGCGTGGGTGAGCGAGATGGTGGACGGCGGTCGCGGACGGCGCCCGTTCCCGCGCAGCCGGCGGCGCCGCGGTCCGGGAAGATGACAGCCGAGACGGCGCCAGCGGCCGAGCCGGGCGCGGAGGTCGCGGCAGGAGCCGAGGCGCCCGCGGTGGACGCGACGGTGGCGGACCGGCGCGGTCGGCGCAGGACCGAGACCGACCTGGGACGCAAGCGGCGGGCCCGCCGGATGGGCCGCCTCCTCGCCGAGACCCACCCGGACGCGCACTGCGAACTCGACCATGACGGTCCGTTGCAGCTCGCGGTGGCCACCATCCTGTCCGCGCAATGCACCGACCAGCGCGTCAACGAGGTCACCCCCAAGGTCTTCGTCCGCTATCCGGCGGCTGCCGACTACGCCGGCGCCGACCGCGCCGAGCTGGAGGCGTTGATCAAGCCAACCGGGTTCTTCCGGAACAAGACCGACTCCCTGATCAAATTGGGCCAGGCGTTGGTCGAGCGGTACGACGGCGAGGTACCCAACCGGCTGGTGGACCTCGTCACGCTGCCGGGCATCGGGCGCAAGACCGCGAACGTCATATTGGGCAACGCCTTCGACGTGCCGGGCATCACCGTCGACACCCACTTCCAACGGCTGGTCCGGCGCTGGGGCTGGACCACGGAAACCGACCCCGTCAAGATCGAGCATGCGGTGGGGGCGCTGTTCGACAAACGGGACTGGACCCTCTTGTCCCACCAGGTGATCTTCCACGGCCGACGGGTCTGCCACTCCCGCACCCCAGCCTGCGGCGCCTGCACGCTGGCGAAGCTGTGCCCCTCGTACGGGACCGGGCCCATCGCCGCGGCGCCCGCGGCCAAACTGTTGAAGGGCCCGCGAGCCGTCGAATTGGCGGTGCGGGCGGGTCTCGACCCGGAGTTGGTGCCGGCGCGCGCCGTGACAGCGGAGGCGCCGTGACGCACCCCGCCGGTGGGTCGCCACATCTCACCGGCGACGCCCCCACCGTGAGCCGTGTCCGGAGTTCACTGGCCGCCCTCGTGGTGCCGGTTCTCCTGCTGCTCGGGGGGTGCACCGCGGACGAGCCGTCGGCCGCCGAGGCGGTGCCGTCGCCGTTCGCCGAGTGCTCCGACCTGACCACACCGCCGGCCGGCGAGGCTCGCGCCACGCCACCGGCCGGCGAGGTCAGCGCAACGCCGCCGGCCGGCGAGGCTCGCGCCACGCCACCGGCCGGCGAGACGAGGGCCGGTGGGGCCGGCGTGCGCTCGGCCCTGCCCGACCTCGGTCTGACGTGCTTCACCGGTGGTGTCGAGATCCGGTTGACCGAACTGCGCGGGCCCGCGGTGGTCAACCTCTGGGGTTCATGGTGCCCGCCGTGCCGCGAGGAACTGCCGGCGTTCCAGCGACTCGCCCGGACCAGCGGTGGGGCCCTGCACGTCGTCGGGGTCAACACCGGAGACGAACGGGACAGCGCCGCCGCGCTCGGCGCCCACCTCGGACTGACCTTCCCAAACCTGGTCGATCGCGACGAGAAGCTGCGCATCGGCCTCAGCGTGCCTGGCCTGCCGGCGACCGCCTTCGTCGACGCCCAGGGTCGGATCCGGCACGTGGATCGCAGTGGCGCCCTCGACGACGCCACGCTGGGTGCGTTGGTGGAGCGGCACCTCGGGGTACGGGTGCCGGCGTGAACGGAACCACGGGGGAGATCGTGGGTGACCGCGGGGGCCTGCCCGACTGGTGGGAACCGCTGCTCGGCCGGGTCCGCGTCGCGCGCACGGAAGACTTCACCCGGCTGCCCACCCCGACCCGAGGCGGCCGGGCCAGTGCTGTTCTCGTGCTCCTCGGCGAGCAGCCCGGCCAGGGGCCGGACGTGCTGCTCATGCAGCGAGCCGCCACTCTGCGCAACCATGCCGGTCAGCCGGCCTTTCCCGGCGGCGCCGCCGATCCGCAGGACGCGGACCCGGCCGCCACCGCGCTGCGGGAGGCGGAGGAAGAGGTCGGACTTGACCCGGCAAGCGTCACGGTGCTTGCCCAACTGCCCCGGCTCTGGATTCCGGTGAGCGACTTCGTGGTCACTCCCGTGCTGGCCTGGTGGCATCGGCCCCACCCGGTGCATTCGCGGGAGCCGGCCGAGGTCGCGCACGTGGCCCGGTTGCCCGTCGCCGAACTTGTTGACCCGGACAACCGACTCCAGGTCCGGGTCTCCGGCAGCGGTTGGGTGGGGCCGGCGTTCCAGGTCCGCGGCATGTTGGTCTGGGGCTTCACGGCGGGCATCCTCAACTCGTTGTTGGAGATGGGTGGCTGGGCCCGGCCATGGCCCAGCGACCGGATCAGCGAATTGCCGCCGCCACCCGCACCGTCCGCGCCGCCGGCACCGTCCGCGCCGCCGGCACCGTCCGCGCCGCCCGCCGGATCCAGCGACCCGGCCGGCGTCGACGAGGTCGGCCACGTGTCCTGACCCCGGACCGGTGTGAGGTAGGCCGGCTCGGCACCGGATTCGCCCATCACCCGTACATTTGACGGATGTCCGCGGTTGACCTGGTTCTGCTCCTGCTCGTACTGGCCTTCGCTATCAGCGGCTATCGGCAGGGCTTCGTCATCGGGGTGTTGTCGTTCACGGGGTTCTTCCTCGGTGCCCTGCTCGGCCTGCAACTCGGCCCTCTGATCGCCCAGCAGTTCACCGGTGCCTCGATCCGTGTCGTGATCTCCCTGTTGGCGATATTCGGGCTGGCGATTCTCGGACAGGCCGGCGCCGGCTGGATCGGCTCGCACCTGCGCCACGCGATCTCCAGCCGGGTCGGCCGCCGGGCGGACGACGTCGGCGGCGCGTTCGTTTCGGTCTTCGCGGTGCTGCTGGTGGCCTGGCTGGTCGCGGTGCCGTTGGGATCATCCGCGCTGCCCGGCCTCGCCAGTTCGGTTCGTAACAGCGCCGTGCTCGGCGTGGTGGACCGGTACATGCCCGAGCAGGCGGAGAAGTTCTCCACCGCGCTGCGCGACACCGTGGACACCAACGGGTTCCCGGACGTCTTCAACGGCCTGACGCCGACCCGGGCCAGGCAGGTATCGCCCCCCGACCCCGCGCTCGCCGGTTCGCGGGTGGCCGCCGAGAGCGAGCGGTCGGTGGTCAAGGTGCTGGGCACCGCGCCGAGTTGTTCCCGCCGGATCGAGGGGTCGGGCTTCGTCTACGCCGCCAACCGGGTCATGACCAATGCCCACGTGGTGGCCGGCACCCGGAGCGTCTCCGTGGAGGTGGACGGTGATCGGCTCAACGGCCGGGTGGTCGTCTACGATCCCGGCCGCGACCTCGCGGTGATCTACGTGCCCGGGTTGACGGCACCGGTGCTGCGATTCGTGGCCCGGCCGGCCAACTCCGGCGCCGACGCGATCGTGCTCGGCTACCCGCTGGACGGCCCGTACGACGCCAGGTCCGCCCGGGTCCGCGATGTCGGCCCCATCACCGGCCCGAACATCTACTCGTCGGGCGACGTCACCCGGGAGGTGTACACGATCCGGGCCCTCGTCCGCAGCGGCAACTCCGGTGGCCCGCTGGTCGCTGCCGACGGGCGGGTGCTCGGGGTGATCTTCGCGGCCGCCGCCGACGATCCGAACACCGGTTTCGCGGTGACGGCCGCCGAGGCGGCGCCGGTCGCCACGGCTGGCGCGGCCAACACCCGCGCCACCGGTACCGGGGACTGCACCTGAGCGATAGGCGGGCCCGCGCGGTGGTGCTGACCGGGCTGGCCGGCCGCGGCGCCGCTGGCCGCCCCACGCGCCCGATGGTCTCAGCGGTTCCGGCGTCCGCGGCGAACCAGGAGCGTGGTGCCGGTCATGCCGACGAGCAACCCGGCAAGCGCGATCCATGTCCAACCGGTGCCGTCGCCGTCGTCGGTGGACTCGCCGGCCGGTCGTGCCGCCCACCGGGGCCGGTCATCAGGGCCGGCGTCGAGTTGGTGCGGAGGGGTCGTCGGGACCGGAACGGGCGCCGGTCCGGGTGCCCGGCCGAAGCCGGCGGTCCCCGGCGACACATCATCGTCCAGCGGGTTCCCGGCGACCGGGGGAACGGCGCCGGTCAGGGCGCGTACCGGATCCACCCGGCCGTACCCGAAGCGGTCGTCGCGGCCGGCCGGGCCGAGGTCCCGGGCGGTGCTGATCAGCCGGTTGACCACCTCCCCGGCGGGCATGTCCGGCCACCTGGCCCGCACCAGCGCCGCGGCACCGGCCACCAGTGGCGCCGCGAAACTGGTGCCCTGGACCGGCCAGAAACCGTTGGGCCTGGCCCCGGTCAGTCCACTGGCGGGTGCGGTGAGCGTCGTCTGCGGCCCGGTGATCGAACCGGACCACAGGTCGTTGGTGTCCCGCTCCAGGCCGGAAACCGCGATCACGCCCGGCTCCCGGGCCGGATACCAGACCCGGTCGACCGGGGTGTTGGGCGTGAGGTTGCCGGTGCAGGCCACCACCACCACGTCGCGGGCGAACGCGTAGTCGATTGCGGCGGCGAGCGCCGCGCTGTCCCCGTTACCACCGAGCGACATGTTGATGACCTTGGCGCCGTTGTCGACCGCCCATCGCACGCCCCGCGCCACGATCAGGGCGTCGTCGTACCGGTTCTGTTCGTCGAGCACCCGGACGGGCAGGATCTTGGCGTCCGGGGCCAGGCCGACGACACCCCGGCTGTCGTCGCGCCGGCCGGCGATCAGGCCGGCCACGGTCGTGCCGTGCCCCACCGGATCGGTCTGCCCGTCACCGGTGCCGCTGACCAGGTCAGTGCCGGGCAGAACCTGATCGGCCAGGTCCGCGTGCTCACCGTCCACACCAGAATCGATCACTGCCACCGTGACTCCCTTACCGGTGGACAGTTGCCAGGCACGCCTGGCGTCCAACTCCTTGAGCTGCCACTGGTCTTCACGCGCCGGGTCCGCGAGGACGGTCGGAGCAGCGAGGACGGCGGGCTCGGGAGTGGCCGCCTCGGCAGCGCTCGGTGTGGTGATAGTGCCGGCCACACCGGTCAGGATCAGCAGCGCCGCGGCGGCGAATCGCCGCGCGGCGCGCCGACGACACTGCGACGGCCCCTTCACATCATTGCCATTCCACCCGGCCGACAGAGACTGATCGGAGGCTATCGCGTTTACCGCCACTCGCGGGGCGATCCGCGAGACTTCCTTGGTCGCCCGCCGCTGGGACCCGCGGGCATCGTCCGTCACGCCCTCGCGCCGGTCGCTCAGTCCGGCGCCAGATAGGCGAGCTGCACGAGACGCACCCCCTCCTTGCGGGTGACCAGCCGACCGCGACCCGCCGGCAGCGGCGCCGGACGGACGGTGCCCAACAGCGGGCCCTCGTCAGGGTCGCCGGAGAGCACGATGCCCGGTGACGACAACTCCCGAAGTGTCTGGACGACCGGCTCGTACAATGATCGGGCCGCGCCGCCGGTACGCCGGGCGACGACGAGGTGCAGCCCGACGTCGCGGGCCTGCGGTAGGTGCTCGACCAGCGCCCGTAGCGGATTCGTCGGCCCAGCCGCCACCAGGTCGTAGTCGTCCACGAGTACGAACAGGTCGGGACCGGTCCACCAGGAACGGTCCCGCAGCTGTTCCGGCGTGACGTCCGGGCCGGGCAGCCGACGGCTGAGGTATCCGGCCGCGGACTCGATCAACTCGGCGGTGGAGGCCGCCGCGGTCCCGTACCCGATGAGGTGGTCCGACCGCACGGCACCGAGCAGGCTGCGCCGGTAGTCCACAAGGATCACCCGGGCCCGCTCCGGGGGGAACCGGCCGGAGATCGTCGTCGCCAGGGCCCGCAGGAACGACGACTTCCCGGACTCGGCGTCGCCGAAGAGCAGCAGATGGGGCTCGGTGGCGAAATCGAGGGTGACCGTGCGCAGGTCAGTCTCGGCGACCCCGATCGGCAGTCGCAACCCGTCGGTGTCTCCGATCTCCAGGTTGGCGAGGGGCAGCACCGGAGGAAGCAGCCGTACCGCCGGTGCCGACGGACCCGACCAACCGGCAGCCACCGCCGAGACCAACGCCGCTACGACGTCGTTCCCGGCGTCCGTCGCCGCCTGATCAGTCTGGTGCGTGCTCAACGCCGGAACGGCGGTGAGGAAGTGCCGGCGGTCGGTGGTGATCCCCCGACCTGGTGTCGCCTCCGGCACGTTTGCCGCGACCTGACGGGACACCGCCGAGTCGATCGGGTCACCCAGCCGCAACTCCAACCGGGATCCGAACAGGTCCCGGATCGCCGGCCGGAAGTCCAACCAACGGGGCGCGGTGGCGACCACGTGCACGCCGTAGGACAGACCACGGGTGGCGAGGTCGGTGACCACCGGCTCCAGATCGTCGTACTCGCCACGCAGCGTCGGCCAGCCGTCGACGACAAGGAACACGTCCCCGAACGGGTCGACCGCCGCACCGTCCGCTCGGCGCCGCCGGTGCGCCGCCAGGTCGACCCCGTCCGTGGCGAACCGCCGTTCCCGGTCGGCCAGCACCTCGGCCACCTCCCCGACGGTACGCCGAACCGCCGGGGCGTCCAGCCGTCCCGCCACCCCACCGACGTGCGGCAGCGCGCGGAGCGCGGCAAGCGAACCACCGCCGAAGTCCAGGCAGTAGACCTGCGCCTCGACCGGCGTGTGGGTCAACGCCAACGCGCAGACCAGCACCCGGAGCAGGTGCGACTTGCCGCTGCGCGGGCCACCCACCACCGCCACGTGCCCGGCCGAGCCGTGCAGCGGCAGCCACAGCACGTCCCGACGCTGCTCGTACGGCTTGTCGACGAGGGCCACCGGCACCTGCAACGTGCCACGCAGCTCCGGGTTGCCGGCCGTCAGACCGCGGACCGGGTCGCTCACCACCGGACCGAGCAGCTCGTCCAGTGCCGGCGGTTGGCCGAGCGGTGGCAGCCACACCGGATGCGCCGGTGGACCCTGGTTGGCGAGCCGGGTGACGAGCAGGTCGAGCAGGCTCTCCGCGTCGTCGTCGTCGGCATCCGGAACCGGTGCGGCCGGCTCGATAGGCGTGGTGTGGTGGGTCGTCCAGACCAGGACCCTGGCTGCCGGGCCGTTGGCCGGCTCGGCGGTCGCCCGCCGCCGCGGCCCCGAGACGTACGCCGCCCGGAACCGCAGCAGCGGCTCGGTACCCACCTTGCGGAAGCCGTGCCCCGGGGCGGCCGGCAGCTCGTAGGCGTCCGGCACGCCGAGCACCGTCCGGGACTCCAGCGCCGAGAAGGTGCGCAGCCCGATCCGGTACGACAGGTGGGTGTCCAGCCCGCGCAGCCGACCCTCCTCCAACCGCTGCGAGGCCAACAGCAGGTGTACGCCGAGCGATCGACCCACCCGGCCGATCTGCACGAACAACTCGATGAAGTCGGGCTTCGCGTCCAACAGTTCGGAGAACTCGTCGCAGACGATCAAAAGCGACGGCAGTGGCCCGAGCGACGTGCCGGCCGCGCGGGCCCGGTGGTACTCGTGGACGCTGGCGAAGCCGCCGGCCCGGCGCAGTAGCTCCTGCCGGCGGATCAGCTCGCCGTTTATCGCGTCGGCCATCCGGTCGACAAGCGGCAGCTCGCGGCGAAGATTGGTGATCACGGCGGCGGTGTGCGGCAACCGATCCAGCGAGGAGAAGGTCGCGCCGCCCTTGAAATCGACAAGGACGAGATTGAGATCGGCCGACGAGTGCGTGGCGGCGAGACCCAGCACCACGGTACGCAGCAGCTCCGACTTGCCCGACCCGGTGGCGCCGACCAACAGGCCGTGCGGCCCCATCCCACCCTGGGCCGACTCCTTGAGATCAAGTTCCACAACCGTGCCGTCGGCCGCGACCCCGATGGGCACCCGTAACCGGTCCCGGTCCCGGGGTTCCCACCCGCGTTCGGCGGTGAAACTCTCGGGATCGTCGATGCCCAGAAGTTCCACGAGGTCCGGATCGGCCACCACCGGCGTGCGTCCGGCCGTCGTGGCGGCCAACCGCAGCGGGGTCAGCCGGCGGGCCACCGCCTCCGCCTCGACCTCGGTGAGCCGGTCCGCAGCCCCGACGTCGACGACGCCGTCCACCGAACCGGTACACAGTCGGCCGGTCCGGATCTCCAGCACCAGCGTGGACCGGTCAGGCACGCGGGGTGGTACGGCACCCAGGTCGACCACCGTGACGGCGTCGACACCGCTGTCGTCGGTCAGCCGGCTGGCTCCGGTCGGGTCGCCACCGTCGAGCACCACCACCAGGTGTGGTCCGGTGGCGGCCGGTCCGGTGGGACCATGCCGGGGCCGGTCGGCGAGGACGTCTTCGATCAGGCGTTCCAGGTCAGCCACCGAACTGGTCACCAACCGGACCGGACCGAGCGCGTCGGTGCGTACCGGATGCCACGCGTGTGGCAACCATTTCACCCACTCCCAGTGGCGCCGCCGCTCGGGGCCGGCGCAGACCGCGATAAGCAGGTCGGCCGGGGCGTGGAACACCGCCAATTGGGTGAGCATCGCCCGGGTCAACGCCTGACCGTCGGCGGCTCCGGTCGGGCCGGCGCCGTCCAGGTCGCGGATCACCACCCGGGCGAAGCCGCGCAGTGCCACCGCCACCGGCAGGTCCGGCACCACCGAGTACGTGTCGAGGAAGCGGCGCAGCGCCCCGGCCGTCATCGGCTCCGGCTCGGCCAACAGCGGGGTGACCGGTGGCAGCAGCGGGGTGGCCAGCGTCTGCGGCCCGAGCCCGACGCGGATCACACCGAAGTCGGCGTCCGTCGGGCGGCGCTCCCACAGCCGATGACTGGCGACCGTGGACCACAACCGTGCCGGATCGGGGTGCCGGTAGTGCAGCCCGGCCCGCTGGCGGACGATTGTCTCCCGCACCTGCCGGCGCAGCAGGGCGAGGTGCCGCAGGTAGTCCCGGCGGGCGCCGATGAGTTCGGCGCGTCGGGGTGAGCCGGTCGTGCCGCTCCACGAGGTGAACAGCATGGCCAGCGAGGAGACGCCGAACAGCGCCCCGACGACGTACGCGTGGGTGCCCCCACCCCGGCCGAACATCATCGCCATCGCCACCGTGCCGCCCAGCATCGGCAGCACCATCATCACCTGCTGCCAGCGCCCCCCCGTGACGTCGGGAATCTCCGGCGGCGCCGGGACGGCGAGATCACCGGCTGGGATCTGCGGTGGTGGCCGGCGGGAGGATCGCCGGACCACGATCGTGCTCACCTGGTGTCCTCCTGACGGCCGGCGCTCGGCGCGGGGATATGTGCGTTGGGTAACCCGAAGCGGACTCATGGTAGGTAAAGTGCGGGCGATTCCGCAGCCACTGGATGGAGGACCGCCGATGGACTCCGGGCTCGCCCGGGTGACGATCAGCGCCCCGCGGCGCCGGCTGGACGTGGCGCTACCCGAACATCTGCCCCTCGCCGACCTACTTCCCGACGTGCTGCGACAGGCCGGGGTGGGGCTCGCGGACCTCGGCGAACGGCATGGCGGCTGGGTGCTGCGCCGGACCGACGGAGTGGCCCTGGACGGTGCCCGTCCGTTGCGTACCCAGGGTGTGCCCGACGGTGCGGTGCTGCACCTGGTTCCGGCACGAGCACACTGGCCGGCGCCGGAGTACGACGATGTGGTCGAGGTGATCGCCGACGGGGCCCGCACCCGAGGTGGCACGTGGACGTCCGGGGCGACCCGGCGGATGACCCTGGTGGCGGCCAGTGTGCCGGCCGCGGTCGGGCTCGTCGCGGTCCTGCGGGCCGGTCCTGCCTGGTCGGCCTCGGCGCCGATCGCTCTGGGCGTGGCGGTGGTGCTGCTCCTGGCCGGTGTGCTGGCTTCGCGCGCGTTCGGGGAGGGCACCGCTGGAGCGGTGCTGGCGACCGGGGCGCTGCCGTTCGCGGGTGCCGGAGCCGCCCTGCTCGTCTCATCCGGTGACCCGGTGGGCCCGGTCGCCGGGTTGCGCTGGCTGGGTGCCCCGGAACTGCTGTCAGGCTCGACGGTGGCCCTGCTCACCGCGGTCGTGGGCGCGGTCGGCGTGGCCGCCGGTCTCCGGATGTTCGCCACCGCGGCGACCGTGGCAGGGCTCGCCGTCCCCGCCGCGTTGGCCGGGTACCTCCTGACCGGTCCGCGGGTGGCGGCGGCTCTGCTGACCGTCCTGGTGCTCGCAGTGGGCCTGGCTCCGCTGGTGGCCATCCGGCTCGGCCGGATGCCGATACCGCCGGTGACCCTCCCGCCCGGCGACGAGCCGCCGAGGTCCGACGGGTCGGCCGGGTCCGCGACTCATCCGGTCGACATCACCGGGACGTCCGGTGCGCCGCCCCTCCCGGCCGGCGGGCTGCCACAGCGGGGTGAGGTGCTCGCCGCGGTGGCCCGTACCGACGATCTGCTCGTCGGTCTGCTGGCCGGTCACGCGATACTCGTGACGGCCGCCATGTCGGTGCTGGTGACGGCAGGCGGGTCGGACGGCCGCGTGCTGGCGGCGGTCGGATCGGCGGTCCTGTTGCTGCGTGCCCGGCTCTTCGTGGCTCCCCGGCAGCGGGTCTCCCAACTGGCGGCCGGGTTGGCCGGGGCGGCCGTGCTCGGTGGCGGGCTTGTGGGCACCGCCGGACCGACCGGCCGCCTCCTCCTGGCGGGCGGCGGGTCGATCGCGGCGCTGCTCATCGTGGCGTTCGGGGTCGGGTACGCTCGCCGGCCGCCCAGCCCGTACCTGGCCCGGATCGGTGACCTGCTGGAAACCGGACTGGTGATCTCCGTTGTGCCGGTGGCCTGCGCGGTGTTCGACCTCTACGGACGGGCCCGTGGGCTCCTCGGATGACGAGCCGCGGGAAAGAACCGGTCAGTGCGCGGCGTCGCTGCCACCGACGGTCCGCTTCGCTGCCTCGGCGTCGGCCTGCCGCTGGTACGAGGCCCGGATCTCCGTCTCGGCCTCCACCCGGCCCACCCAGGTCGCACCCTCGACCGACTTGCCCGGCTCCAGGTCCTTGTAGACCTCGAAGAAGTGCTGGATCTCCAGCCGGTCGAACTCGCCGAGGTGGTGGATGTCGCGCAGGTGTTCCTGCCGCGGATCCTCGTAGGGCACGCAGAGGACCTTGTCGTCGCCGCCCTTCTCGTCGGTCATCCGGAACATGCCGATGGTGCGGCACCGGATGAGGCAGCCCGGGAAGGTGGGTTCCGGGACCAGGACCAGGGCGTCCAGTGGGTCTCCGTCCTCGCCCAGGGTGCCCTCGATGAAGCCGTAGTCCGCCGGGTACTGAGTAGAGGTGAAGAGCGTACGGTCCAGCCGGATCCGGCCGGACTCGTGGTCGACCTCGTACTTGTTGCGGTGACCCTTCGGGATCTCAACCGTGACGTCGAAATCCATCTCACGCTCCCTCGTCTGCCCACGCTGGCTTGCCGGAACTTCCGCGGTCCGGTGATCGGATCTCCGGGTTGTCGCTCCGGGCACCGCGGCGGGTTCGAACGCAAGTAGTGTCGCCTAAGCGGGTTCGGGGTGCGGGAGGAGGGGCCCGGTGGGGAGGGAAGACTCACACCGATCGTCGAGAGGCGAGCCGGCGGGAGGATCGGCCTGGGAGGGTGCCGGCACGCCGGGCCCGGGGGCCCGGGGCCGGGGACATCCGCCGTCGGCCGAGCCGTCGGCGGGTCCCGGCACCAGCCGAGGCAGGGCCAGGGTTCCCGGTGCCGCCGGACCGTACCGGCCACCGCAGGATCGCGAAACGGGGCATCCGCCGCCGCCCGGCCGCGCCGTCGGGCCGCAATCCGCCCCGCCCGGCCGCGCCGTCGGGCCGCAATCCGCCCCGCCTGGCCGCGCCGTCGGGCCGGGTCCGCTCTCCGGCGGACCGGGAGATCCGGGTACGCCCGCAGCGCCCCCCGGCGGGGCGCGTGGCCGGGCGGCGGTCCGGGGCGGGACGTCCATCCCGTGGGCCGAGCCACCCGGTCCGCCCGAGTTCCGGCCGGTGACCGGGCGGTCAGCGGGCGCTGGTCATCCGTTTGCTGGTCCCTCCCCGGCGGCGGAGCCCACACCCGCCGGCCCCGTGCCGCCCGTCGGTCCGTCTCCCGCAGCGGAGCCGCCGGCCAGCGGCGGGCCGTCCCCGGAGCGCTCCCGCCGTCGGCGGACCGGCCTGGTCGTAGCCGTGGTGTTGCTTGTCGTGGCACTCGTCGGTGGCGGGGCCGCGATCCTGCGCTGGACCGATGATCCGCCACCGGACCGGGTCGCGGTCGGGCCAACCGCCGAGCCAACGCCCTCGCCGGTGCTCGCAGCCATGGCCGCGACAGCGCCCCAGCCCACCGCGGAGGGGATCCGCGCGGCCATCGAACCGTTGATCACCGGCGCCGGGATCGGTGGCCGGCTCAACGTCACCGTGCTCGACGCGGCCACCGGACAGACGCTGTACGACCGGGGCGGCGCGACAGCCACGGTTCCGGCGTCCACCACGAAGGTGATCACGGCGGTCACGGTGCTCGCGACCCGTGGACCGGCGTACCGGATCCCCACCCGGGTGGTGGCCGGCACCGGCCCCGGCGAGGTCGTGCTGGTCGCGGGCGGTGACCCCACGCTGGCCTCGGGCCCCGGTGGCTACTACCCGGGCGCCGCTCGCCTGGACCTGCTCGCCAATCAGGTGAAGCAGGCGCTCGGCGGAGCCAGGCCGTCCAGGGTGATCCTGGACACGTCCGTCTACTCCGGTCCGACCCGCGCCCCGGGTTGGGACGCCGACGTGGTGAGCGGGGGGTACGGCGCACCGGCCACCGCCCTGGCGGTGGACGGGGGCCGGGTGGATCCCGACCCGAAGGGACGGCCCGGAACGGCGGCACGGTTCCCGGAGCCGGACCTCGCGGCCGGTCGTACGTTCGCCAAGCTGCTCGGACTGCCTGCCCAGGCGGTCACCAGGGGGAAGGCGCCGGCCGAGGCGGCCAGCGGCGCCTCAACGAGCCCCCAGGGCTCCTCGTCGGGTGTTCCGCCCGCTGCCGGGGCCGAACTGGGCAAGGTGGAATCGCCGCCGATGGTCCGACTGGTGGATCAGATGCTCACCGAGAGCGACAATGACGTCGCCGAGGCGTTGGCTCACCAGGTGGCGCTCGCCCGCAACCAGGCCGGGTCGTTCGCCGCGGCGGCGTCGGCCATGGACGGTGTCCTCACCGAGTTGGGGCTCGACGCCAGCCAGGCTGACCTGTCCGACGGCAGCGGCCTGTCCCGCGCCAACCGCCTCAGCCCGGAACTGCTCACCCAGGTGCTCGCCCTGGCGGCCGGTGGAAAGCGGCCGGAACTGGGCAGCGTGTTCACCGGCCTGCCGGTGGCCGGGTGGTCGGGGACGCTCGACGAGCGGTACACCGGTCCGGCCGGCACCGCCAGTGGCGCGGGCGTGGTCCGCGCCAAGACCGGGACCTTGACCGGTGTGCACGCGATCGCCGGCACGGTGCTCACCGCGGACGGCCGGGTGCTCGTCTTCGCCGAGCTGGCGGACGGCGTGACGGCGAACCTGCCGCAGGCGCAGCAGCGGTTGGACCGGATCGCGGTCGCGCTGAGCCGCTGCGGCTGCCGCTGACCGGCCCGGAATCGAGCGCGTGGGGGACTCGCTCGCCAGCATCGCGCGTGGACAGGGCGGTCCCGGCGACTGGCCGACCGGGGGGTGGGGTGTCGCGGCGCGGGTACGGTGGGGACATGGCGCAGTTCGTGGACTGGGATCTGGCCGCCGCCACCGCCGGGGCGCTGGGAAAGTCGGGACCTAAGGTCTCGTACGAGGAGGCGACCTCGGTGGTGGCCGATCTGCGTCGGCTGACCGATGAGGCGGCCGGGCACGTGATCGCGTACACCGGGCTCAAGTCGCAGGTCGCTCACCCGCCGGTGCGGGTGGTGGACCGCCGGGACTGGGCCGGGACCAACATCGCCGGGCTGCGCGAGGTGATCACCCCGTTGGTGCAGCGGCTGTCCGGCGACAAGCAGCCCGGGGCGCTGACCGAGGCGATCGGCTCCCGGCTCACCGGGGTGCAGGCGGGCACGGTGCTGGCCTACCTGTCCGGTCGGGTCCTCGGCCAGTACGAGGTCTTTTCCGCCGAGCCCGGCCAGTTGCTGCTGGTGGCGCCGAACATCGTCGAGGTGGAGCGCAAGCTCGGCGCGGATCCACGGGACTTCCGGCTCTGGGTCTGCCTGCACGAGGTGACCCATCGCACCCAGTTCACCGCGGTGCCGTGGATGCGTGGCCACTTCCTCGGCGAGGTCCAGGCATTCGTGGACGCCTCCCAGGCGGGCGGCGACCACCTGCTCGACCGGTTGCGCCGTGGGGTGGCGACGCTTGCCGACTCGGTCCGTGACCCGGAGAGCCGGGCCAGCGTGCTGGACATCGTGCAGACCCCTGGCCAGCGGGCCGTGCTGGACCGGCTCACCGCCATGATGACGCTGCTCGAAGGGCATGCCGAGTTCGTCATGGACGGGGTCGGGCCGGAGGTGATTCCGAGCGTCGAGTCCATCCGCGTCGCGTTCAACCGCCGCCGCGAGTCGGGCAACCCGCTGGAGAAGGCGATCCGCAAGCTGCTCGGGGTGGATGTGAAGATGCGCCAGTACGCGGAGGGTCGCAAGTTCGTGCACGGTGTGGTCGAGCGGGTCGGCATGGACGGGTTCAACAAGATCTTCAGTTCGCCGCTGACCCTGCCGAAGCTGTCCGAACTGTCCGACCCGGACGCCTGGGTGGCCCGCGTCCACGGCGGGCCGCTGCTGGCCGCCGGCTGACCGAGGTTCGCGGATGGCCGCCCTCCCGCCGTCGGTGGCCGCGCTCCGTCTCGCGGTGCGCTCCGCGTTGAGCCGGTTGCCCGGGGGCGGCCCGGTGCTGGTCGCCTGCTCGGGCGGCGCCGACTCGCTGGCACTCGCCGCCACCACCGCGTTCGTGGCGGCTCGCGCCGGCCGACGGGCCGGGCTGGTTACGGTCGACCACGGGCTGCAGGCGGGTTCCGCCGAACGGGCGGAGGCGCTGGTCCGCTGGGCCGTCTCGGCCGGACTGGAACCGGTCGAGGCGATCCCGGTACGCGTCGCGGGCCGACCCGGAGGCCCGGAGGCGGCCGCCCGCGAGGCCCGCTACCAGGCGTTGACCGCGGCGGCCCGGCGGCATCGGGCGGTCGCGGTGCTGCTCGGCCACACCCGGGACGACCAGGCCGAGACCGTGCTGCTCGCGCTCGCCCGGGGCGCCGGTCCGCGCGGCATGGCCGGCATGCCGGTGCGCCGCGATCTGGACGGAGTCAGCCTGCTCCGGCCGCTGCTCGGGGTGACCCGCGAGCAGACCCGGACCGCGTGCGCGGTGCTCGGGCTGGTGCCGTGGGATGACCCGCACAACACCGATCCGTCGTACGCCCGGTCCCGGGTCCGGGCCGACGTGCTGCCGGCGCTGACCGCCGCCCTCGGCCCGGCCGTGCTGGACAACCTGGCTCGTACGGCGGAACTGCTCGCCGCGGACGCGGAGGCGCTGGATGAGTTGGCGGCCCGGGCGTTGGTCGCGGCGCGTACCGCCGGACCGCCCGGAGGGCTCTCGGTCGGGGCGCTGGCCGCGTTGCCGGCGGCGGTCCGCGGTCGGGTGCTGCACGGCTGGGCGCGCGAGTTGGGCGCGGCGCCGGCCGCCCTGTCGCACCGGCACGTCCGGGCGCTGGACGCACTTGTCACCGCCTGGCGTGGCCAGGGCGCGGCGTACCTGCCGGGGGCGATCCGGGTGGCCCGCCGGGACGGACACCTGGTCGCGTCGGACAACCAACCGGCATCCGGGGTAGCCGGACGGGAACAGATCGATTAGACAGGAGTGGTGTCGCATCCCCGCACGCCGTTGTACGCCCCGCACGGTGTGGTGGCGACCAGTCAACCGCTCGCGGCGACCGCCGGCCTGGCGGTCCTGCGCCGTGGCGGCACCGCTGTCGACGCCGCGATCGCCGCGGCGACCACACTTACGGTCGTGCAACCCGGCTCCAACGACATCGGCGGTGACCTGTTCGCGATCGTCTGGGACGGACATCGGCTGCACGGGCTGAACGGCTCGGGCCGCTCACCGGCGACGCTGCACCGGGACACGGTGCTGGCGGCCACCGCTGGACGCGGTGCCGACCCGGTCGACGCCCTCGGTGGCGCCCAGGCGACCGGCCCGGCCATGCCCGCCCGGGGTTGGTTGCCGGTGACCGTTCCCGGGGCGCCGGCGGCGTGGCGGGACCTGCACGACCGGTTCGGGGTGCTGCCCTTCGCCGAGCTGTTCGCGGACGCCATCGGGTACGCCGAACGCGGCTACCCGGTCTCGCCCAACGTGGCCGCGAACTGGGCCCGCGCGGTCCGGGTCCAGGCCGCGCTGTCCGGTCCCGAGTTCGCCGAGTGGACCCGGGTGTTCACCGTGGACGGTGGGCGGGCGCCGTACCCGGGCGAACGGTTCCGCAATCCGGCGGCGGCCGAGACCCTGCGGCGGATCGCCGGCAGCGGCGCGGCGGATTTCTACACCGGCCGGGTCGCGGCGGCGCTGGCCGAGCACGCGGCCCGGACCGGTGGCCTGCTGACCGGCGACGATCTGGCCCGGCACGCCTCGGCATGGGTGGATCCGGTCGGCACCGGCTACCGCGACCACGAGGTGTGGGAACTGCCGCCCAACGGACAGGGGGTCGCCGCGCTGCTCGCGCTGGCCATCCTCGACGGGGTGGACCTCGCCGCGATGTCCCCGGCGGATCGGGTCCACTGGCAGATCGAAGCGGTGAAGCTGGGCTTCGCCGACGCGCAGGCGTACGTTACCGACCCGTCCCAGGTCCCGGTGTCGACCGAGGCCTTGCTGGAGCCGGAGTACGTGAAGTCCCGGCGGACCATGATCGGCGACCGGGCCGGCCAGCCGGCGCCAGGTGAACCGGCCCGGGGCGGGACGGTGTATCTCTGTGTGGCGGATTCCGCCGGGATGATGGTCAGCCTGATCCAGTCGACCTACCTGGGCTTCGGCTCGCATGTGGTGGTGCCCGGGTACGGGTTCGGGCTCCAGAACCGGGGCGCCGCGTTCCGCCTCGACCCGGCTCACCCGGATGTCGTCGGCCCGGCGAAGCGGCCGTTCCACACCATCATTCCCGGGTTCCTGACCCGTGGCGGCGAGCCGGTCGGACCGTTCGGCGTGATGGGCGGGCACATGCAGCCGCAGGGGCACGTGCAGGTGGTGGCGGCGACGGTGGACGACGGGCTCGACCCGCAGGCGGCACTCGGGCTGCCCCGTTGGTACTGGCACGCCGGCCGGTCGGTCCACCTGGAGTCCACGTACCTGGCCAGCGAGTCCGGACGGGCGGTGCTCGCGGGACTTCGGGAGCGCGGGCACGACGTGCAGGTTCCGGCCGAACCATCGGTTTTCGGTCACGGCCAGGCGGTCTGGAGCCAGGCTGGCGGTGGTTATGTGGCCGGCACCGAGTCGCGTACCGACGGCTGCGCCGTGGGTTATTGATCTTGATTGGCGCCGCGGTCCAGTCACCGCTGTCGAAATGCGGCCCCGGCGACGAGCCGCGGAAGGCGTACGGCAGGCTAGGCACATGGCTGACGGCTCCTGGTACGACGCCGACATCGACCACGTGATCATTTCCGAGGCGCAGATCCGCGAGAAGACGGCGGAACTGGCCAAGCAGGTTTCCGCGGACTACGCCTCGGTGCAGGACGGTCTGTTGCTGGTGTGCGTGCTCAAGGGGGCGGTCATGTTCATGGCCGACTTCGCCCGGGCCCTCGGCCGGCACGGGCCGCCGGCCGAGCTGGAGTTCATGGCCGTCTCGTCGTACGGCCAGGGCACCACCTCGTCGGGAGTGGTACGGATCCTCAAGGACCTGGACCGGGACATCGCCGGCCGGCACGTGGTGGTCGTCGAGGACATCGTCGACTCCGGGCTGACCCTGTCCTGGCTGCTGCGTTACCTGGAGTCCCGGTCGGCGGCGAGTGTCGAGGTGGTCGCCCTGTTCCGCAAGCCCGACGCGGTCAAGGTGTCGGTGCCGGTGAAGTACGTCGGTTTCGACATCCCCACCGAGTTCGTGGTCGGGTACGGCCTCGACTTCGGGGAGCGGTACCGCGAGGTGCCGTACGTGGGTGTGCTGAAGCCCGAGGTGTACGCGCGCTGACCGGGGCCTGTGTCAAAGTGCCGGCCAGGGGCTTTGACACCGACCCTGGGCGTGTCCGATTCCGGTAGCTGTACCGACCGACGTACAGCGGGCTTTCAGCATTTCCCGTTACGGTATGCGGTGGTGGCGCGGATGCACCCCGCGCCGGGTGATTCGCCCCGGGTTGACCGGTCGGGAGCGGATGGCCGGGCGCCAATCCGTCGTCACGCCGGCACGACGGGTCACGCCGTGCACGCCAGCGGAGGGCTCAAGGACTCGCCGTCGGCGCCCACGGTGTACGGTCGAATGACCGTGGCGCGGGACATCCGTGCCTCGTCGTCGAAGCCGGCCCGCACGGCGGCCTCGGCCGCCGCCCCGGCGGCAAACCCAACCAGCCGGTCAGGACGTCGATCAGGAGGGTCCGGGCGCTGCGGCGCTCGACAACAGTATGGAACGCACGCGTTTCTTCCGCCGCCCGGTGGTCTGGATCATCCTGGTGATCATCGGGGCCATCGCGCTCACCCAGTTGTTCACCGGCGGCCCGAGCTATCACAAGGTCGACACCTCGGTCGCCCTTGACCAGCTGAACACGGCCAAGATCGATAAGGTCCTCGTCCAGGACAAGCAGCAGACGCTGCGGATCGACCTGGCGGAGCCGGCCAAGTTCGGCGATACCGAAACCGACCGGATCGAGGCTCAGTACCCGTACCAGATCGGGGACGAGGTCTGGAACCAGATCCTGGACGCCAAGGCCAACAACCGGATCACCGGTCCGGCGGACACCGAGGTCTCCGGGGACAACGTCTTCCTCAGCCTGCTGGTCAACCTGCTGCCGATCGCCATCCTCGTCCTGCTGCTGCTGTTCTTCATGTCGCAGATGCAGGGCGGCGGCTCCCGGGTGCTGAACTTCGGCAAGTCCAAGGCGAAGATGATCACCAAGGACACGCCGAAGACCACCTTCGCCGACGTGGCCGGCTCCGACGAGGCCGTCGAGGAACTCCACGAGATCAAGGACTTCCTCCAGAACCCGGCCAAATACCAGGCCCTCGGCGCCAAGATTCCCAAGGGCGTGCTGTTGTTCGGTCCGCCCGGTACCGGTAAGACGCTGCTCGCCCGGGCGGTGGCCGGTGAGGCGGGCGTCCCGTTCTACTCGATCTCCGGTTCGGACTTCGTGGAGATGTTCGTCGGTGTCGGTGCCAGTCGGGTCCGCGACCTCTTCGAGCAGGCCAAGACGAACGCCCCCGCGATCGTCTTCGTCGACGAGATCGACGCTGTCGGCCGGCACCGCGGTGCCGGCATGGGCGGCGGGCACGACGAGCGGGAGCAGACCCTCAACCAGCTGCTCGTCGAGATGGACGGCTTCGACACCAAGGGCGGAGTCATCCTGATCGCCGCGACCAACCGGCCGGACATCCTCGACCCCGCGCTGCTGCGACCCGGCCGGTTCGACCGGCAGATCCCGGTCGACGCCCCCGACATGGAGGGGCGGAAGGCGATCCTCCGGGTGCACGCCAAGGGCAAGCCGTTCTCGCCGGACGTCGATCTGGACGCGGTGGCCCGGCGGACCCCCGGCTTCAGTGGCGCCGACCTGGCCAATGTGATCAACGAAGCCGCGCTGCTCACGGCCCGGGTGGAGAAGCGGGCGATCTCCAACGACTCGCTGGAGGAGTCCATCGACCGGGTCATCGCGGGCCCGCAGCGGCGGACCCGGGTGATGAGCGACCACGAAAAGAAGATCACCGCCTACCACGAGGGCGGCCACGCGTTGGTCGCTTGGGCGCTGCCGCACGCCGCGCCGGTGCACAAGGTGACAATCCTGTCCCGGGGTCGGTCGCTCGGGCACACGCTGACCCTGCCGACCGAGGACAAGTACACCCAGACCCGCGCCGAGATGATCGACACGCTCGCGTACGCGCTGGGTGGCCGGGCCGCCGAGGAACTGGTCTTCCACGAGCCCACCACCGGCGCCGGCAACGACATCGAAAAGGCCACCGCGCTGGCCCGGGCGATGGTCACCCAGTACGGCATGAGCTCCAAACTCGGTGCCATCAAGTACGGCACCAGCGGCGACGAGCCGTTCCTGGGTCGCAACATGGGCCACGAACGGGACTACTCGGACTCCGTCGCGGCCGAGATCGACGGGGAGATCCGGGCCCTTATCGAACTGGCCCACGACGAGGCCTGGGAGGTCCTGGTCGAATACCGGGACGTCCTGGACAACATCGTGCTGGAGCTGATGGAGAAGGAAACGCTCTCTACCTCCGACATGGCACGGATCTGCGAACGGGTGGTGAAGCGGCCGCCGATGGCCCCGTACAACGGGTTCGGCAAGCGACAGCCGTCCACCGAACCGCCGGTGCTCACCCCCGCCGAGCGCGACAAGCTCAAGGCGCAGGCCGAGGCCGACGGCGCCGAGGCAACCGTGGGTGGAGGCGGTTCGGCCGGCTCGGACGGTTCCCGCTGAACCCCGCGGCTGACCGGGCCGCGGGCAACGAGATGACGTCGCTGTCCGGCTCGTCCACCGAGCCGGACAGCGACGAGTATCCCGACTACCTCGCGGCCCGCCTGATCAACGGCCGGCTCACCGGACGCCCGGTCGAGCAGGCCGTCGACCTTGCCCGGATCGAGAAGGCGGTCCGGGAGATCCTCGTCGCCATCGGTGAGGATCCGGACCGGGACGGGCTACAGCAGACCCCGGCCCGGGTGGCCCGCGCGTACGCGGAACTCTTCGCCGGCCTCCGGGTGGATCCCAACCAGGTCCTCACCACCACCTTCGAGGCCAACCACGAGGAACTCGTCGTGGTCCGGGACATCGACGTGATGAGCCTGTGCGAGCACCACCTGCTGCCGTTTCACGGAAGCGCGCACATCGGTTACATCCCCGGCCCGGACGGCCGGATCACCGGCCTGTCCAAGCTGGCCCGGCTCGTCGAGGTGTTCGCCCGACGGCCTCAGGTGCAGGAGCGGCTGACCGCACAGATCGCCGACCTGCTGATGGACCGGCTGGAACCGCGCGGCGTCGTGGTGGTGCTCGAATGCGAGCACATGTGCATGGCGATGCGGGGGATCCAGAAGGCCGGCGCCAAGACGATCACGTCCGCCGTCCGCGGGGTGCTGCAACGGGACGCCAAGACCCGCGCCGAGGCCATGGGGCTGATCCTGCACTCCTGACGGGCGGGGCCCCGTGGCGCCGCCGGACGTTAGCCGTGAGCCCCGGACGTCAGTCGCGGGGCCAGGTGTCAGCCCGTGAGAAGCAGCAGCACCGATCCGACACAGGCCAACAGGCCGCCGGCCAGCAGGATCAGCGCCACGGCGAACGGCCGGAAGCCCCACGCCGAGGCGGACGGGCGCGCCGGCGTCGATCGCCGAGCCCGGAAGCCGGGCGAGCGCCCCCGCCGGCCGGTCAGCACCGCATCCGCTCCCGTCACCGCGCGGTCGGCCTGGTCCAGTGCGGCGGACAGGGTCACCGGCTCCCGCCCGGCGGACCGGGCGGCGATCGACAATTCCGGCGGCGAGGGCACAAGGTCGACCTCGGCCACCCCCAGTTCGCGTAGCCGGGCCCGCTGCGGCGCCAGCCGCTGGCGTACCTCGGTCAGCCGGTCCCGCACCGCGTCGGAACCGCCGAGCCGGTCCGCCGCCGCCGCCGCGGCCTCCCGGCGTACCGCCGCGAGCCGCTGGGCCGCGGCCAGGTACTCCTGCCACGCGTCCCCAGTCACCGAACACCTCCGGATCGACGGAACGGGACGACCAGGGTGCACGTTCCGCTGCGCGCGTCGAACATGGTTGCCCGACCGGGCCGTGGCCGCCAGTCGGCATCCCGTCCGAGCAGGTACTCCGCCTCGATCGCCGGCAGGTCCAGCAGCAACACACCGGCCACGTAGTCACCAAGCGGCCGGTCGCCGGCCAACTCGACCAACCGTCGGGTCCGCCGCCACCACGACAACAGGTGGACCCCCCGAGCGGGACCGCTCGACAACGCCGCCCGGACCTGCTCCCGCGGCAGATCCGCGGCGCCCGCGGCGTCCATGCCGAACACGACGACGAACCCGGGTCGATCAGCGTCCAGCTCCTTGAGCAGGCCGGCCGCGTCCACGATGTCGACCTCATGCCGGGTCCGCAACGCCGACACCAACTCGTCCGCCACCGCGTCCGCCTCCTCGACCAGCGACGCCACCGCGAAACGGACCGCCCCGGGGGCGACGACGGCGGCCACACTCCGAGCGGCGGCGTCCAGCACCTCGACGCCGGTGGTCGACCGGCCCACCACCGCCAGATGCCGGCCGGGCGCCTCGTCGAGCGTGAACGCGGCGGTGTCGGTCGACGTGGTCACGCATCGGCCGAGGAGCGCGGTCAGCGGACCCACACCCGCCGCCAACCGGGCCCGGTACGCAGGGTCGTCGTCGAGGCGAGCCGATGCGGAGCCGGTAAACACTCGCGGTTCGTCGTCGGTCGGTCGGGCGAGCCAGAGCTGGTTACGCAACTCGGCCAGCACCGGGGCCGCCAACCGTGGATCGGGGAAGCGAACAATTCGCTCGTGACCACGGGTGGCTCCACGTGGTCCGCCGAGCCCGCCCGCGGTGTTCACCACAGCCGCGCCGGGTGGTAGATCGGCGGCGGACTCGTTGGTCGGCTCCAACACCTCTCCGCCACCGGGCAGGGCGATCCGGACGGGAAACTGCCCGAGCAGCGCATCCGGACAAGAACCGCCCGGTCCGGGAACGGTGGGACCAGCGGCGCCAGGCCGCGACACCAGGAGCAGATGGACGCCGTACGAGCGACCCCGGCGGGCCACCGACTCCAGCCGCCGACCGGCCTCCCGGGCCGTCCTGTCCCCCTCGACGAGCAGGTCCGCGACGCCCTCGACCAGGCAGATCACGCGTGGTGGCCGATCCCGTTCGGGCAGCTCGGAGAAGCGGCCGACCCCCGCCCGCTCGTACACGATCTGGCGGTGATCCAACTCGGCGTCCAACTCGCGCAGCAGAGCGAGTCCGTACTCGCGATCGGCGCCGACCCCGGCGGTACGGATGTGTGGCAGCCAGGACCGGTCCGTGTCGGTGGGCAGGAACTCACCGAAGGCCGGTGCCGGACGCAGGTTCAGCAGATGAATGGCGAGACCGTCCGGGCGGTACCGGGCGGCCAGGCCGTACACGAGATTCGCGACGAACGAGGTGGTGCCGACGCCGGGGCGACCGGCGACCATCCAGTGCGGTGTCACGTCAGAGAACCGCAGGGTGACGGGGGTGTCGCCATCATGGCCGACGATCGTGGTCAGTCCGTCGGCGGCGTTCTCGGTCCACAACTCGGCGTCGTCGGGGAGCAGATCGGCGACATCGGGGCGGCGGTCGATCGCGAACCGGGCCGCCAGGTCGCGGCAGACGCGGTCGACCAGGGCGGCCGGAGGGTCGGAATCCAGAAGCACCGGTACGTCGAGGCCGCCCGGTGCGGGCAGCGGACCCCGGCCGCCGAACGACGCTCCGGGCGGATCACCGAGAACGGCGTACGACTCGAAGACCGTCACCACCGTCGCGTCCGCCAAGGCCGGCGAGGCAGGAGCCAGGCCCACCCTGGATGTGTGGACCGGCAGTGGGCCCTTCACGTGCCGCGCGTCCGCCGGTGGCGAGGCCGGTCGTGCCGTGGCCGGTCCTTGCGCGGCCGGTCGTGCCGTGGCCGACGGTGCGGCTGGGGGCGGTGGAGCGGTCGATTGGGCGGTTGCCGCGTCAGACACCACGTCCACGGCTGCGGGAACCGTCGCTGGGTGCTGCTGTGGAGCGGTAAGCGGATCAGTCGAGGGCCAGCCGGCCACCATCAGATGCAGGCCGGCCGAGACGCCCGACCGGGCCAGCTCGCCGACCCGGCCCAGGTCGTCGGGTTCGACGTCCGGTGGCAATGCGGCGATCACGACCAGCATCGTGCGATCCCGGCGCCGGCGCCGGGCGGCTCCGGACCGCGACGGTCCTACCCAGCGTTCCGCCTCGGTGAGGACGGTCAGCAGACCCGCCCGGTCGGTCGCCGGTGGCGGCATCAGGCCCGCGTCGATCAACGGTGCGAAGGGCTCGAACAGGACGGTCGTCCGGACGTCGGTCACCGCACGGACCAGCAGGGAACCCGCGGTAGTGGCGGCGAGCAGGCGAAGCAGCAGGGAACGGAGCAGGCCGCCGACCCGGTGGTCCGTCGCGTCGGCGGTCATGGTGAGGTGCCCGGTGCCCAACAGGGGCACGATCGCCGGGAACCGCACTCCGGTCACCGGCTCAGCCACGCCGATCCGGACGTGGCCGGAGGCGGCGCCGCTGCCCAGAGCCGGGTGACTTGTCGACGCGGTCAGGGGATCACCCAACCAACCCGGCGCAAGTCGCGCTCCGGCCACGCGCAGCCGCTCGACCAGGTCCCGTTGCTCACGTTCGTCGGCGGCCGCCGGGGGGTCGGCGTCCAGCACGCTGGCGACGGCCGTCACCACCGCGGCGGCCTGCCGGTGCAGAGCCGCCGCCCGAGCGGTACGCGACTTCAAGCTGGCCAACGAATCCGCCTTTCCCGACCGGGCCGACTGGACGGATCTCATCCCGAATTAGGACGGTAACCCAGGTCCGGCCCGGTTTCCGGGATGCGCGGCGGTTCGCCGGACCGCGTCGGAGTGGTGGCTCCTGGCGGCGCCTCTCCGCTGGCTCGGGCCGTGTACCGGCGGTGATCACAAGCAGCGGATCCGCCCCGCGTCCATGTCGGAGCGTGACTTCCCGATGGCACATGGGTCACCGAACCGAGATCTTCGGCTATTGGGCAGACGCATGGCGGCCGATAGCCTCAGGAGGTGGAATCTGTGCAGCCACCCGCCGGTTCCCAGACCTCTCGTGTCCCGGCGCAGCGGACCCATCCCGACGAGGCCGGTCCTGCGCCCGAGCAAGGTGTGCGGTCGGAACAAGCCGCCGCCCCCGCCCAAGGAAGGCCGGCCCCGGGCGCGCCCGACGTCGCGGCGGCGACACCGTCCGACGGGCCGGACGTCGCCGCTGTAACGCGGCCGGGCGGACCCGACGTCGCGACCGCACCCGGTTCGGCGCCCGGAACGCCGACCCAGTCCTCGCCTGTCCTGCCACTCCAGCACACCCCGGTCCAGCCCTTCCACCATGCGGCGGCACCGATTACCCAGGGACCACCCGCCCCCGTGCCTGCCCGACCGGGAGGCCGCCGTCGGCTTGTATTGATCATCCTCGGTGGAGCGCTGGCGGCGCTGCTGCTCGGCACCGGCGGCCTGTTCGTGTTGTACGACCGAGCAACCGCCCCAGACCGCAGCACTCCAGATGTAGCGGTTTACGGCTTTCTTCAAGCCCATTTCGTGGACCGTAACGATACCCTCGCGCAGCAACTCGTTTGCCGATCACCGTCATTAGCGCAATTTCACGACCTGCGTGCTGATCTGGTCGAACGTGAGAGCCGATTCGGCACCTCGATCGACGTGAGCTGGGGAAGTATGGCAATCGAAATGCAAGGTAGCGAAGCTCGGGTGCGATTGGAGTTGATACTTTCTGCGGTTGTAAATGGATCATCGCAAAGCGAGCGACAATCGTGGATGATTCAGGCAAGGAATGAAGGTGGCTGGCGGATCTGCCAGGCTGAACGTTTGATCTGATCTTACTCGAGCCACAGCAGGTGCACCGGCACTTCCTGCGTCTTCGGGGTTTGACCGCTCCACGCCCAGCGGTACCACTCGACTTCCGTGGTGACCCGGACACAGATGTCCCCATCGACGCTGGTGTGCAGTTCCGTGATCGCCCGCAAGTCTCGGCGTTCCACTCCATCGACAACCTGGACCACCCGCCGGCCGGTTACGGCGTCCGCGTCGACGACAGGCACGGGAAGACGATGCGTCGGAGCGTCCAACGACACCAATCGGGAGAGTACGTCGGGAGTGGGGACGCGATCGGATTGCTCGCCGAGGAGCTCGATCCACACCCGCTCGGCCGGAACCAACGGCGCAAAGACTTCGGTCTGTTCGGCCTCGGCCCGATACCACTCATGTTCCGGGATGGCCGGCACGTACGTCCGGCTGCCCTGCACCACCCGGTCGTCCGCACGCAGGTCGGCGCGCCAGCCCAGGCCCGGCAGACCGACCCGGATCCGCCGACCTCGCAGGTCGTGGGGTCCGCTGGCCGGGGCCAGCAGCACAGGACGAGGGGGTCGAGGGGCCCAGTCGGGTTCGCCGGCGAACGGGTCGGGAAGCGGCTCGCGGCTCATCGCGACTCCCGCCACCTCATCCGTTGCCCTCCAAGGGTGCACCCCGCTCGCGCATGAACGGGACCGGGTTGACCGCACCGGCGCTGGAACGCAACCCGCCGAGGTGCACCTCGAAGTGCAGATGTGGGCCCGACGAGTTCCCGCTTGATCCAACCTTACCGATGACCTGGCCGGCCCGCACCGTGTCGCCGGCCCGGACGAACGGAGCCCGCACCATGTGGCAGTAGCGGGTGATAACCCCACCGGCATGCTGGATGTCCACGAACCAGCCACAACCACCCTTGCCCGGATGGCCGTCCACGTCGCAACTCAGTGCCCCCCGATGGTCCGGGTCGCACCGGGACACCAGCACCCGGCCGGCGGCCGTGGCGTGGATGTCCTTTTCCTTCCCGATAATCAGGTCGACACCGTTGTGACCGGGCCGAGAGGCCGTCCGGAACCCTGACCCGACGACCGCGCGGACCGGCACAGTCCATCCCGACGCGGCGATTTCCCCGGCCTCCGCGCAACGCGGGTCGACGGCGTCGCCGGCAGCGAGGGCCGCGCCGTTGGCGAGCAGATTCACGATCCGGGTGGCGACCGGTTCGTGCTTGGCATAGGCATCCGGAAACGCACTGCGCTGCACCCGCTGTGCCGCATCGGTGAGCGGCAACTGTTGCCAGCCGTCCACGCGCAGCAGCCGCTCGTAGAACTTGCGCGACGCGTATGCGGGATCGCGCACCTGGGCCGGCGTCCCCCAGCCCTGGCTGGGGCGCTGCTGGAACAGGCCCAGCGAGTCGTGGTCGTTTCTCGCCCCCAGATACGGCAGATTGGACAGCCGGGATTCCTGGATCGCGGTGGCGATCGCGACGACCCACCCACGCGGCGGCACCTTCATCTGCCGGCCGATGTTGATGATGACAGCGGCGTTACGCAGTTGGCTGGGCCCGAAGTTATCCAGCCGAGGCATCTCACCGGTTGCCGCCACCGGTTCGCCCTGGCCGCACTGCCCGGCCGCGAGGGTCAGGTCGGTGGGTTCCGAGTCTCCGCCAAGCGTCGTCAGCAGGAATGCGCCCGCGCCACCGGCGCAACAGAACAGCGCCAACGTGGAGGTGACCACCGTGAGCGCCACGGCCCGGCGGGCCCTGCGACGCCCTGCGGCGACAACACCGCCTCCCGCGGTCATGACGCGCGCTCCCAGTCGACGGCGTCGACCCGCCAGGCCCCGTCGGCGTCAACCAGTTGTAGATGCAGGATGCCGGTGTCGACCGGCATACTGACCTGGACGAGATCCGCGGTTTGTGGGGTCAGCACCGGATAGCCGGTCAGTCGCTCCGCCGGAACTCCGGCCGGGTCGGTCTCACCGAGCCGGCCAGCGAGCGTGGAGGTGGCATAGGGCGCCAGGCCGGTGTGCCAGCGGTCGGCAGGCAGGTCACGACGCAGCCACGCGGTGGCGAAGCTCCTCGCCACCGACTCGGGAGGTTCGACGCCGGGAATCGCCTTCGGAGAGACCGGTCCGCCGTCCGAAGTCAACCCGTCGTCTCCGGTGGTCGGATGGACGGTGGTGATCGGCCCGGCCGGTTGGCCGTTGACGCCGGTCCGCTCGTCGTTCGGTCCCGAGATCAGCCGGGCGGCGCCGACGACCCCGAGAACGACCACGGCCAACGCCACCGCCACGCCGAGCCGGGAACGGAGAACACCGTTGATCAGTAACGCGATCGTCCGTCGCATCGACGCTCACCTGGCCTCGGAGCGGATCCGTGGGCTCGGCCGGACCTGCGGCTCGTCCACGGAGTCGGGGCGGTAGACAGCGTATGACGGGGTGGGGTCGGGCACGTCCGGCTCGACCCAGCCAGCCGGCTGGCGGCGCCGTGGCGCCGGTGTGGTTCGGGCGACCGGGGCGGGCGTCTCGGTGGATGCCGTCGAAGCGGCGGCGGGGAGGGCCGGCGCCTCCCGCTCCCGGCCGTCGGGTCGGGATGGGGAGGCATGGGCCGGATCCTCCAGCCGGGCCTCGGGGCGCAGACGCGTCTGTTCGCCGACCGCGGCGGCCCTTCGAGCAAGCCGAGGCTCGGCCGTCCCGCCCGGCTCGGCCACGTCCAACCGGGCCGCCTCGCGCATATCCCGGAAGAAGCGACGGTGCCAGGAGCCGGCCGAACTCACCGCCTCGCTGCTGTCCTTGCCGCCCAGCTGAGTGATCCGCCGGTAGGGCCGCAGCAGTAGCCAACCGACCACGCCGCACAACCAGACCAGCACCACCTGGAGCCAACCCGGCAGCGTCGGGGTACTCATGATCAAATCCACCGCGAACAGGTAGACGGCGGCCCCGGTACCGAAGATGGCGATGTTGAAGACCGCCGCCACGACGGCGTTTGCCAGCCGGCGCAATCCCGCGCTGGCCGGGCGGAGCAGCCCGATCGTGCCCAGGATCGGGGCGGCGATGACGGCCCACCGGAAGATCAGGAACCCGAGCAGCACCAGCAGCGAGGCGGTCAGGTCGAACATGGCGAACAGCACGGCGGCCAGCAGGGCGATGAAGCCGGCGCCGACCCGCTCCATGTCCCGCTCGCCGGTCAGGTACTCGTACGCCTCGGGATCTTCTTTCTTGATCTGCTGGGCCACCTTTATCCACTGCATTTGCTTTGCCCTGATTGCGGTCTCACGGGTACTAGGATTCGCTCGAACAGTCTCAGCGTCGTCCCACGAAAGTGACTTGGCGTCGTACAGCGCCCGCCCGTATTTCTTAGCGGTCTCGCTGTCGGCGGAACCCAGCACCCCGCGCAGCCAGTTGCGGTACAGCATCGTCTCGGTGGCCGTGTCACTGGCCCGCACCGCCGGTGGACGGTTGTCCTTGCATGCCTGTGGGTTAGGCAGCGCGCACTGATCGGGCGGGATGTCCTGCGCGCGGGGCCCGACGGCATCGTGGACCACGGCGAGGGCGCCGACCAGCGTGCCGTCGGCGATGTTCGCCGATCGGACCGGCCAGGCGGCCAGCGCGGTGACCGCCACCATCACCAGCACCGCCCAGCCGGCGGTGGTCATCGCGTTGCTCATGTCCGACTGCCGGGACCGCCAGATCAGATACAGGCCGACGACGCAGAGGGTGACGATGCCGAAGACGCTGAACACCTTCTGGTAAACGGCCTTTGTGGCCTGCTCGACAAGCGGGTCGGCCCAGCCCCACATGGATTGCGGCGACCAGGCCCGTTCGCGGAGCGCGTTGGAGGCCCCGATCACCGACGTGGCGAGCATGAACTCGCCGTTGGCCACCGTGGTGGTGAACCGGTAATCCGGATGCAGGAGCGAGGAGGCGCAGCCACCGTCCACGTCGTACGTTATGTAGCTGTACCCGGCGTAACCATAGGTGCTGTACAGGCCCTGTGGGCCGTTATGCCTGGCGGACTCCGGGCGGCTGGCGAACCAGCCGGCTAATCCAGAGTCAGGCGCGTTAGGCGTCGGTGGACGGTCACAGTCGATCGTATTTTCCCCAGTGTCCGTCAGTCGCTGTGCGCAGCCGCGAGGATCGGCTTGCCACTCTTTGGTGGTACAGAGGTCCACCGGCGCCCGCATCGGGACCTGGGCGGCTGCGGGGGTGGCGGATGCGGGTGTGGCGACGCCGGGTGTCGCCCAAGCGAGCGAGCCCAACGCGAGAACGGCGATGGCGAGGACCATCGCGACGGCCCGCCGTGCCATGTCACGCCTCCGGGTCGCTGATGCTGGACGGTAACTGCGCGACGGTCGTCGCGGGTGTCGTCGCAGCGGGGGTGGTGTCGAGATGGTCGAGCAGGCCGGGCACGTACGACACGTCGACCCGTACCTTCTGGACTCGACCGTCGACGTCGCGCATGACGAACTCACGGAAGCCGAGCCGGTCCGCCGACGAGCTGTCCACTGCGGACAGCGAGGCGAGCGTCGCCTCGTACCCGTCGTTGACGGGCACCCGGAGCAGTCGGAGAGCCTCCGAGGCGATCTCCTCGTCTTCGGCGATCCGGCCGACGAACACGGTGGAGACAAGGTTCTGCACGTCAAGGCCAAGGATGTCGCGCGGGTTCTGGGATGAGACCAACGCCGCCAGATTCCATTTCCGGGAGTCCCGAGCCAACCGGACCAGGAACGACCGGCCCGACCGCCAGCCCTCCATGAAGTGGGCCTCGTCCAGGCCGACCAGCTTGCGGGAGGACATCGACCCGCCGTAGCAGCGCCGGACCGCGAGGCGGTGTGCGGTGTGCAGCATCGGCAGGGCGAGCGCCTCCTCCGCCGACCAGTACTCACGTTCGATCTTGAGGTCGGGGAGCCGCAGGCCAGCCATGGTAATGACTGTCAATGCGGCGTCGGCGCCCAGCAAACCCTCTGGTGGCCGACCGAAGAACAGCAACGCCAGCGGCATTTCAGCGGTGTCGAGGAGCAGGTTGGCCAGCTCCTTGCCGTCGTGGTCGGCGAGGCCGGCCAGGCACGCGACGACATCGTCCAACCGGGACGTCTCCTCGGCGGGAACCTGGCGCACCGCGTGCCGCAACAGCGTCGCCGTGGACGCCTCGCGGGCCACCTGCGGTGGCACCAGCATCATGCAGATGTCCTGCACGAGCATGCGGCGCTCGGCGCGGGCGTTGGACACGGCGATCTCGAACTCCCGATCCCCGGACGGACCGGCCGGGAACTCCGACCGCAGCGGGGTGGGGATAAGGGAGTACGGCGCGAGCGTGCCTTGCTCGGAGCCGGTCAGGTTGAGCACGCGGGAATACGGGCGCAGCTCCGGCATGGAGCACAACCGGGCGAGCGGGCCGGACGGGTCGAGCAGAGTCACCTGCACCCCACGTCGGGCGGACAGGTAACCGAGCGCGCCGAGCAGCGTGGACTTGCCACCGCCAGGTTCGGCGACGAAAACGGCGAGCCCGGACCGCTCGCGCACCTCCATGGGGAAGTGCAGGTCGAGGAACACGGGTCGACGGCAGGTGCCGGCGGTACGGCCGATCAGGTCACCCCGCCGGTCACCCACCGTTGACGCGGCCTGAGGCAGCGCCGCCGCAAGCAGCTTGACCGGCATTCGACGGACGTAGCCGGTGTTGGCCACGGGCTCGCCCGGAATGAACTCCCGGGCCAGCCAGTCCTGGTTCTTGGGGTGTTGCAGCGAGATACGCAGCTCGCGCGAGTAGAGCTGGATCAACCGCCGTGCCCGCTCCAGGCATTCCTCCCGGTTGCGGCCGCCCACCGCGATGCGGTGCCACCCGTGTGCTCGGGCGGACTCGACCGGCAATCCGGTTGTCATCTCGTCACCGATCACCAGCGCCCGCTTGGCGAGCCGTTCGAGTTCGGGCGGTGCGTCCATGCCGTGCTGTGCGTAGTCGGCCTGTTGCGACCGGATCATGCGGAGTCGGTGCTCCAGGTTGCGGAACGAATCTCCGGAACCGAGCAGGTCGATCCGGCTGGACAACTCCATCGGCCAGGGCAGTCGCTCGTGGAAGTGCAGCCATGGCTCGTGCCGTTCCGGAATTTCCAATGGTTCCATGCGGCCCACGGCGAGGACGGCTACGTGTCGTTCCTCGCCGGTCATGCGGTTGACCAGCTTGACGGTCGAACCGTACGGGGTGCGGTAGCGCTCCACCTGTTCGGTGAGAGCCAGCAGGTCGCCGCGTTCCCATCGCCCGCCGGTGACCGGGGAGAGGGATGTCGGTGGTGTCATGCACAGGGCCACCGAACGGTAGAGCAGCCATTCCAGCTCACCCGCGGTGACCCGCCGGCCGCGCATGCCGAATGCCCCGAGGACCTCGTCGAACTGTTCGACGGTCCGTCCAAGCTTGCGCCGCTCACTGTCAGCGACGCCCCGGCCGAACGTACGGAGCACGCGTTCCACGAAAGAGTCGCCCATGGATCGGCGGGCGAAGGTGACGCCGAGATATGTCTGCCCCTCCGCGTGGTTGACCGAGAGGAGGTGTCGTTGCGCCGCGACCAGGTGATCGGACCAACTCGGTGCGCCAGGCACCGGGGCCAGGGGCTTGGCGGTGTTCCGGTCGACGGTCCGGGCCCATTCGTCGGCGGGGAATGGACGGGTGGTCCGGCGCAGGTGCAACCGGAATCCCGCGAGACCCGCGTACTGCTCGGAGATCGCCGCGAGCAGCGCTTCCCGTTCTGCGTCGGGACGGAACGCCCATCGAACCTCGGGCAACCAGTACCAGGCCGTGACGGTGTTGGGTGTGAAGGTGAGATGGCCGGCGATTTCGGTGATGGCCAGCTCGACGGCGGGGTCGCGGTCGCCGAACTTGACCTTCGGCGGCCGAACGGCCGGCGGCTTCGCGGTTCGCTGCCGGCGGCCCCGGCGACCACCGTCCGTCTCTCGTTGCGTCGTCTGCGCGGACCGGTCGTCCGCCCGGCGGACGGGGGGCCGCTCGGCGGCCAGCTCCGGAGAGCGGGCTTGGTCATGGTGGACCGGTGTGGACCGCGTCGCGTCGGCCAGCGGCGGCCCGGCCTCGGCGCCGGCAGCCGGGACGGGTGCGGTATCCCGGTGGTTCGGGCTGATCTTCGCTGTGGACGCCGCACGGTCGGGCGCGGAGGACGCGGCCGGTGTGGATCCGGCTCGGTGAAAGGGGCGAGGTGCGGCGACCGAGGGCTCGGAACTTGCGGCCTCGCGGGCGTACGGCGGCACCCGCGGAACTCCACCCGCAGGCTCGGTCGCTGTCGAGGTCCAGGCCTGGTACTCGGGCCAGGTCGGCTCGTCATCGAGCTGATCCCGGTTGTCGGTATTCGCCGTATGTGCGTGCTGGGACGCGGATTCGGTTGGCTCGACCGACGGCGCCGGACGAGCCACTCCGTCCCGCTCGGCCGGGCGGGCGGCGGGGGACTCATGAGTCGGGGGCGCGGCCTGGGTCGGTGGTGCCGGCTGTGCCGGTGGGGTCGGTTCGACGTGCCGGGGCGGCGTGCCGCGCAGAGAGTCGGCGACCGGCTGCGGTGGCGGGGGAGCCGGTTGTTCTCCCCAGCCCGAGGAGCGCTGATGTGGCGCCGCGGTGGGCCTGGGAGAAGGTGTGTGCCCGAAGAGGTCGAGGAACGGGGAGTCGATGTCCGGGTGGTCGCCCGGCCGGCTACCCGAGGAGTTCGACGGTCCGGTCTGGTCGGTGGGGGACGGAGCGGGGCGACGGCGTACGGGTCGCGGTGCCTGGAAGCGGGCCACACCGCCCTGCCCCGGACTCGTCACCAGGGCCGGATCGAGGGACTCGGCGTCCACCCCGTCCGATTCGTCGTAGTCGTTCGGTCGCACACCGTTACCTTTGGTGTCGGCTCGCGGTACCGCCGGGCGAGGAAAGCCTGGCGACGAGGTTGGGGTCATTCCGTCGCCTCACCGACGGAGGGGGACGTCCGGCGGTCGGTCATACCAGCTCCTCCCGGATCCGAATCCGGGTCGCCACCAGCCGTGGGTCGCGTTGCTCGGTGGCTGGTTCCCGGGTGCGGCGCCAGTCGGTCAGCGCGGTGCGGATCACCGTGCGGGCCGGTCGGTCGGGGTCGACGTACCGGAAGATGAACGACGTCGTGACGATCGCCAGCGCGATCTCCCATGCCGGGAACAGTTCCACGTCCAACGTGAATAGCCAGTGAATGAACATGAACAGTGGAACGAGCAGCATGAACAGGCCGTACTGGGCGTACGGCAGGTGGACCGGAAGGGTGTAGCCGGGTGGCCCGAGGTAGACCAGCCGGGCCCGGTAGATGTCGTCGTCGGTGCGCAGTCGCATGGCGCCTACTGGAAGATCAGGTTGATCAGGTAGTCGCCGACGAAGAAGAGTGTGGCCGCGCCGGCGATGAAGGCGAGACCCACGATCGCGATGGCGGAGCTCGTGAGCACCTTGGAGATCTCACCGCGACTGGCCCGGCCAATGAAGATCACGCCGAGTACGGCGAGCAGGATCGGTGCGATCTTGCTGGCGAAGAATGTGACGACACCTTCGGTGTTGATGCCCTTTGGTTCCGGGGCCGCCGCCGCGGCGTACGAGATGGTGTGGAACACCTGTGTGGCGCCTGCCCACGTCGTTTCCAGAAACTCCGTGGCGATCATTGCAAACCTCCCCAAGGCGCGGCCGGCGAAGCCGCATCCGCAGATGTCAAGCCGGGCATTGTCACCGCGGTCGACCGACCCCTTCTCGGTGGACCGGTTGTTCCGTCTCCGTCACCCCCGGTGGCGGATTCTGGGTGATTCGTGCCGCTTTGGCCCTTCCCTTCAGCTTCGCCGTTTGGATGCCTCGCAACTGCACAGCGTACGGCCCGCCCCTGTCCCTAACAAGGCGCGAACCGTGTCCCTCGTCGTCCTGTTGACGCGTTGGATCGTACACGTGTTCGAACGGGGTGTCCGCCCTGCGGGACACATCGCGGTGGGTACGGTCGAGCGGTGACCGAACTGCTGCGCGCGGACCCTCCGGTGGTGATGGGCGTCCTCAACGTCACGCCGGACTCGTTCTCCGACGGCGGCCGGTACGCCGACCGGGAGGCGGCCGTCCGACATGGTCGCCGGATGTATGACGAGGGTGCCGCCCTGATCGACGTTGGTGGCGAGTCGACCCGCCCGGGGGCCGATCGGGTCGACGCGGCCACCGAGGCGGCGCGGGTCCTGCCGGTCATCCGGGAGTTGGCGGCGCTGGGGGTGCCGGTGAGCATCGACACCACCCGGTCCGTCGTCGCCAGGGCGGCGCTGGAGGCTGGCGCTGTCATGGTCAACGACGTATCCGGCGGGTTGGCCGACCCGGACATGGCGAAAGTGGTTGTCGGGGCGGGCTGCCCGTGGGTGTTGATGCACTGGAGGGGGCACTCCCGACGGATGGCGGACCTGGCCCGGTACGCCGACGTGGTGTCGGATGTTAAGCGCGAACTTGGTCAGCGGATCGACGCGGCGTTGGCCGCCGGAGTCGCTGCCGAACGCATCGTGGTCGATCCGGGCCTCGGGTTCGCGAAGCGGGCGGCGGACAACTGGTCCCTCACCGTTCGGCTCCACGAACTGCTCGGTCTCGGGTTCCCGCTGCTCTTCGCGGCGAGCCGGAAGTCCTACCTCGGAGCCCTGCTGGCCGGTCCGGACGGCGTCGCCCGGCCCCCCGGAGAGCGATCGGCGGCGACCATCGCCACCAGCGTGCTCGCGATCGCGGCCGGCGCCTGGGGGGTACGCGTACACGACGTTCGGGACACCGTCGACGCGCTCGCGGTCTGGCAGGCCAGCGGACGACCTCGCCTGGCCCTCCCCGGCGGGGCGTCGACCGTGCCGGGCGGGACGCCGGCGAGACCGGGCGATCGGCGATGAGCGACACCATCACGCTGACGGGGCTGCGCGCCCGCGGCCGGCACGGGGTGTACGACGTCGAGCGTGAGCACGGCCAGGACTTCGTCGTCGATGTCCGGTTGGAACTGGATCTCGCGTCGGCGGCGCGTTCGGACAACGTCGCGGACACCGTTCACTATGGGGACCTGGCCGGAGCGCTGGTCGCCATCGTGACGGGGGAACCGGTGAACCTGATCGAGACGTTGGCCGACCGGCTTGCCATGGCCTGTCTCGCGGACCACCGCGTCGAGGCCGTCACCGTCACGGTGCACAAGCCGCAGGCGCCCATACCGCACGAGTTCGCCGACGTGTCGGTGACCATCACCCGGCGGCGGGACGCCGATCCGTCGGCACCGAAGACGCCGGCCGGGCTGGGTAACCCGCCGGATCCGAGCGGCCCGCCGGCGTCGGGTGGCCTGGCGGGATCGAGTACGTCGATGCCGCCGGGACCGACGACCGCCGCCGGACAGCGGCACGGTGCCCGATGAGCCGGGCGGTGCTGTCGCTGGGCGGCAACCTGGGGGACCGCCTTCGTCAGCTCCGGCAGGCGGTGAACTCGCTCCGGGACGTTCTGGTCCTGGTTTCCGGCGTCTACGAGACTCCGCCATGGGGGGACGCCGACCAGCCCGCGTACCTGAACGCGACGCTGCTCGCCCACGACCCGACGGCGACCCCGGAGTCCTGGTTGGATCGGGCCAGAGCGGCCGAGGACGCCGCCGGACGACGTCGCGACCCGGAGCGACGGTTCGGTCCCCGGACGCTTGACGTCGACGTGATCTCGGTCTGGGACGAGTCGGGAGAGCCGGTGGTCCGGCACGGCCCCGAACTCGTCCTGCCCCACCCTCGCGCCCACCTGCGCGCCTTCGTGCTGCGGCCATGGCTGGACATCGAGCCGTACGGCCGGTTGCCCGGTCATGGTTGGCTGACCGATCTGCTCAACCGGGAGCCGCTGGCGGCCGACGCGCGGGAACTGCGTCCGCGACCGGACATGCCGATAGAGTCGGTCCAGTGAGCGCGAGGAGTGAGCCGGTTCTGCGAGCCCCGCAGTCGCGAACGAAGGGTCGGTCCAGTGAGCGCGAGGAGTGAGCCGGTTCTGCGAGCCCCGCAGTCGCGAACGAAGGGTCGGTCCAGTGAGCGCGAGGAGTGAGCCGGTCTTGCGAGGCCCGGCGCCAGTCACGAAGGGTGGTTCGGTGAGCCAGCGAAGCGGTTCTGCCGCATGACCGGTCCGTCCTCCCCGCCGCGTCGGCCAGGTCCGGGCCCGACGATGGGTCCCACCCGCCCGGCCAGCTTGATCGTGGCCGGGTTGGCGGCGGCCGCCGTTGCCTGGCTCCTGATCAGCAGTTTCTACGGCGACATCCCCGCCCTGCCGTGGTTGCCGCCGGTGACGCTGGCCGCACTGGCCGTGCTTGAGGGGTATGCCGCCCTCACCACCCGGGCCCGGATCGAGCGCCGGCCGGGCCGCGATCCGGTTGAGCCGTTGACGGTGGCCCGGTATGCGGTGCTGGCCAAGGCGTCGTCGATGGCGGGAGCGATCTTCGCCGGGTTCTACGCCGGGGTCACGGTGTGGCTTGTCATCGAGCGCACCCGGGCCGCCACCGACGATCTGCCCGCCGCTGTGGGCGGGCTGGTCGCGTCGCTGGCACTGGTCGCGGCAGCGCTGTGGCTGGAACGCGCCTGCCGGGTGCCGGAGCGACCGGACGAGGACGAGCAGCCGGACGCCGATCGGGACCGCTGAACAGGCTCGGGGCCTGCGGCAAGGCGCTGCCCGAGCTGCCTGATCGGTCACCGGCACCGATGTTCCTCCTCACCTCGCGACCGAGGTGGCGCCGTGCCGGGCACGCCGGCCCGGGCTCCACCGGATACCGACCGGTCCGGCGGGTCGGAATGTGACCGGGGTTACGTCCGGGACCTGCCGGCGGGTACGGTCGCCTCCGAACGGGATCTGAGCGAGCGGTCCGGCGGACCGCTCCGGTGTGGCACCGCCGTTCGGCTGGTCGTGGCCGGTGCCGGCCGGGCGGCATGATCCGGAAGGGCACACGCATGACGTACGACGAGTCGATCTATCCGCGACGGAGCGTCGACGACCCGGATACGTTCGACGACCCGGACGGCACGACGGCGCGGGGTGAGCGGGTCGCCGGCCATTCCTTCGACGATCCGGGGCACGGTGAGTCGGGCCGGGACCGCCTGGCGGTGCACCTGGTGTGGGAGGTCGTGCTGCTGGCCGCGGTGGTGGCGGTCAGTTACCTGTTGTACGAGGCGGAGCCCGGCGCGGTACGCGGAGCCGCGCTGGACGGGTTGCTGGTCTCGGCCTCGGCGCTCGGCCTGCTCGCTCTCGCGGCGGGGCTCAGCCTGCGTGCCGCGGTGCCGAACCTCGCGATCGGGCCGGTCGCGGTGGCGGTCGCGTTGCATGTGGCCGAGAACGGCGACCGGGGCGTGGTCGCCGCGATCCTGCCGGCGGCACTCGTGGCCGTCGGATTGGGCCTGGCGGTCGCCGTGCTGGTGGTGGGCTTCCACGTGCCAGCCTGGGCGGCCAGCCTGGCCGCCGCGCTCGGTGCGATGGTGTTCATCCAGCAGCGCACCGGCCCGGTGACGGTGCAGGGCGGGTACGACCCGACGCGGACGGCGTTCTACCTGTTCGCCGGCTTCGCCGCGGTGGCGGTGCTCGGTGGCCTGTTCGGAACGATCAAGTCAGTTCGTCGGGCGGTCGGACGGTTCCGTCCGCTGGGCGATCCGGCCCAACGGCGTGGGACGGCGGCGGGCCTGCTCGCCGCGACGGCGCTCGTGGCGTCGATGGTGCTCGCCACCGCGTCCGGCCTGTTGATCGCCACGGGTGGGACCGGGACGGTGCGCCCGACCACGGGCCTGGAGTGGACCGGATTGGCGATCGGGGCAGCCCTGCTCGGTGGCAGTAGCGCGTTCGGGCGGCGCGGCGGCGTGTTCGGTCTGCTGCTCTCCGTCGCCCTGCTCACCCTCTTCCTCAGGTACGAGGACGAACGGGGGTGGGACATCGCGCTCACCGCCATCGCCGCCGTGACGGTGGCGGCGGGCCTGGTGGTCACCCGCCTGGTGGAGTCGCTGGGGCGACCGCGTCGGGTGGTCGGCGAGTTCGACGCGGACTGGGCCACCGACTCGGGTGGGTCCGGGGGGTGGAGCACCGGATCCCTCGAACATCCGAGTGCCTGGTCGGCCGCTCTCCCGCCGCAGCCGGCCGAGCCCCGTCCGGATCCGTGGGGGATGGACCGCTGGGGTGCCACCGACCGGTGAGTACGCGGGTCAGGCGCTAGGCTCGACCTCATGACCGACTCGCCTTCCGGCTCACGGCCCGACTTTGCCCAGCTTGACGCGCTGTCTACTGAGGAACTGCGGGAGCGGGCGTTCAGCCTTGCCCGGGAGCACCGGGACGTCCGGTTCTTCTGGTCGGTGCTGCGTCACCTGCCCAACGCGGACGAGGCCGAGGCGCTGGACGGCTCGCCGAATTCGGTCGGACCGACGGTCGACGAGGCGGTGGCGCTGTGGCGGGAGTTCACCGGCCACGGGTACGCGGAGAGCGAGCCGTTGTTGCGTGCCGCCTTCATCGACTACCTCCTCAAGCACTGACCCCGGCGTGGCGGACCCGGCCGCCGGGTCCGCCGGTGCATTTATGAAGGTCAGTCCACCAGGTTTGGCCGGTCGATTCCGCAGGGAATTACGGCGCCATGGCTCTCACCAACCGGTACAAGTCCGCGACGAGTGCGGGCACATTGGCCGCGCTCATCCTGGTCCTGGTCTTCGGCAGTCCGTGGTACGCGGACTGGGCCCGGGACAACACTGATCCGAACACCGCCGGCGGCTGGTTCCTGCGGCTGCTCGCCTGGCCGGCATGGCGGTTCGACTCCTCCGATTCCCTCCAGAACATCATCGCCGCCGACCTCAAGGCGATCCTGCTGGTCGTACTGACCGCGGTGTTCCTGTTCCTGCTGCCCGGCTCGCAGCTCGCCCGAGCCCGCGGGACGCTCAGCCAGTTCTTCGCGGGCTGGTCGGCGTACGTCTTCGCCGGCGCTTTCGCGGCGCTGTTCACCGCCTTGATCCAGGCCAACCCGTCGCTGGTCGGAGCCTTCGCGGCCGCCGGCTCCGGGGCGACCTACGGCTTCTTCACCGGCTGGATCATCGGCATCGCGGCGCTCGGCGGTTGGCGCGGTCGCCGGTAGCGGGCGGTACCCGGACACGCGCGGTCGGACCACCCCCCCGGTCCGACCGCGCGTCCGGTGGTCTGGGTGCGGTCAGTCGACCGTCTCGGCCGGATAGTCGATGCTCAGTACGCGATGCCGGCTGAGGAGCCCGATCACCTTGTCGTCGTCGAGCACTCGGGCGTAGTCGGCGTTCGCGACGAGCATCTTGGCCAGCGCGTCGTAGAGCGAAGAACCCATCGTGGCGCTGGGCAGCCCGGCATGGTCGACCAGTTCCGCGTCGTCGAGCAACTCGCGGGTGATCGGGGTGACGGCGAGTCGGCGGATGCCCCGGTCGGCGCCGACGAACTCGCGGACGAAGGCCGAGGCGGGCTCACCGAGCAGGGCGGCCGGTGAGTCGTACTGTTCGAGGCTGCCGCCCTGGGACAGGATCGCGATCCGGTCACCGAGCCGGACCGCCTCGTCCAGGTCGTGGGTGACCAGCACGATCGTCTTGCGTACCTCGGCCTGCAACCGGAGGAACTCCTCCTGCAATCGGGTACGCGCGATAGGGTCGACGGCCGAGAACGGTTCGTCCATCAGCAGCACCACGGGGTCGGCGGCGAGTGCCCGCGCGACGCCGACCCGCTGGCGCTGGCCGCCGGACAGTTCGTGCGGGTAACGCCGGCTGAACGTGGCCGGGTCGAGGCCGACGAGTTCCAGCAGTTCGTCGGCGCGCTCCCGGATGCGACCGCTCGACCAGCCGAGCAACCGGGGCACGGTGCCGATGTTGGTCCGGATTGTCTGGTGCGGGAACAGGCCGACGTTCTGGATGACGTACCCCATGCGGCGGCGGAGTTGCACCGGATCGACCGCGGTGACGTCCTCGTCGCCCAGCAGGATGCGGCCCGAGGTGGGCTCGATAAGCCTGTTGATCATGCGTAGGACGGTGGACTTGCCGCACCCGGAGGGCCCGATCAGCACCACCAGTTCGCCGGCCTTGATCTCCAGGCTGAGATCCGTGACCGCGACGGTACCGTCCGGATACTGCTTGCGAATGTGTTCCAGGGTGATCGGTGCCGCCGAGGGCGGACGGGGGCTGTGCGGAGCGGCGGAACCGGTCTCCGGGGTAACGTCCACGTATGTCCTTCCACTTGAGCTATCAGGAAGCTCCGGGCAACCCGTGGTTCTCCTGGCAGTACGTGCGGGACAACTCCGAGACGATACTCGCGGCGCTGCGTGAACACGCCACGCTGACCGCGCAGGCCGTGCTCATCGCCGCGCTGATCGCGGTCCCGCTCGCGGTCGCCGCGTACTGGTTCCGGTCGCTCACCGGGCCGATTCTCGCATTCTCCGGAGTGCTCTACACGATCCCGTCCCTCGCGCTGTTCTCCTTCGTGGCGCCGTACCTCGGCATCGGCACGCGGACCGTGCTGGTCGGGCTGGTGATCTACGCGCTGCTGTTGATCGTGCGGAACACCCTGGCCGGCCTCAACCAGGTGCCCCCCGAGGTGCGCGACGCCGCGCAGGGGATGGGGTACGGGCGGTTCGCCCGGCTGCTGCGGATCGATCTGCCGCTGGCGCTGCCGGGCATCCTGACCGGACTGCGACTGGCCACCGTGTCGACTGTGGCGCTGGTCACGGTCGGTGTCCTGGTCGGCCACGGCGGGCTCGGACAACTGATCCTCGGTGGCTTCCGGAACAACTTCTACCGAGCCGAGATCCTCACCGGGACGGTGCTCTGCGTGGCCCTGGCCCTGGTCCTCGACCTTCTACTGGCCTTCACCGGCCGGTTGCTCACCCCCTGGCTGACCCGGCGGAGCGCGCGATGAACCCGATCGAGCAGGCGGTGGTCTGGCTCAACGATCCGCTCAACTGGACCAACACCAACGGAATCCTGGACCGGTTGACCGAACACCTCTACATCTCCGGGGCCGCTGTGGCGATCGGTTGCCTGGTCGCGTGGCCGCTCGGCCTGTGGTTGGGGCACAACCAACGCGGCGGCGGGCTGGTGGTGCTGCTGTCCAATGTCACGTTGGCGATCCCCACCCTTGCCCTGCTGACGCTGCTGCCGTTGACCTTCCTCGGCTTCGGTCAGCGACCGGTGATCATCGCGTTGGCCGTGTTCGCCGTGCCGCCGTTGCTCGCGAACGCGTACACCGGGGTCCGGGAGGTGGACCCTGAGGTCCGTGACGCGGCCCGGGGAATGGGGCTGTCGGGCTGGCAGTTGCTGCGCCGGGTGGAGCTTCCGCTTGCCGTTCCGTACCTCGCCACGGGTTTCCGGACCGCCGCGGTTCAGGTGGTGGCGACCGCGGCGCTGGCGTCGTTCGTGAACGGCGGCGGCCTCGGGCAGATCATCAGTGCCGGGTTCGGTCTGAGTATCGCCGTGGGTGGCGGTCAGATCCTTGCCGGTGGCCTGCTGGTCGCCGGGCTGGCGCTGCTTGTCGAGCTGCTGCTCGCCGGGCTCGAGCGGGTCGTCACGCCGCCCCCGCTGCGTCGGCGTCGCCGGCGGGCCGACCGGCAGGCGTCGGCTACCGGCAAAGCCTGATACGGCTTTTCGTCCGGTCTGTCCGGTGCGCCGCGACGAAGATCACAGCTGCGTCCATCGGGTGAATGACGATCTGATGACAACCCGCCCGCGAAGTTGTCGGTCCAACATGAAAGATGTTGGGTGAAAGTCGCGGGTGGCCAGTTCGGGCGCCCGTCGGACACGCGGCCGGCCCGAGAGGGCCGCGCCGGGACACGGAAGGCGGGCGTCATGCGCTCACGTAACCGAATCGCCCTCGGCGCGGTGGGAGCCCTCGCCGCGGTCGGATTCCTCACCGGATGTGGAGACGCCGGTTCGTCCGGCACCGAGGCGCCGGCCGGCGATGCGTCCGGCGCCGGCTGTGCTCCGGTGCCCGGCGAACAGCTTGTCGTCCTCGAGGACGACAAGAAGCTGCAGAACTCGGACAACGTCATTCCGGCGATCAATGCCAAGGCGGCCAACCCGGAGATGATCGCGGCGCTGGACAAGGTGTCCGACGCCCTGGACACCGACAAGCTGATCCAGCTCAACAAGGCGGTAAACGTCGACCGCAAGACACCCAAGGTGGCCGCCGAGGAGTTCGCCACCGCGAACGGGATTACCAGCGGCATCGCCAAGGGTCCGGGCGGATCGATCACGGTCGGCGCCGCCGACTTCCCCGAGAGCGAGATCCTCGCCGAGCTGTACCGGGTCGCGCTCACCGCCGCCGGATACGATGCCAAGGTCCAGCAGATCGGCAACCGGGAGCTGTACGAGCCGGCCCTGGAAAAGGGCGAGATCCAGGTCATACCCGAGTACGCGGCGACCATGGCCGACTTCCTCACCGGCAAGACGGGTGGGGCGAGCGCGCCGCCCATCTCCTCGCCGGACCTGGACAAGACGGTCAGCGGGCTGAGGGACGCCGGACAGAAGGTCGGCATCGTCTTCGGCAAGCCGTCGGCGGCCCAGGACCAGAACGCGTTCGCCGTCACCAAGCCGTTCGCCGAAAAGTACGAGTTGAAGACGATCTCGGATCTCGCCGAGAAGTGCTCCGGCTCGGCGACCATCCTGGCCGGGCCACCGGAGTGCCCCCAGCGGCCCAAGTGCCAGGCGGGGCTCGTCGAGGTCTACAACTTCAAGGCCGGCTCGTTCAGCTCGCTGGACGCGGGGGGTCCGCAGACCAAGTCGGCGCTGAAGAGCGGCGCGGCAAGCGTCGGGCTGGTCTTCTCCTCCGACGGATCGCTGGCAACCAGCTGACCCCGTGCGCTGCCCCGCGCCGAGCCCGCACCGGGCCCTGCGCGGGGCAGTCGGATCCACACAGGTCTGCTGAGGGCATTCCGGCGTCTGCCAAGTCTCGGTAGGCTCCACCATCGTGTCCGCCCCGGTCTCTGTCGATGCATCCCGTCGGCGGCCGCTGCTGGCGTCGCTGTTCTGGGCTGGCGTCGGGCTCGCGGCCTTCGCCGCGTTGCTGTTGGTCTTCGGCGGCAATGGTGGTGTGCTGCGCGTCGCCGCGGTACTCGCGCTGTCGTCCTTCGTGCTGCTCGGGCTGTCCGTGATGCTGCGGCCGGACCCGGCCCACCTCCAGCGGGAACTCGCGGAGGCGGTGTCCGCGGAACTCGACGCGATCCGCGAAGAGGTACGGGCTGCCGAGCACGTGACGGCGAGACCGTTGCACGACCGGCTCCGCGAGTTGCACGCGGGGCTTGAGGCGTTACGGGGGCAACTCGACGCCATCCAACTCGGCGCGCCACCGAACCACCGCGACTCCCCGTACACCGGATTCCCCGGCGACGGCGTGGCTGGGGCGATGGCCGGCCACCAGGGCACCGGTCGCCCGACGGCGCCCGCGCACGGGGTGGCAAGCGTTGCCGCGGCAGCGCCGGAGCGGGTTCCGACCGGCCAGGCCGGGGTCGTGGGCGACGACCGGCCGGCCTACGGGGTGGTGCGGTCGCCCGCCAAACCGGCGGACGGCCAGCGACCGCGACACGGCCTGGTCCGCCGGACCGAAACCGTGCACGTGACGACCCGGCAGACCATCGTGGACCAGCACGAGGACCACCCGGGTGCCGGGCATGACGGCGTCGGGGGTGACTGGTACGGCGGGGGCCGGCGCCCTGCCCGGGATCGCCCGGGCCCGGATGCCTGGCACGATGACCATCATCGGGGCGGCGAGCGGCGGCGCGACACCGGCTGGCGCCACGAGCCGCCCTCTCGGGAGACCTGGCGGCGCGACGCGGACCAGAGTGACGCCTGGGAGCGTCGCGACGACCGGCGGGTCGGTTGGGAGAGCGGCGCAGCGAGCGGCGACGGTCGGGAGCGCGGTGAACGCGGGCAGCGCGGCGAAGCCGAGCGACCCGACCCGCGGTACGGCGGTGACCGCCACTGGCAGCGTGGCGGCGGGGGAGCGGACCTACCCTGGGCGGGCTCGCCCGCCGGGGGCGGTGACGTCCGGTTCGGCGATCGTTGGGCGACGGCTCGGCGGGACGATCGGGGAGACGAGGTGCGCCTGGGCGAGCGGTACGCCGCGATGCGTACCGATCCCACCGGAGCGGAGTTGCGGATGGGCGACCGGTGGGCGAGTGTCCGCCTGGACCGACCGATGACCGACACGACGGCGACGACGCGCCGAGACACACGCCGCGCCGCGGACTACCGGGAACTGCCGGCGACGTACCGCGAATTCCCGGCGGAGCAGGTGGATCGACCTGGCACCGGAGACTACTGGTCGCCGTCGGACCAGCCTGCCGCGATCGGCGCGGCGGCGGCCCGATACTGGTCGGACGTCGACCGGGAGCCGTCCAGGCGGGACCGGCAATGGCCCGGCCGGCAGCGGTGAACACGGCCGGCAGCGTCGAGCACGCCGTGGGCGATGCCTGGTGTCGCGGTCCGGGCTACTTGTCGATGTCGCCGACCACGAAGAACATCGAGCCGAGGATCGCGATGAGGTCCGGGACCAGGCACCCCGGCAGCAGGGTGGCCAGCGCCTGCACGTTGGCGTACGAGGCGGTCCGCAGCTTGAGGCGCCACGGCGTCTTCTCGCCCCGCGAGACCAGGTAGTAGCCGTTGATGCCGAGCGGGTTCTCCGTCCACGCGTAGGTGTGCCCCTCGGGCGCCTTGACCACCTTCGGCAGCCGGACGTTGACGGGTCCGGTGCGCCGGTCAACCTCGTCGAGGCAGCGCTGGGCGAGGTCGAGCGAGACGTACACCTGGTCGAGCAAGATCTCGAAGCGGCTGTGACAGTCCCCGGCGGTGCGGGTCACCACGGGCACGTCCAACTCGCCGTACGCCAGGTACGGCTCGTCGCGCCGCAGGTCCAGGTCCAGGCCGCTGGCCCGGGCCACCGGGCCGGAGGCGCCGAACGCCGCGGCGTCGGTGGCGGAGAGCACGCCGACGCCGACCGTACGGGCCAGGAAGATGTCGTTGCGACGGATCAGGTTGTCCAGGTCGGGCAGTTGCCGGCGGACCTGGTCGATGGCCGCGCGGGCTCGCCGGGTCCAGCCGGCGGGCACCTCCTCCTTGAGGCCGCCCACCCGGTTGTACATGTAGTGGATCCGGCCGCCGGACGCCTCCTCCAGCACCGCCTGAAGCGTCTCCCGCTCGCGGAAGGCGTAGAACATCGGCGTGATCGCCCCGATCTCCAGCGGGTAGGAGCCGAGGAACATCAGGTGGTTGAGCACCCGGTTGAGTTCGGCGAGCGCGGTCCGCAGCCACACCGCCCGCTCCGGCACCTCGATGCCCATCAGCCGTTCCACGGCGAGCACCACACCGAGTTCGTTGGCGAACGCGGACAGCCAGTCGTGCCGGTTGGCCAGCATGATGATCTGCCGATAGTCGCGGACCTCGAAAAGCTTCTCCGCCCCCCGGTGCATGTAACCGATGATCGGCTCGCAGGACACCACCCGCTCGCCGTCGAGGACCAGCTTCAGCCGGAGTACGCCGTGGGTGGACGGGTGCTGCGGGCCGATGTTGAGCACCATGTCGGCACCGACCCGGGCTTCTTCGCCGGGAGTGGTGGCGACCAGGCCGGCGCCGGTGCCGACGGTGAGCTCACGCAACGCCCCGGTCTCCGCGGTCATGCCCGTCATCGTGCCATGTCCGCGCCCAGTCGGCCGAGGGCTCGATGCCGACGGGCTGGCACAGCCACCAGTGGTCGCCGAGGCCGACCCGATCGACGAGTTCGGCCGCCGTCGAGGCGGCGGCGAGCGCCCGGACGTAGCCGGCGGGGTCGCTCGATGCCAGCGTGAGCGGCGGTCGGGCGCCGTCGACGCCCAGCGTCCGCAGCGCCTCCCGCTGGCGGACCAGGGTGTACGGCGTGCCGGCCACCTCCTGTCCGGCCGCGGCCACCGCGTCGACGGCGACGTGCGCGGTCAGGTCGCAGGAGCCGTCCGGCACCGGTGGTACCTGCCGCCCGGCGCGGTACGCGGTAAGCGTGCCACCGGCCGGCCGGCCGGCTCGCAGATGCCCGTAGTCGACCGCGACGGCCAGGCCCCGGTGGACCGATCGAACGGCGTCCGCCCAGGCCAGGTCCCGGTGCAGGCCGATCTCGGCCCGTACCGCGCAGGGGCCGGCGAGATCGTCCGGCGGACCGGGCATGGCGGGCGTCGCCGGCCCGAGGGTTGATGCGGCGGGCGCCGGCCACCAGTCGGCCAGCCAGGCCGCCTCCGCCGGATCGAGCGGCCCACCGGCGGTTTCGGCACCGGTGGCTGGCTCGACCAGGATCCGCCGCCAGCCGGCGGGTCCCCATCCGGCGACATCCAGCGGCACGTTGTCCAACCACTCGGTGGCCAGCAGCAGTCCGGTGACGCCCGTGGGCAGGTCGGATCGCCATTCGATGCCGCCGGGAAGCGAGCCGGGTCGGGCGGCGAGTTCGACGGCGGTCAGCCGGAGCCGGTTGGCGAGCGCCGGGGCTGCCTGCCGGGCTAGTTCGGCGAGCAACTCTCCCCGGCCGGCACCGACGTCGACCAGGTCGAGCCGGTCCGGATGGCCGAGCGTGGCGTCGACGCGCTGGAGCAGCCGGAGGATCGCCGAGACGAAGATCGGGCCGGCGTGCACGCTGGTCCGGAAGTGTGCGGCCGGGCCGGGTCCGGTGGTGAAGAATCCGCCGGGCCCGTAGAGGGCGCTGGCCATCGCGGCCCGCCAACCGGACGGCACGGCACTCGCCGCTGTCGAGTGCACCGTGGCACCCGGCGTCGCAGGTCCGGCGTTGGGCGCGCTCATTTCGCCGTCGGGGGCGTTCGCCACCTCGCCGGATCTTCCCGTCGCGTGCCCGGCCCGATTCGTCACGGCCCCGACGATAGACCGGCGGCAGGACGATGGCCGGAGTCACCTTTTAGCCGGAACAAGAAAGATATATAGCATGAAAGACGACATAAAGGGGCTCTCTCTGCACCCGTGAAGGTTTTCACATCTCCTGTGGCGATTTGCCGGTGGCGGCGCATACTTGCGATCGACCGGTACCACATCTCGAGGACTGGATCATGATTATGAGCGCTTCGCCGCGCCCGCATTCGGGCGCCCAGAGCCCGGCCCACCCGCTCGGGGTCGCCGGACCGGCCGCCCCCACCGGCCCCGGAGCGCGAACCCCGTTGACCGTCGGCCTGATCGGGGCCGGCCGGGTCGGTGCCGTGCTCGGTGCGGCACTTGCCGGCACGGGGCATCATGTCGTCGCCGCCTCCGGTGTCTCGGACGCCGCCCGGCGACGGATAGCCGCGCTGCTGCCCGGTGTCGGCAACCCGCCCGCCGACGAGGTGGCCCGGGTGGCCACCGACCTGCTGATCATCGCCGTGCCCGACGACGCCCTGGCCGGCGTGGTCAGCGGTCTGGCGGGGACCGGAGCGCTGCGGGCTGGGCAGGTCGTGGCGCACACCTCCGGCGCTCATGGGCTCTCCGTGCTGGTCCCGGCCGCCGACATCGGTGCCCGGCCACTCGCCCTGCACCCGGCGATGACCTTCACTGGAACCGCGGCCGACCTCGCCCGGTTGCCCGGCGTCTCGTACGGGGTGACCGCCCCTGCCGAGCTGCGTCCGTTCGCCGCCCGGCTGGTGGCCGACCTGGGTGGTGTCCCGGAATGGATCTCCGAGGACGACCGGGTGCTGTATCACGCCGCCCTCGCGCACGGCGCCAACCATCTGGTCACCCTCGTCAACGAGGCGACCGACCGGCTGCGCGAGGCCGGTGTGGCCGACCCGGCCCGGGTCCTCGGCCCGCTGCTGCGCGCCGCCCTGGACAACGCCCTCCACCTGGGTGACGCAGCGCTGACCGGGCCGGTTTCCCGGGGCGACGCCGGCACGGTGGCCCGCCACCTCGACCGGCTCGCCGGCACCGCGCCCGAGTCGGTCGCGGCGTACCTGGCGCTGGCCCGGCGGACGGCGGACCGGGCGATCGACGCGGGCCGGCTGCGCCCGGTGGACGCCGTGGCGTTGCTCGGTGTGCTGGCGGACCGGCAGCGGGAGACCGTGCCGTGAGGACTGTGCACACCCGCGCCGAGCTGACCGCCGCGCGGGACTCCCGCACCGGCACGGTGGCGGTGGTGATGACGATGGGCGCCCTGCACGAGGGGCACGCGGCGCTGCTGCGGGCCGCCCGGGAGCGGGCCGACCAGCTGGTGGTGACCATCTTCGTCAACCCGTTGCAGTTCGGCCCGAACGAAGACTTCGACCGCTATCCGCGCACCCTCGACGCCGACCTGGAGGTCTGCCGCGCGGCCGGCGTGGACCTCGTCTTCGCGCCCTCCGCCGCCGAGATGTACCCGGCGGGGCAGCCGATGGTCCGGGTCGATCCGGGCCGGCTCGGTGCCGACCTGGAGGGCGGCAGCCGTCCCGGCTTCTTCCACGGCGTCCTCACCGTCGTGCTCAAGCTACTCAACCTGGTACGGCCGGATCTCGCCTTCTTCGGTGAGAAGGACTACCAGCAACTCACCCTGGTGCGGCGGATGGCGCGGGATCTGGACCTGCCGGTCGAGGTGGTCGGCGTTCCCACCGTCCGGGAACCGGACGGCCTCGCCCTGTCCAGCCGCAACCGTTACCTCTCCGAGGCGGAGCGGCGCACCGCGTCGGGCCTGTCCGCCGCGCTGCTGGCCGGGGTGGCGGCGGCCGAACGGGGAGACGACGGATCCGGTGTGCTCGCCGCCGCGCATCGGGCGTTCGCCGCAACGGCGCCGGACGCCCGGCTGGACTACCTGGTGTTGACAGATCCCGACCTGGAGCCCGGTCCCACCAGCGGCCCCGGCCGGCTGCTGGTGGCAGCCTGGGTCGGCCGGACCCGTCTCATCGACAACATGCCGATCCGGCTCGCCGACGGCGAGCCGCTGGCCCCGTGACCCGGAAGGTTGCCGCGATGTTCCGCACCATGCTCAAGTCGAAGATTCACCGGGCCACGGTGACCCAGGCCGATCTGCACTACGTCGGATCGGTCACGGTGGACAGCGACCTGCTGGACGCCGCCGACCTGCTGCCGGGTGAGCAGGTCGCGATCGTCGACATCACCAATGGCGCCCGGCTGGAGACGTATGTCATTCCGGGCGAGCGGGGCAGCGGCGTGATCGGCATCAACGGCGCGGCGGCACACCTGGTCCAGCCGGGTGATCTCGTCATTCTCATCTCGTACGCGCAGCTTGACGACGCGACGGCGCGGTCCTACGTGCCCCGGGTGGTGCATGTGGACGGCAACAACCGGATCATCGAGTTGGGTGCGGATCCGGCGGGTGTCGCGCCGGGAATGGTCGGCGACCCGATCCGGGGTGACCTGAGCAGCGCGCAGGGATAGCGGTAACGGGCCGTGCGGACCGGTGGGACGTCCCGATCGGCGGCCGCGTACGGTGATGATCAGGTAACCGGTTGGCGGTGACCAGGGTCGTGCCGGCGGGCTACCGTAGGCTCCAGCGGTGGTTGGTGGCCCTGGGGAGGACGCGATGCGTCGGGTGATGGCAGGCGTGGCGGTTCTCCTCTCCGGCCTGGTGTTGGCGGGCTGCTCCGCTCCGGCCGGGTTGGACGGCGATCTCGTGGACGATTGGAAGCCGGTGACCGAGCCGGTGGCCTTCGTCCCGCCGACCGGCGTCTGCTATCCCGACGACTTCGCCGAGACGGCCTACCTCACCTCTTTCAATCCCGTTGACTGCGGGTCCAGTCACCGGGTCGAGACGGCGCACGTGGGTTCCTTCACCGGCGCTGTGGCGGAGCGGACCGCACCGCCCGAGCAGGGTTCCGGAGACATCAAGCCGGCCTTCGCGGAATGCGACGCCAAGGCGACGGCCTACGTGGGCGACAACTGGCGGTCCGGCCGGTTGTTCCTGGGGGTGGCCACGCCGTCACCGGCGGCCTGGGGCAGCGGTGCCCGGTGGTTCCGCTGCGACCTGGCCGAGGTGGATGACGAGGACGACGGCAGCCCGGTGACCCGCAGTGGCAGCCTGAAGGGGGCGTTGGCGGGGGCGAGCCGGCTCCGCCTCGGTTGCTTCGGGGTCAAGCTGGACAACAAGGGCGAACTGTTCGACGTCACGCCGGCCGAGTGCACGGCGAAGCACAACAGCGAGTACGTCGGCGTGTGGCCGGCACCTGAGCTTCCGTTCCCGAAGCGGGACCGGGACTACGAACCGCTGTACGCCGGGTGCCGCTCGGTGGTGGCCAAGTACGTCGGCGTACCGGACGACCGCAACCTGCAGTTCCGTACCGGCGTGCTGACCCTGCCCCCCACCGAGGAGCAGTGGCAGATGGGTAACCGGGGCGTCCGCTGCTACCTGTGGCTGCGTAACCGAGACCTGACCAAGTCGCTCAAGGGGACCGGTCAGTCCGGCCTGCCCATCCAGTACCGCTAGCAGCCCTACCAGCGCCGGCCGCGCCGAAAGCGCTCTGGCCCACTTTTCGCCGACCCGGCGGGCGGGCGGGGGTCCGCGCACGGTTGACTGTGACCATGCGACCGGCCACCCTCGATCTGCCGCAGCTGCCCGGCCTGCTGGCGGCGCCGGCACCCGGTTGGGTCGAAACGACCGACGTGATCGTGGTGGGCACCGGCATCGCCGGTCTCACCGCGGCCCTGAACCTGCGCGAGACCGGGCTGCACGTCACCCTGATCACCAAGGTGGACATGGATTCCGGTTCCACCCGGTGGGCCCAGGGTGGCATCGCGGCGGTGCTGGACCCGCTGGACACGCCGGCCGCGCACGCCTCGGACACCGAGATCGCCGGAGTGGGGCTCTGCGACCCGGCGGCCGTGCGGGTGCTGGTGGAGGAGGGGCCGGCCAGGCTCCGTGAGCTGATCCGGATCGGGGCACGCTTCGACCGCCACCCGGACGGGGCGCTCATGCTGACCCGGGAGGGTGGCCATCGGGCCGACCGGATCGTCCACGCCGGGGGTGACGCCACCGGGGCGGAGGTGCAACGGGCGCTGCACGAGGCGATCGGCCGGGACCCGTGGATCCGGCTGATCGAGCACGCTCTCGTCCTGGACCTGCTCAAGGACCGGTCCGGCCGAGCCTGCGGGGTGACCCTGCACGTGCTGGGTGAGGGCAGTGAAGACGGTGTCGGTGCGGTGCTGGGCCGGGCGGTGGTCCTGGCCACCGGCGGGATGGGCCAGGTGTTCGCGGCCACCACCAATCCGGTGGTGTCCACCGGTGACGGGGTGGCCCTCGCGCTGCGCGCCGGTGCGGACGTCACCGACGTCGAGTTCGTGCAGTTCCACCCGACGGCTCTGGTGGTCGGCGGCGCGGGCGGTCCAGCCGAGCCGGTGGCCGGCGTGTCGGCCGGGACGGCACAGCAGCCCCTGGTCTCCGAGGCGCTGCGTGGTGAGGGCGCCCACCTGGTCGACGCGGACGGCAAGAGGTTCATGGTCGGGCAGCACGAACTGGCTGAACTCGCCCCGCGCGACGTGGTCGCCAAGGGCATCCACCGGGTGCTGCTGGCCACCGGCGCCGACCACGTCTACCTGGATGCCCGGCACCTGGGCGCCGACTTCCTGGAAAGGCGGTTCCCCACGATCGTGGCGTCCTGCCGGGCGGCGGGGATCGAGCCGTCGGTGGACCTGATCCCGGTCTCCCCGGCCGCCCACTACGCGTCCGGTGGCGTCCGCACTGACCTGCACGGTCGTACCTCCATCCCCGGCCTGTACGCCTGCGGCGAGGTGGCCTGCACCGGGGTGCACGGCGCGAACCGGTTGGCCAGCAATTCGCTGCTGGAGGGCCTGGTCTTCGCGCAGCGGATCGCCCGGGACGTGGCCCGCGACCTGCCCCCGCAGGCGGATCCGGTGCCGGATGGCGCCTGGCGAGGCGGCTCCGGCTGGGCGGTCGACCCTGCTGCCCGGGTGTCGCTGGCCCGGGCCATGAGCCGGGGTGCCGGGGTTTTGCGGTCGGCGGCGACGTTGCGGACCGCTGCGGCGACGCTTGTCGACCTGGGTGGCACCCGGGCCGCGTCCGGCACCGCGAGTTGGGAGACGACGAACCTGCTCACCGTCGCGTGCGCCCTGGTCGGCGCCGCGTACGCCCGGCAGGAGACCCGGGGCTGCCACTGGCGGGAGGATTATCCGACCGCGCGGGACGGCTGGCTCGGCCATCTGGTCGGATCGGTTCGGACGACAGGATTTCTCGGTCACAGCTGGGAGGATGTGCGGTGAAGGACGCCACGAGGCAGGCACTGCTCTCGGTCGGGCTCGACCCGACGGCCGTCGAGCGGATTATCGGTACGGCGTTGGACGAGGACCTCGGCCCTGACCGGGTCGACGTGACAAGCGTGGCGACGATCCCCGCGGCGGATCTGGGCACCGCTGACCTCGTGGCCCGGGATGCCGGTGTGGTGGCCGGACTGGACGTCGCGGCGGCGGTGTTCGAGACGGTCGCGGAGTTGACCGATGCCGGTCGGCCGGTGGAGGTGCGCGCCCGGGTGGCCGACGGTGACCGGGTGACCCGGGATGACGTTCTGGCCACGGCGACCGGCCCCGTACGAGCGTTGCTCACGGCCGAACGCACGGCGCTCAACCTGCTCTGCCGGATGTCCGGCGTGGCGACCCATACCCGGGCCTGGGCGGACGAACTGGCCGGCAGCGGCGCGCGGGTGCTGGACACCCGCAAGACCACGCCCGGCCTGCGGGTGTTGGAGAAGTACGCGGTCCGGGCCGGCGGCGGTACCAACAAGCGGATGGGCCTGTACGACGTCGCGATGGTGAAGGACAACCACAAGCTGGCAGCCGGTGGGGTGGGCGCGGCGTACCGCCTGGTTCGGGAGGCGTTCCCGGAGCTGCCGATCCAGGTCGAGGTGACCACCACCGCGGAGGCGGTCGAGGCGGTGGAGGCGGGGGCGGACTTCCTGCTGTGCGACAACATGACGCCTGCCGAGTTGACCGACGTCGTGGCGGCGGTGGGCGGTCGGGCGGAGTTGGAGGCGACGGGTGGACTGACCCTGGAGTGGGCGGGGAAGTACGCCGCCACCGGGGTCGACTACCTCTCGGTGGGCGGCCTCACCCATTCGTCGCCTATCTTGGATATCGCGCTCGACCTGCGCGCGCCGGATGCCGGTGGCGACGAGAGGGATCCCCGGGGCTGACCCATGCTGCTGTGCATCGACATTGGTAACACCAACACCGTGCTGGCCACCTTCGACGGCGACAAGCTGGCGCATTCCTGGCGCATCAAGACCGATGCCCGGGCCACCGCCGACGAGTTGGGGCTGATGTTCCGCGGCCTGCTGGCCGGTGACGCCGTGGAGATCACTGGCGTGGCGGCCTGTTCGACGGTGCCCGCGGCACTGCGGTCGCTGCGGACAATGCTCACCCGCTACTACCCGGACATCCCGCACATCGTGGTGGAGCCCGGGGTGCGGACCGGGGTGCAACTGGCGATCGACAACCCGAAGGAGGTCGGCTCCGACCGGGTGGTCAACACCCTGGCGGCGTACACCCTGTTCGGCGGTCCGTCGATCGTGGTCGACTTCGGCACCACCACCAACTTCGACGTGATCAGTGGGCGTGGCGAGTTCCTCGGCGGGGCGTTCGCTCCGGGCATCGAGATCTCCTTCGACGCGCTCGCGGCCCGGGCCGCCCAGCTGCGCAAGGTGGAGGCGACCCGGCCACGGTCCGTAATCGGCAAGAACACGGTGGAGTGCCTGCAGTCCGGGATGTATTTCGGGTTCGCCGGCCAGGTGGACCGGATCGTCGAGCGGATGGCCCAGGAGCTCGGAGAGGTGAAGGCGGTGATCGCCACCGGCGGTCTGGCCCCGCTGGTGATCGGCGAGTGTCGGACCATCACGCACCACGAGCCGATGATCACCCTGATCGGGCTCCGGCTGGTCTACGAGCGCAATTCCTGAGTCCGGCCGGCCGCCGCGCGCCCGGTCGGAGGTCGCCTTCAGCGCCGTCGGGCGCGGTAGCAGACCGTTCGGTACGGCAGCTCGATGGTGTCCCGCCCGGCCAGGTCGTGGTGGTGGGTGAGCAGGTCACGCACCGCCTGGACGATCTCCTGCCGCCGGTCCGACGGCGCGGTGAGGTAGTACGACCGCGTGTGGATCATGCCGATCAGCTGGGCCGGGGTGTAGTCGACGACATGCGCGTACTCGGCCCGCTCGATCGGCCCGAAGTGCGGCCCGAATGTCGTCGGCGGCTGGTCCAGCTCGGCCGGGCTGGCTCCGTCCCGGGCCGCGTCGACGATGGCGGAGAGTTCCCACACCCAGGGGACCCGTTCGTCGCGAAAGTTCCACAAGACGCCGAACGTACCGTTCGGTCTGAGCACTCGCGCCACCTCAGCGTGCGCGCGGTCGTGGTCGAACCAGTGGTACGCCTGACCAGCCACCACGGCAGTCACCGACCCGTCGGGCAGGGGCAGCCGTTCGGCGCTGCCCGCGAGCGCTGTGGTGCCGGTCGTGACGGCCGCCAGTTGGGCACGCATGTCCGGATCGGGCTCGACCGGTTCGACCGCGTAGCCGAGTTCCAGCAATCCCCGGGTGAGAATGCCGGTCCCGGCGCCGAGGTCGGCGACGCGGCCGGCCGGGGCGGAACCGGCCACCCAGGCCACCGCGTCGGCGGGATAGGGGGGCCGGTAACGGTCGTAGTCGGCGGCAGCGGTTCCGAAGGACAGCGCGGGCTCGGCCATGGGCAGGAGGATAACCGACTATCCCGGCCCCGGTACGACTGAGTAAGTGTGCGCGGTAAGGCCGCCCGTCGATCTCGTACCGCCAATCGGCGTGGCCGAAGTGCGAGCCGAGCATTCCGTGCGACCGACCGTTCCCTGCCCACGGATTGCAGTGGGCTGGGCCGTCCATGGTCGGGCCGGCCGACCCGAAGGCAGGTGCGCGATGACGGGCCCGCGGAATTCCGGCCCACCGGCAATGGCTGAGGCAATGTCCCCCGGGGGGTGGTGGCGTAACAACGCAACCGCCCCCGGGATGGGGCTGCCGTCGCCGCGTCGGGTAACGCACAGCAATGCGTTAGATACGCATCCGTATCTTCGAATCGCACCCGCGCTGATTTCGTGGGTGATCCGGTGACCCTCGCCGACCCGGTGGTCCTTGCCGGCCCAGCGGGCGGCAAGGGGCCACTCGGTGTGTGGGGAGAACGATCCAAGGTGAGTCACGGCGCGGCGCGTAGGGCCGTACCGTGCCCCGGTTTGGCAAAGGTTTAGGCATGATCGGTGGTAGGGAATGGGATTCCGACCGGCCCTGGCCGCCCGCCCCCGCTCCAGAATTTGGGAAACTGCCCGGGTTCCCCTTAGTGTGCGCGGAGTAGCCGGCCGCTGCTTGTTCGACATGATTTGCGGGTCCTATTGACGTAACAAGCCGACTGCGGGCTATCGTTTACCTGTTTAGCAGCACCCCCGCTCGAAAGGACTACTCCGCGTGGCCAAGCAGATCATTCACAAGCTGGTCGATGACCTCGACGGCGGCGACGCCGACGAGACCGTCAAGTTCGCACTCGACGGTGTTCAGTACGAGATCGACCTGTCGAAGAAGAACGCCGGCAAATTGCGCGACCTCTTCGCTCCGTACGTCGCCGCCGGCACCAAGGTCGGTCGTGGTGGCGTGGTGGTGGGTGGGCGTGCCGCCCGCGGCCGAGGCAGTGCTACCGCCGATCGGGAGCAGAACAAGGCGATCCGAGCCTGGGCCAAGAAGGAGGGTCGGGAGATCTCCGATCGGGGTCGGATCCCTCAGGAGATCGTCGACGAATACCACGCCAAGGCCGGCCGCTGAGCGGTCGCCCGAGACGGGGTGTGACGCCGGGTCCGGGAAGCGAAGGCTTCCCCAACCCGGCGCCGTCGTCTCCGGACCACGAGCCACCGGTCCGGGCCGGCGCGGTCGCCGGCCGGGTCGCGCCGTCGGTGCCGTGTGATCGGGGCCACTGGGCGGCCGGATCGGTCGCGGAGCGGGAACGTTTTCTCTGGTGGCCGGGTTATCCACAACCAGTGGACGGTCTGTCCACAGCCCTGTGGACGACGCCGTCCGGGGCGGTCGCCGGATCGGCGGAATTTCGCTTTGCGCGTAGTCACCCGGACGAGGAACACCCACGACGCGCGCAGAGTTGTCAGAAACATCGCGAACCAGACTGATCGGGCAGCGCACGGCCTGAGTCGAGTCGGTCCGCGGCGATAGAGTAAGAGCACGGACGTCCGCCTTGGAGGTCCGGGCACCGGCCCCGCCAAGATGGTTGACCACCAACATCTAGTGCGCACGGCACGTGAGGAGCACGAGGGCATGTTCGAGCGGTTCACCGACCGAGCGCGACGGGTTGTCGTCCTGGCCCAGGAAGAGGCCCGGATGCTCAACCACAACTACATCGGCACGGAGCACATCCTGCTGGGCCTGATCCACGAGGGTGAGGGCGTGGCGGCGAAGGCCCTGGAGAGCCTCGGCATCTCCCTGGAGGGCGTTCGCCAGCAGGTCGAGGAGATCATCGGGCAGGGTCAGCAGGCGCCGAGCGGGCACATCCCGTTCACGCCCCGGGCCAAGAAGGTCCTGGAGCTGTCGCTGCGCGAGGCGCTGCAACTGGGCCACAACTACATCGGTACGGAGCACATCCTGCTCGGCCTGATCCGGGAGGGCGAGGGTGTGGCCGCCCAGGTGCTGGTGAAGCTGGGGGCGGACCTCAACCGGGTGCGCCAGCAGGTGATCCAGTTGCTCTCCGGCTACCAGGGCAAGGAGCCGGCCGCCGCCGGCACCGCACCGGGTGAGGCGGCGCCGTCGACCAGCCTGGTGCTGGACCAGTTCGGTCGCAATCTGACCCAGGCCGCCCGGGAGGGCAAGCTCGACCCGGTGATCGGGCGGGAGAAGGAGATCGAGCGGGTGATGC
>NZ_JBHTDD010000036.1:0-59291 GCF_042666615.1 Plantactinospora sp. GCM10030261
CCCCGGTCCCCCGCCCCCGCCCCCGGCGATCGTGGATTGATGGTGCCCCTGGAGGGGCCTCAGGAATCCACGATCACGGGTTACTGTGCCTCGGTGACCGCTTCCGACTGGCTTGGCGACACGCGGACGTCGTACGACGCGGTGGCGGGGAGCTACGCCGACATGTTCCGGGACGCGCTGGCCGGCGAGCCGTTCCAGCGGGGCATCCTCGGACTGTTCGCGGAACTGGTCCGGGCCGGCGGCGGTGGGCCGGTTGCTGACATCGGCTGCGGACCCGGGCGGCTCACCGGCCACCTGCGCCAGCTCGGCCTCGACACGTTCGGCGTCGACCTGTCCCCCGCGATGATCGACATCGCCCGGCGGGACCACCCGGGGCTGCGGTTCGAGGTGGGATCGATGACCGACCTCGACCTCACCGACTCCTCGGTCGCCGGTCTGCTCGCCTGGTTCTCCCTCATCCACATCCCCGACGACGAGGTTCCCACGGTCTTCGGGCACTTCCATCGGGTGCTCCGGCCCGGCGGGCCGCTGCTCGTCGGCTTCCACGTCGGTGACGAGGACCGGTTGAGGACGGAGGGCTACGGCGGCCATCCGATGCGGGTACACGTCCACCGCCGCCCGCCGCACCGGGTGGCGGGCTGGCTCCGCGACGCCGGGTTCCTCGTCGAAGGTGAGCTGGTCCACAATGCCGACGAGTACACCCAGGGGGCGTTCCTCTTCGCCCGCCGGAGAGCGGGAAACCGGTTGGCGCCGCCGTCGGCCGGACGGCATGATGCGGCTTCGTGCTGACCGACCTCTGGCCGCTGTTCGGCCTCGCCATCACCACCGAACGACTGGAGCTGCGGCTGCCCCGCGAGGAGGAGCTGGCCGCCCTCGCCCGCCTCGCGGGTGCCGGCGTACACCGTCCGGAGGAACGGCCGTTCCTCACTCCCTGGACCGAGGGCAGTCCGAGCGACCGGGCCGATCGGGTGCTGCGCGGCCACTGGAGCGCGCTCGCCGACTGGAGCGTCACGGACTGGCGGTTGGGCCTCGGGGTCTTCCGCGACGGTGAGCCGCTCGGCTCGGTGACCCTCCGGGCCAACGACTTTCCCGTCGTCCGGGAGGTCATGACGTCGTCGTGGCTCGGCCTGGAACACCAGGGCAAGGGGTACGGGACGGAGGCCCGCATCGGCCTGCTGACGCTGGCCTTCGACCATCTCGGCGCCCGGGCCGCCCGCACCGAGGTGTTCCAGGACAACCACGCCTCGCAGGGCGTGTCCCGCAAGCTCGGGTACGAACCTGATGGCATATCGGTCGACGCCCGCGGCGACGAGGCCCTCGTGTCGGATCGTCTCCGGCTGACCCGGGAGCGGTGGGCCGAGCGGCAGGGGCCGGCCGCCCGGGTCGACGGGATGGCCGTCTGCCGTTCGATGTTCGGCCTGGGCTCGTAGCGACTCCGGCCAGCCGGCGCGCACGTCCAGTTCCGATCACCTCGACCCGGCCCGGGTAGGTTGAACATCCGTGGCGGATGACGACCGGCGAGAGTGGTCGAGGCAGCTTCACGAGACGGGGTTCTGCATAGCTCCCGGAGCCCTTGACGCCGACCTGCTGAGCCGGTTACAGATCCGGTTCGGTGCGTTCGACGAGTCCGACCTGACCTTCGATCGCCGGGCGGAGACCGGTGCGTTTCTGCCGATGGATCTCACGGACGAGCTAACGGTCGAAGCCCTGACCTCGCCGGCACCATGGCGAATCCTGGCCGACCTCGGCTGGCAGCGCCCGAAGCTGCACAGCTTCTACGTGTCGACCAAGCCGCCTGGTTCGGGCGCGCTGCCCTGGCACTGCGACGTGTACTACCCGGCACCGGAACCGGCACCGACCGAACTGTTCATGCTCGCCTATCTGCATGACACCTCGCCGACCAACGGCTGCCTTCGCGTCGTACCCCGCTCCCATCTGTCTGATGACGCCATGCACGCCGCCCGGCACACCGGAGGGCCGGCGTCGGCGGCCACCCGGCCCGACGAGGTCGATGTGGCCGTCCGTGCCGGTGATCTGATCATCGCCGACCGCCGCCTGCTGCACGCGACCCATCCCAATCGGAGCGGGCACTGGCGCACCTGTCTCACCATCGCGGTGGCGCCCGCCTTCGAGAGCCTCCCGGAGAACATCAGGGCGCGCATCGTCACCAATCCCTGCCTGCCTGGCCCTGGGTGGTGGAATGACCGGAACATCGACGCGCGGCTGCACCCGCTGCTACCTCGATACGACGGGAATGCCGAACCGGTGCCCATCGACTGACGGTATGGCCGTTACTTCCAGCGGAAATGTACGAACAGTCGACCGAAGTTCTTCGAGTCCTTCTCCACCCGGTGGTAGAGCTGCTTGACGTCCTTCTGGTCGAGGAACCGCAGCACCCGCTTCTTGAGCTGACCGGACCCCTTGCCCGGGATGATCTCGACGAGGGTGGCCTTCTTGGCCACCGCCTCGTCGATGATCCCGCGCAGCGCCCGGTCGATGTCCTGCCCACGGTTGAAGATGTCGTGCAGGTCGAGCTTGAGCTTCATCGGCCCACGGTGCCCTCCACCCGGCGCAACGCGACCCGGTAATCGTCGTTGTCGGAATACATCGCGAAGGCGATCCGCAGGTGCCGCAGCGCCTCCCGGGCCCGACCGGCCCGCTCCAGGGTACGGCCCAGCACATGGTGGGCGTAGTGGTCGCTCGGGTTGCGGTCGACCAGCTCCCGCAGTTGCGCCTCGGCCCGGCCGAGCTGCGCCGACTGGAAGTACGAGCGGGCCAGCAACTGCCGTACGGCGGCGTTGTCCGGTTCGGCCTCGACGATCGGCTCCAACAACCGGGCGGCTCCGGTCGGGTCCCCCGATTCGAAGAACAGCGTCGCCCGTCGGTACTCCTCCAGGAGATCCATCCCGCTCGCCTCCTCGTGCTCGCTGTCACCAGACGCTGCCACAACAACGGCGGTACCGCGAATTAGTCCCGGCCCTCAACGGACCGGCCCCACGGACCGGCGCCAGGGACCGGCCGCCACGCACAGTCGCCGCCGACCGGGCGGCACGGGTCACGGGCCCTCGGCCATGGCCCAGGCTCGCACCCCGCCCAGGATGCCCGCGTCGTTCGGCACCACCACCACGTCGTCGCCCATCCGGGCGAGTTGCTCGGGGCGGATCAGCCGCGAGTTGCCGCCGCCCAGGTAGAGCCGGTCCCACAGGAAGACCGGCCGCAGGCCGTCCACCACCCCGCGTACCCGGCGGGACCAGAAACTGTCCCCCAGCCGGCGCCGTTCGTGTTCGCCGATGTAGGTGTCGTAGGTCATCCCCCACCGCACCGGGGCCTGGGACAGCTCCAGATGTGGTGCCAGCCGGCCGCCGTCGAACAGGGCGGAGCCCAGGCCGGTGCCGAGGGTCAACATCAGTTCACAGCCGGTGCCGGCCACCACCCCGGCGCCGTGCACCTCGGCGTCGTTGAGGACCAGGGCCGGCATGCCGAGCGCGTCGGCGATCGCCACGCGCGCGTCGAATCCGGACCATTCAGCCACCAGGTCCGGATCCACCCGGGTACGCGGACCGGAGCGGGTCACGTAGTGCGGTGTCGCCACCACCACGCCGTGCCGCAGCATGCCGGGCATGCCCACGGTCACCCGGTCGGCGGTCGGCAGCCGGCCGGCGAGGTCGACCAGGGTCTTGACGAACAGTTCCGGGGGAAGCGGGTACGGGGTGGGCACGCGGATCGGTCGGGCCCGCATCGTCCCACCGGCATCCAGCACGGATCCCTTGATCCCGCCCCCGCCACAGTCGATCGTCAACGTCGTTTCCACGCCGTTCAGTCTGCCGAAACCCCCGCGCGGGCGCGCGACCACCGGCTCTACGATCGAATCCTGATGACCGCCACGATGATCGCCAAGGGACTCGCCGCCGGGCACGGCGACCGGCCGCTGTTCGCCGGGCTCGACCTCGTGGTCGGTCCGGACGACGTGATCGGCCTGGTCGGCGCGAACGGTGCCGGCAAGTCGACGTTGCTGCGCATCCTCGCCGGGCTGGCCGTCCCGGAGCAGGGTTCGGTGCAGCTCAATCCGCCATCCGCCACCGTCGGGCACCTGCCGCAGGAGCCGGACCGCCGGCCCGACGAGACGGTCCGCGCCTTCCTCGGCCGACGCACCGGGGTCACCGCCACGCAGGCCGCCCTGGACGCGGCGACCGAGGCGTTGACCGCCGGCACGCCCGGCGCGGACGACGCGTACGCCGACTCGCTGGAGCGGTGGCTCGCGCTGGGCGGCGCCGACCTCGCGGAACGGGCCGAGCAGGTGGCCGCGGAGTTGGGCCTGGCGGTGGATCTCGACCAGCCGATGACCACCCTGTCCGGCGGCCAGGCGGCCCGCGCCGGCCTGGCGTCGTTGCTGCTCAGCAGGTACGACATCGTGCTGCTCGACGAGCCGACGAATGACCTGGACCTGGCGGGCCTGGACCGGCTGGAGGGGTTCGTCAGGGGGTTGCGCCGGGGCACCGTGGTGGTCAGCCACGACCGGGAGTTCCTCACCCGGACGGTCACCGCGGTGCTCGAACTCGACCTGGTCCAGCAGCAGGTCCGGTTGTACGGCGGCGGTTACGCGGCCTACCTGGAGGAGCGGGAGGTGGCCCGCCGGCACGCCCGGGAGGAGTACGAGGAGTACGCGCAGACCCGGGGTGAGCTGGAGGCGCGGGCGCGGACGCAGCGGGCCTGGATGGAGAAGGGCGTGAAGAACGCCCGCCGCAAGGCCACCGACAACGACAAGCACGTCAAGCATTTCCGGGGTGAGAGCAGTGAGAAGCAGGCCGCGAAGGCGCGGCAGACCGACCGGCTGATCGAGCGGCTGGAGGTGGTCGAGGAGCCGCGCAAGGAGTGGGAGCTGCGGATGGAGATCGCCGCGGCGCCGCGGGCGGGTGCGGTGGTGGCCGCGCTGCGCGCGGCGGTCGTCCGTCGGGGCGATTTCACGCTGGGGCCGGTGGATCTTCAGATCGACTGGGCGGACCGGGTGGCGATCACGGGGGCCAACGGTTCGGGCAAGTCCACCCTGCTCGGGGCGCTGCTGGGCAGGCTTCCGCTGGCGGCCGGTCACGCGTCGCTGGGTCCGGGCGTGGTGGTGGGCGAGGTGGACCAGGCGCGACAGCTGTTCCTCGGCGACCAGCCGCTGCTGGACGCCTTCGGCGCCGCCGTACCCGATCTGGTGCCGGCGCAGGTGCGGACGCTGCTGGCCAAGTTCGGGCTGCGGGCGGCGCACGTGCTGCGGTCGGCGGTGACGCTGTCCCCGGGGGAACGGACCCGGGCCGCGCTCGCGCTGCTCCAGGCGCGCGGGGTGAACCTGTTGGTGCTCGACGAGCCGACGAACCACCTCGACCTGCCGGCCATCGAGCAACTGGAGTCGGCGCTCGACTCGTACCCGGGGACGCTGCTGCTGGTCACCCACGACCGGCGGATGCTGGACACCGTCCGCACGAACCGGCACATCGAGGTGTCCGCCGGGCGGGTCACCGATCGTTGAGGCTGTCCCCGCGTGGGGCTGTCGTGTCGACGCCCTCGGGCGGCACAATGACCTCCATGGTCGCCTTTGAATATTCGCTGTTCGTACGGCGGCGGTTGGCCAGCCCCACGGAGGCCGGCTGGGAGGTCACGTTCGCCTGGTACGCCCCCGACGGCTCGATGGTCGACATGACGCCGTACGCGGACACGGCTGTCGCCCATCTCAACCGGCTCGGCGCGCAGGGGTGGGAACTGGTCACGATGACCGAGGACCATTCCCTGGATCACCCGAACGAGTTGCACCGCTATCACCTCAAGCGGATGGTGCAGGCACCCGCGCCGCGGCCCCGGATTGGTCGCTCCGGCCGGATGTCGCGCGCCCGCTGAACGCGGGGAGCCGGCCCGCCACCAACGCGCGGCTGGTTACCGGCGGCGCGTGACCGACGCAGCGTTACGGGAGAAGGGCTCTCCTGGTGCGCCGGACTAGTCGCGTCCTGGTGCGCCGGACTAGTCGCGGCCGATCGGGGTAGGCGGGACACGGAGGTGACCCATGGTCGCGCTGGCCCGGACCGCGATCCCCGCCGACCGGCTGAGGGCCGTCGACGAGTTTCTCGCGGCGGCGTACGCCGATCTGGTCAAGCACGACGACCGGTTGCGTGACGTGGCGGTCGAGGCGCATTTCGACCGGGGAGTGGCGCACCTGAGGGGAACGGTTGCCGACCATGGTCAGCACCGGTTGGTGCGCCAGCTCGTCGGGCGCCTCGACGGGGTGCTCGCCGTCTGGTCCCGGATCAGCGTGGGTGGGCGCGATCCGGTGGTGCTCGACCTCGGCTGCGGCGGCGCGAAGCAGTGGCCGGACAACCTCGGCTTCGACCTGCGCGCGGCGCACGGCGTGGACTGCGTCGCCGACCTGTCCGACTCGCTTCCGGTACGCGCCGACTCGGTAGACGTGATCTTCACGGTGCACATCCTGGAACACCTGATCGACTTCCTGCCGCTTGTCGACGAGTGTCACCGGGTGCTCCGCCCGGGTGGCACGTTGCACGTGATGAGCCCGTGGTGGGGACATGTCAACGCGGTGGCGGACCCGACCCATGTCCGGCTGCTCGACGTGCAGACGATCAAAGGGATCTGCGGGCGCTCGGGGGCGCCGCGCTGGTATCCGCTACACGCCGGCTGTGACGGCGCGTCGATTTTCGCGGATCTCACCCCGCTACCCGACGGCGACCCCGATCCCCCGCCCGGCCACCTGGCCCGCTTCTTCGACTGACCGCCCGACCCCGCAGTCAGGCGCGGCTGGCGGATCCTCCGGTAGCTCAGGAGGCGGGTAGCCCTCCCCATGCTGCGACCAGGGGGTGGCCCTCCATGATCGACTGCGCCCAGACTCGCCGTGCGGGGGTTGCTCGTCCGGGCCCACCGTGACGCCCGCGACCGCGCCGCCGCCCCAGATCGACTCGGTGTGCGGCATGTCGGTGGATGGCCGCGCACCCAACCCCCGACATGCCGCATCTCGTGTGGATCATCGACCCATCAACGCTCCAACTGACACCATCTCGCCCTGACCCGGCTCGATCATGAGGTTGGCATCGCGACACACCGGGGGCGGGATGGGGTCAATTTCATGATCGACCCAGGAGGGGTAGGGCGGCAGCCGGAAGGTGGGGCCGGGCCGGGTCAGCTCCGGCCGGCGGTGCTCTCCCGGATTGCGAGCCGGTAGCCGGCGGAGAGTTCTCGGGGAGCCCAAGCCGTACCGGGCACGGCGACGCCCCCCGGCACGGCGGCACCCCCCGGGACCGTGGCACCGTCCAGCCGGCCGGCCAGCAGGTCGACGGCGAGCCGCGCGATCTGCGCCTTGTCGGGCGCCACGGTGGTCAACGTCGGGATGGCGAACCGCCCGTCCTCGATGTCGTCGAAGCCGGCCACGGCGACGTCGTCGGGCACCCGCAGTCCCGCCTCGTGCAGCGTCCGCAGGGCGCCGAGGGCGAGGGTGTCGTTGAAGCAGAACACCGCGTCGGGGCGTACCCCGGAGTCGAGCAGGGCCCGCATGGCGGCGGCGCCGTCGGCGCGGTGCCAGGCCGCCGCGGGGGCGACCAGGTGCTCGTCGACGTCGATGCCGGCGGCGGTCAGCGCGGCGGTGTAGCCGCCGAGCCGGAGCCGGGCGCTGGCCCCCTTCGGGGTGCGCTGGGCGCCGATGGCGGCGATCCGCCGGCGGCCCAGGCCGATCAGGTGTGTGGTGATCTCGCGGGCCGCCGCCACGTTGTCGATCGCCACGTGGTCGGCCGGGCCGTGGTCGATCCGCTCGCCGAGCAGCACCATGGGCGTCCCGTCGGCCCCGTCGACCAGATCCGTGCCGGTGAGCGCGAGCGGGCTGAAGATCAACCCGTCGATCAGGTGGTCCCGGATGCCGGCGGCAACCATCCGTTCCTGCTCGCGCGAGCCGCCGGTCTGGTCGATCAGCACCGTCCAGCCCCGCTCCGCCGCCGCCTCGACCACGTGCCGGGCCAACTCGGCGAAGTAGGGCAGGTCCAGTTCCGGTACGGCGAGGGCGATCACCCCGCTGCGTCCCTTGCGCAGGCTGCGGGCGGACAGGTTGGGCCGGTAGTTGAGTTCGGCGATCGCCTCCTCGACCCGGGCCCGGGTGTCGGGCCGGACGTGCTGATAGCCGTTCACGACGTTGGACACGGTCTTCACCGACACACCGGCCCGTACCGCCACGTCCTTCAGTCTGTGCCGCACCGGACGCCTCCCCGCTCAGTCTGCCAGGACTCTATCGCGTAACGACCCCTTTACAACGTTGACTACAACGTTGTAGAAACGGTGAACGGCAGGTGAGGCCGATCACGTGGCAATGTCGCCATCGGCCGCCCTGGCGGCGCCGCCCGGCGGCGGACCTGACGTACGACGAAGGGCGGTTCTGGTGCAGACGGCTTCGGTCACGATCGATCCGGCGTTCCGCGTCGGCCCGGCCGACCGACGACTGTTCGGGTCGTTCGTCGAGCACATGGGCCGCTGCGTGTACGGCGGCATCTTCGAGCCCGGCCACCCGGCGGCCGACGACCGCGGGTTGCGCACCGACGTGCTCGACCTGACCCGGGAGCTGGGAGTCAGCATGGTCCGCTACCCCGGCGGCAACTTCGTCTCCGGCTACCGCTGGGAGGACGGCGTTGGCCCGGCCGGCGACCGGCCCCGCCGGCTCGACCTGGCCTGGAAGACCATCGAGACCAACGCCTTCGGCCTGGACGAGTTCATGGTCTGGGCACGGGCCGCCGAGGTCGAGCCGATGATGGCCGTGAACCTCGGCACCCGTGGCGTGCAGGAGGCGTGCGACCTGCTGGAATACGCCAACCACCCGGGCGGCACCCAGCTGTCGGACCTGCGCCGCAAGCACGGCGCCGAGGAGCCGTACGGCGTGCGGCTGTGGTGCCTCGGCAACGAGCTGGACGGCCCGTGGCAGGTCGGGCACAAGACCGCCGACGAGTACGGCCGGCTCGCCGCCGAGACGGCGAGGGCGATGAAGATGATCGACCCGTCGGTCAGCCTGGTGGCCTGCGGCAGTTCCAACTCAGGTATGCCCACCTTCGGCGACTGGGAGGCGCGCGTCCTCGAACACACCTACGAGCACGTCGACTACATCTCCCTGCACAACTACTACGACCCCTCCGACGGCGACGTGGACAGCATCCTCGCCTCGGGCGTGGATATGGACGCGTTCATCGACTCGGTGGTGGCGACCGCCGACCACGTCGCGGCCAAGCTGCGCCAGCGGCGCAAGCTCAAGCTCTCGTTCGACGAGTGGAACGTCTGGTACCAGTCGCGGCTGCAGGCCGACCTGGACCGGCGCGGCTGGGTCGAGGCGCCCGCGTTGATCGAGGACGACTTCACCGCGGTCGACGCGGTGGTGGTCGGCGACCTGCTGATCACTTTGCTCCGGCACGCCGACCGGGTCGGGGTGGCCTGCCAGGCCCAGCTCGCCAACGTGATCGCCCCGATCCGGACGCACACCGGCGGCCCGGCGTGGCGGCAGAGCATCTTCCACCCGTTCGCGCTGACCGCGCGGTACGCCCGGGGCACCGTGCTGCGTACCGAGCCGATCGGCCCGGAGTACGACACCGCCCGGTACGGCTCCGTCCCGGCCCTCGACACCGTCGCCGTGTACGACGAGGAGGCGGGCGAGTTGGCCGTTTTCGCGGTCAACCGGGGCGCCGGAGACCTGGCACTCGATCTCGACCTGCGGTCGCTGCCGGCCGCCGCCGGCGTCCAGCACGTCACGCTGGCGGCGGCCACCGACCCGGGCGCGGTGAACAGCGCCGACGCCCCAGACCGGGTGATTCCCCGCGAGCTGGACCGACCGGCCGTCGACGGCGGTCGCTGCCAGATCCGGCTGCCGGCCCGGTCCTGGAACCTGCTCCGTTTCGCCAATCGCCGCTGATCAGGTATACCTCCACTCCATCCCCCAAGGAGAAGTCGCATGATCCACAATCAGATGAGCCGGCGTCGCCTGCTCGGGCTGGGCGTCGGCCTCGGGACAGCCACCGCGCTGTCGTTGGCCGGTTGCGGCAGTGACGACGAGCCCACCGCCACCGGCAACGGCGGGAAGGACTACACCGGCCCCAAGGTCGACCTGAAGCTGTGGAACGGCTTCACCGGCGGCGACGGTGACATCTTCAAGAAGCTTGTCGACCAGTTCAACGGCGAGCACGAGAACATCGCGGTCACCACGGCGACGTACCGCTGGGAGGACTACTACGCGAAGCTGCCCGGTGCCGTCTCCAGTGGCAGCGGTCCGGACATCGCGGTCATGCACATGGACCAGATGGCCACCTTCGCGGCCCGCAATCTCATCATGCCGTTGGACGACGTGGCGTCCGCGCTGGGACTGACCGAGGCCGACTTCGCCCCGACCGTCTGGCAGGGCGGCACCTACAACGAGAAGCGGTACGGCATCCCGCTGGACATGCACCCGATGGGTTTCTACTACAACAAGGCCCTGTTGCAGCAGGCCGGGCTGGATCCGGAGCAGCCGCCGACCACGAAGGACGAGTTCACCGCCGCCCTGACCGCGCTCAAGGGGGCAGGCATCCAGGGCTTCTGGGTCAGCCCGTTCCCGTTCACCGGCGGCATGACCGCGTACACCATGATCCATCAGTTCGGCGGGTCGCTGTTCGACGAGGCGGGGGCGAAGGCGACGTTCAACGCCGACCCGGCCGTCGAGGCGTGCACCTGGCTTGTCGACATGGTCAAGCAGGGCCACTCGCCGGGCAACGTCGGGCAGGACGCCGACTGGCTGGCCTTCAAGGCCGGCAAGAACGCCTTCAACTTCAACGGCATCTGGCAGATCAACGACGCCGGCAAGAGCCCCGAACTCCAGTGGGGCGTGGCGGAGGTGCCGCAGATCGGCAGCCAGAAGGCGGTCTGGGCAAACTCGCACAACTTCACGATCGTCAAGCAGCGGCGGGACGACCCGAACAAGGTCGCCGGCGCCAAGGTGTTCATCAACTGGCTCAGCGAGCACTCGCTGGACTGGGCGGCGGGCGGTCAGGTGCCGGCCCGCAAGGCGGTCCGCGAGGACGCCAAGTTCGCGGAGCTGAAGAACATCTCGACGCTTGCCCCCGAACTGGAGTACGCGGCGTTCCCGCCGTCCAAGCCGGGCATCGGGGACGTGATCACCATCTTCTACGACTCGTTCAACGAGGCGGTGCTCGGCAAGAAGCCGGTCAAGCAGGCGCTCGACGACGGCGCCGCCAAGGCCGACAAGCTGCTCGAGGACAACCGCAAGAAGTACGGGAGCTGATCCGGCGATGGCCGACGTCATCGAGGCGGGGGCGGCGCCGTCCGACGCGCCGCCCACGGGCGCCCCGGCGCGCCGTCCGCGACGCGGCCCCGGCGCCGGCGGCGGTTGGGCGGGTGGCGCCACCCCGTACCTGTTCCTGGCGCCGTACCTGGTGCTGTTCGGTGTCTTCGGCCTCCTCCCGGTCGTGCTCGGGGTGTGGCTCAGCCTGCACCAGTGGGACTTCCAGCTGCCCAACAAGCCGTGGGTGGGGCTGGACAACTACCAGGAGCTGTTCAGCTCCGACTCACTGGTGTACGGCGACTGGTGGCAGAGCGTCCGGGCCACGCTGATCTTCACGGTCGGCACGGTGCCGCTGCTCATGCTGATCCCGCTGGGACTGGCCCTGCTGCTCAACCGGTCGTTCCCCGGTCGGACCTTCTTCCGGGCCGTCTACTTCGCCCCGTACGTCCTCGGCGTCGCGGTGATCGGCCTGCTCTGGCGCTTTCTTCTGGACGCGAACCTGGGGCTGGTCAACGCGGTCCTCGGGGCGGTCGGCCTGCCGGACGCCACCCCGTGGGTGACCGCCACGCCGTGGGCCTGGGTGTCGATGATCGGCGTGACGGTCTGGTGGACCTCCGGCTTCAATGCGGTCATCTACCTCGCCGGACTGCAGGACATCCCGGGCGAGCTGTACGAGGCGGCGACCATGGACGGCGCCTCGACGTGGGACAAGTTCCGGCACGTGACCCTGCCCGGGCTGCGCCCGGTGCTGCTGTTCGTGCTGATCACCACGATCATCGCGTCGGCCGGACTGTTCGGACAGTCGTACCTGATCACACAGGGTGCGCCGGGCAACGAGACGCGCAGTGTCGTCTGGTACATCGTCGAGCAGGGCATCGGCCAGAACGACGCCGGCCGGGCCGCGGCGATGAGCATCATGCTCACCCTGATGCTGGCCGTGGTCAGCGTCGCCAACTTCCGCATCTTCCGCTACCGGGGAGACTGAGGAGCCATCATGCGTACGCTGCCCCAGGTCCTGCGCTACGCCGTGCTCGTGGCGTTGGCCGCGGTGTTCATCGTCCCGTTGCTGTGGATGCTTATCACCTCGTTGAAGTCGTATCCGGACGCCCAGCGGATCCCGCCCACGGTGCTGCCGGACCCGCTCTCCACCCACGGATACCAGCAGATCTTCAGCGCCGGATCAGCCAACCCGGTCCTGCGGTGGTTCCTCAACAGCATGGTCGCCGCCACGCTGCACGCGGCGCTGGTGCTGGTCACCGCCTCGATGGCCGCGTACGCACTGGCCCGGCTGCGGTTCCGCGGCCGGAGCGTGGCGTTCGCGGTGATCGTCGGCACGCTGTTCGTGCCGCCGGCCACCCTCATCGTCCCGTCGTTCCTCATCGCCGACGAACTCAACTGGCTGGATACCCTGCTGGTCGTCGTGGTGCCCGGCGCGGCGAGCGCGTTCGGGGTGTTCTTCCTGCGGCAGTTCTTCCTCTCGCTGCCCCGGGAGTTGGAGGAGGCGGCGGTGCTCGACGGCGCCAACCAGTGGCAGGTGTTCGTCCGGGTGGTGCTGCCGCTGTCCCGACCGGCGCTGGCCACCCTGGCCGTGCTGTCGTTCCTGACGAACTGGAACGACTTCCTCTGGCCGGTGTTCGTCCTGTTCAGCCCGGATCGGTTGACGCTGCCGTCCGGCCTGGGACTGTTGCAGGGCGCGTACAACACCGACTTCCCGGTTATCATGGCCGGCGCCATGCTGGCCAGCGTCCCGGCGCTGATCCTGTTCGTCCTGGCCCAGCGGCACATCATCACCGGCGTCTCGCGGAGCGGGTTGAAGGGATGAGCCGACGCGCCGCCCTGCTGCCGACGATGCTGGCCGCCGTCCTGCTGGCCGGATGCTCGTCGTCCGGCTCGTCCGCCGAACCCGATCCGCCAGCCGCAGGGGAGAACGACCCGTCGATGTTCACCAATCCGGTGTACGCCAAGGACAGCCCGGATCCGCAGGCCATCCGGGTCGGCGACACGTGGTACCTGTTCCACACCAACGCCGAGGCACAGAACGTCCCGGTGCTCACCTCTCCCGACCTGGTGAGTTGGACGCCGGCCGGGGACGCGCTGCCCACCCTCGGCGCGTGGGCCCAGACCGGCAAGACCTGGGCCCCCGAGGTGATCGAACTGGAGACCGGCCGGTACGCGCTCTACTACACGGCCGCCCGGCAGGGTGGGCCGCAGTGCATCGGCCGCGCGGTGGCGACCGCGCCGCAGGGCCCGTACACCGACGACTCCACCGAGCCGCTGATCTGCCAGGCCGACATCGGCGGGGCCATCGACGCCAGCCCGTTCCGGGACACCGACGGCAGCCTGTGGCTGCTGTGGAAGAACGACGGAAACGCGGTCGGCGACGACACCTGGCTGTGGTCGCAGCGGCTCACCCCGGACGGGTTGACGTTGACGGGTGAGCCGGCCAAGCTGCTCAAGCAGACCGAGCAGTGGGAGGGTGAGCTGGTCGAGGGGCCGTTCTTCTGGCGCCGGGAGGGCAAGCTCCACCTGTTCTTCGCCGCGAACGCCTACCACAACTTCAGCTACGCGGAGGGGTACGCGGTCTGCGAGTCACCCACCGGGCCGTGCACCAAGGCGACGGAGAACCCGATCCTCAAGTCCACCGACGCGGCCTCCGGTCCGGGCCACGGCTCGATGGTGGAGAAGGACGGCCGCACCTGGCTGCTGTACCACGCCTGGCCGCCGGGTGCGGAGGGCGCGGTCGAGCCGGGCCGGCAACTCTGGTTGAGCGAGGTGACCTGGGTGGACGGCAAGCCGCAGGTGCGCCCGCCGAGCAAGGATCCGCAACCCCGGCCGTGAGCCGGAAGCAGGGGCCCCGCACCGACGAGAGGGCCCCTGCTTTCCCGCTCTCAGCCAGCGGCGGCCGGCTCGACGTTGTCGTCGCGGTGCTCCTCGCTCTCCCGCCGGGCCAGCCGGTTCTTCCGGCGGCCGTAGCCGACGTAGATCAGCGCGCCGAGCAGCAGCCAGGCCAGGAACCGCAGCCAGGTCTCCACCGACAGGTTGGTCATCAGGTACAGGCAGGCCAGCGCCGAGACGATCGGCAACACCGGGGAAAACGGCACCTTGAACGGGCGGCCCCAGCGCGGGTGCACCTTGGCGATGCCGCGCGGGATCAAGCCGTCCCGGCCGATGGCGAACCCGATCCGACTCAGCGTCACCAGAGGCGAGACCTAGTGCACATCCATGGGTGACGATCCACCCGGACGGGCACGAAGCCGGCGCAGCATCCGGGCATCGGCGAAACCGACCGCCCGGGCGGCGGTCTCCACCGTGGCGCCGTGACCGATCAGATGCTCGGCCCGCTCGACGCGGAGCAGTTGCTGGTAGCGCAGCGGGGTGAGCCCGGTGGTAGTGCCGAACAGCCGGGTCAGCGTGCGCTCACTGACCCCGGCCAGCGCCGCCAGATCGGCCAGCGGCAGCGGGTCGGCGAACCGTTCGTCGATCGCGTCCTGCACGCGGTGCACCACGTCGCTGAGGTGCGCGCGGTGGCGCAGCATGGCGCTGTGTTGCGACTCGTGCCCGTTGCGCCGGGCGTACACCACCATGGCGCGCGCCACCCGGGCCGCCAACGCCGGGCCGTGCCGGACCGCCAGCAGGTGCAGCGCGAGATCGATCCCGCTGGCGATGCCGGCCGACGTGATGACCCGCTCGTCGACGACGTACAGCCGGTCGCGCAGCACCGTGGTCGCCGGATATCGGCGGGTCAGTTCGTCCTGCATCTCGTGGTGGGTGGTGCAGCGCCGCCCGTCCAACAGGCCGGCCCGGCCCAACGCGTCCGCGCCGGAGCAGACGCTTGCCACAATGCCGCCGGCCGCGTGGTGCCCGGCCAGCCGGCGGCCGGTGGCGGCGGTCATCGGCCCGGTTCCGAGCAGGTGCGGAGCCTGCCAGCCCGGCACGACCACGAGGTCGGCCGGGTCCAGGGCGGGCCAGTCGACCGAGGCGCGCACCGGCAGCCCCTGGGCGGTCATCACCTCGGCCCGCTCGGCCACGTAGTGCAGCCGGTAGTCGAGACCCTCGTCGGCCGCGGTGGAGAAGACCTGCGCCGGACCGGCCAGGTCGAGCAGGTGCAGCCGAGGCAGCAGCAGGAAGACCACCCGGGTCACGCGCGATCCGATCAGCCGCGCGTCGCCGCCGGCACCGCGCCGGTCACCTCGGCCACGGTACGGATGGTCGCGAACCGGCCGGCCAGCGCGTACTCGGTGCGGGCGATGATGTCGTCGGTGCCCAACGTCCGCGGGTCGGCCAGGATCTCCGCGAGCGGCCGGCCGGGCGGGGCGGCCCAGTGCTCGATCGGCGTCGTGGCGGTGGCGTCGGTGACGAACGTGACGTCGTAGCCGTAGTCGAAGGCCACCCGGGCGGTGGTTTCGCAGCACTGCTCGGTCCGGATTCCGCAGACGGTCACCTCCCGGATGCCCCGAGTGGTGAGGATCTGCTGGAGGTTCGTGGTGGTGAAGGCATTGTGGGCGTACTTGGTGAGAATCTGCTCGCCGTCGGCGGGCGTCAACCCGTCCATCAGCCGGACGAAGCCCCGGGCCGGGTCGAACACGCCACCGGTGCCCGGCTCGGAATGCAGCACCCAGACGACCAGGTCGCCGCGGTCCCGGGCGGCGTCGACAAGCCGATTGACCTGGTCCACGATTCCGGGATTGGAGGTGACGGCCCAGTTGGCCCGTTGACGGAAGGACTCCTGGACGTCAATCACGACGAGAGCTGCGGTCATGCCACCATCGTGGCCGGTCGGACCGGTCCCGACCAGCCACGATCGGGCACCGGGGCGGACCGATCCGGTCACCGTGGAGAACGGACCAACGTTGCCGTCAGTCCGCGCTGACGGTCGGTTCGGAGCAGGAGTCGAAAGCCAGCCAGGGGCTGAAGCCGGTGAGTGCGTCGGGAGCGTGGTCACCGCCGGCCGCCGGCCCGGTACAGGTGCGGCGCGAGACACCGGGTGAGCCGTACCGGTCCCGCCGGGTGTCGATAACCACCGTTATCCGCCCGGCCGCGTCCGCCGCGTACGACTCCGTGATCGGATCCCCCTCGGCGGTCGGCGTGCTGACCGTCAGCCGGGCCGGCCGACCGGTCCCGGCGGCGTCGACGAAGCACGAGACAGCGCCGGCCGGGAGCCGCTCGCCCTGGTCGAGGGCGAACGTTCCGCAGTCGGCGACGACCGCCTCGGTCGTGGTTGCCGGGCCGGTGGCCGGTGGCCGGTGGCCGACGATCTGGTACGCACCGAGGCCGCCCGCGACGAGCAGGACAGCCCCGGCGACAGCGACAGGTGGCAGCCAGGGGACCCGCCGCGCACGGCCCACCGCACCGTTGTCGGTGACGCCGGCGAGGACGCGTTCGCGCATCCGCCGGGTGGCCTCGGCGGACAGATCGTAACCGGGCGGGAGTTGCTCTGGACAGGTCATCGTTCCTCCACCGGCAGGTTCCGGTCATCGAGCAGCCGCACCAGGCGGCGTCGGGCACGGCTGACCCGGGCCCGCACGGCGTCCTCGCTGATGCCGAGGACGACCGCGGCGTCCGGATACGGAACACCCGACCAGACGCAGAGCGTCAGCGCGGCTCGTTCACCTGCTGGTAGTCGGCGGACGGCCCGCAGCACGGACCGCATGCGTCGTTCGCTGTCGATCCGGCCGGCCACGTCCTCGCCGACGTCGCCGGTGGGGCCATCGACGGGCGCCCGCAGCAGCGCCTTCCACCACCGGGCGAGCGAGCGCTGCTGGTCCCGGACAACGTTGGTGGCCACGGCGAGCAGCCACGGCAACAGGGAATCGTCCACCAGCCGGGCCTGTCCACGCTTCCGCCAGGCGAGCAGGAATGTCGACTGTGTGGCGTCCTCGGCCGCCGCCCAGGACGCGGTCAGCCGGAAGCAGTGTCGGTGCACGGCCTGGACGTGCCGGTCGAACAGGGCGCCGAAGGCGTCCCGGTTTCCCGCTGTCGCCGCGGACCAGAGCTGTCGGTCGGTGCCTCGCACCATGGTTCCCACATCAGGTCATGGCCGGCGACGGCGGTGCTGTGACATCCGAGTCCCGCGCACCCTGCCACATGGGGTGCCAGCCGGGACCAGGCTATCCCCGCTCCGGCCTCCCACGCCGGCCCTGCCGGTCCGTCCGGTCAGCTCCACCGGACGGACCGGGCCACCTGTCGGGGAGGGGACAGGGCGGCCGGCGCGGAACCGGGTTCCGCGCCGGCCCTGGATCGATGACCAGGCGCCATGGGACAAGGCACCGCCGGGTTCGGCCACCGACCTCACCATGCAGAGCGCCACCGTCGCGCCGGGTGTTACACCGACCCGACCCGATGGCGGCGGTAGGGGGACGGATCCACGGCTGTCGCACTCGGTTGGCGCGGTGGGCGTCCGGCCGGGCGACGCCAGGGCCGTCACGTCACCGGGATGTCGCGGCGCCGCAGGCCGGTCAGGCCGCCGGTGGCGAGCCCGGCCGCCACCATGGCCAGCCAGACGAGTGGGGCCACCGCGACCGCGCCGCCCGGCATCTTGGGCAGGTGGGTGAAGGGCGAGACGTCCAGCAGCCACTGGTCGAGCCGCATCGCCGCGCCGACGAGGGTGAGCAGCAGGCAGACCGCGAGGCCGGCCCAGGACGCGCCGACGAGCCGGGGCAACAGCCCGGTGAGGGCCACCGCGATCGCCGTCAGCACCCACACCGCAGGCAGCTGTACTGCGGCGGCACCGATGACCCGCGGCAGCTCGCCACCGATGTCACCGGCGTTCAGCCCGTGGACGAGGCCGGTCGCCGCCCCGGCGCCGAGCAGCGCCCCGGCCGGTCCCAACGCGGCGAACACCAGGTGGCTGCCGGCCCAGCGCAGCCGGCCCACCCCAGCGGTGAGCACCGGCTCGGCCCGCATGCCGACCTCCTCGGCGCGCATCCGCAGGGCGGCCTGGATGCCGTAGGCGGCGGCGAGCAGGCCGAGGATCTGCATGATGCCGACGAGGTACGCGTCGACAAGCGCGGACCGACCACCCATCCGGAGGAAGATGTCCGCCAGGTCCTGGTTGTCACCCACCATGTCACCGACGCTGTCCGCGAGCCCGCCGAACACGACGCCGAGCAGCACGAACCCGACCAGCCAGCCGGCCAGCGATCCGCGGTGCAGCCGCCAGGCCAGGGCGAGCGGCGTCCGGAAACCGGCCGCCGCGGTCGCCGGGCCGAGCCGGTCGGGCAGCAGACCGGCGCCGAGGTCGCGGCGCGCGGACAGCACGACGGCTGCCGCGACGACAAGCGCCGTGACCGCACCGGCCGGGCCGAGCACCCACCAGTGGTCCCCGGCGTACGGTTCGATCCGGTGTGCCCATCCGATCGGGGACAGCCAGGAGGCCCAGGAGAACGGGCCGTCGGACAGTCCGCTGATGTCGCCGACGGCGCGGAGCAGGAAGACACCGCCGAGCGCGCCGAGCGCGATGCCGCGGGCGGCTCCGGCGCCGGTGGTGAGCTGGGCGGCCAGCCCGCCGATGGCCGCGAAGGTCCAGCCGGCGACCACCAGTTGCGTTCCGGCGGCGATCGAGCCGGCGACCGGCAGGCTGCCCGCGAGGGTCACCGCCACCAGCGCGCCCAGCAGCAGGTTGGCCGCGAACGTGGTGACCAGCGCCGCGGCCAGCCCGGCGTGCCGGCCGAGGACGGTAGCGCCGAGCAGTTCCCGGCGACCGGTCTCCTCCTCCACCCGGGTGTGCCGGATGACCGTCAGCAGGCTGGCCAGCGCGACGATGATGGGCAGGAAGCCGCCCCGCCAGACGACCAGTTCACCGAGGCTGGGGCCGGTCAGCGGGCCGTACAGGGAAACCAGGCCGGCGTTGGTGCCGCCGGTGGTCGCGTACTGCTGCCGCTCGGCGGCGGTCGGGAACAGTTCCTGGAACGACCTCGCGTATGTCATGGGCAGCAGACCGAGCGGCACCACCCACAGCGGCAACAGCAGCCGGTCCCGCCGCAGGATGAGCCGGATCAGGTGGCGGGTTCCGATCAGGGTGGTCATCGCTGCGCCGGTCGCCGCGTTGGTCGTCATCGCTTCGACTCCAACCGGCGGTCGGCGGTGCCGTTGCCCCCGGTCCGGGCGTCGGCCGACTCGCGGCCGCGGTCGTAGTGCCGCAGGAACAGCTCCTCAAGGGTCGGCGGCTGGCTGGTGAGGCTTCGCACGCCGACCCGGGTCAGGTGGCGCAAAGCCGCGTCCAGCGCCGGCGCGTCGACGTCGAAGCGCACCCGGCCGCGCTCGCTGCGCAGGTCATGCACGCCGGGCAGGTCGGCCAGTCCCTCCGCCGGCCCGGCCAGCTCCGCCTCGACCGTGGTACGGGTGAGGTGGCGCAGGTCGGTGAGCGTCCCACTCTCCACGGCCCGGCCGTCCCGGATGATGGTGACCCGGTCGCACAGGGCCTCCACCTCGGACAGGATATGGCTGGAGAGCAGTACGGTGCGCCCGTCGCGGTCCCGTTCCTCGGTCACGACCTGGCGGAACACGTCCTCCATCAACGGGTCCAGCCCGGACGTCGGCTCGTCCAGTATCAGCAGCTCCACATCGGACGCCAGGGCGGCGACCAGCGCCACCTTCTGGCGGTTCCCCTTGGAATAGGCGCGCCCCTTCTTGCGCGGGTCCAGATCGAACCGGTCCAGCAGCTCCTCCCGGCGGCGCTTGTCCAGTCCACCGCGCAACCGGCCGAGCAGGTCGATGACCTCACCCCCGGACAGGTTGGGCCAGAGGGTGACGTCGCCGGGCACGTACGCCAGCCGGCGGTGCAGGGCCGTGGCGTCCCGCCACGGATCGCCGTCGAGCAGCCGGACGGTGCCGGCGTCGGCCCGCAGCAGTCCGAGCAGGACCCGGATGGTGGTGGACTTTCCGGCTCCGTTGGGGCCGAGGAAGCCGTGCACCTCTCCGGTGCGGACGACCAGGTCGAGACCGTCCAGGGCGCGGGTCTGACCGAACGTCTTGACCAGTCCTTCGATGCGGATGGACTCGCTCATCGTCGCGATCCTCCAGGGTGGGAGCGGCCGGCCGGCCGTCATTGTTTCCTCAACTAGAAAGCTACGTTGCTTTCCCCGTCCTGAGCAACGGCGTCGATGAACTTTCGCTCTGCTAAGTCATACATAATCGGGAATTGCAACGGCCCTGCCCGCGAACGCACCGAACTGAGCGCCTGACGCGTTGCAATGAGTTGAGAATGAACGCACACTTGCGGTGCGGACCCGGCGGGCGGGCCACGACGGAGGTACGGACGATGCCGGGACACCGGCTGGATCACCAGGATCGCGAGCGGATCGCGGCCGGCCTGACCGAAGGACTCGGCTACGCCGAGATAGCCCGGCGCCTGGGCCGGCCCACTTCCACGGTGACCCGCGAGGTCAGCCGCAACGGCGGACGGGACGGCTACCGGGCCGGCGCGGCCCACCGGGCGGCCGGGCAACGCGCCCGGCGGCGTCCGGGGCCACGTCCCGCTCCGCCGGAGGCTGGCGACGCCTACGGCCGGGACCTCGCCGCGGTCCACGACTTCGAAGACCGGTACGTGGCGATGATGGTCGAGACCGGCCTGCCGCCGACGATCGCCCGGGTGCTCGGCGCGCTACTGCTCGCCGATGACGGCGGCCGGACCGCTACCGAGCTGGTCCGGCACCTCCATGTCAGCCCGGCATCGGTCTCCAAGGCGGTTCGCTACCTGGAGCAGATCGGACTCGTCACCCGGGAACGGGACCAGCGGTCCCGGCGCGAGCGGTACCTGGTCGGTGATGACGTGCACTACCGTGCCTGGGAGCACGCGTTCCAGTCGCACCGCCGGTGGGCGGCGGCCGCCGAGGAGGGCGCCAAGGTGATGGGCGCGGAAACCCCGGCGGGCGCGCGACTCGCCGAGATGGGCCTTTTCTTCGGGATGATGGCTCGGGATCTCAGGCGGTCGGCCGAGCACTGGTGGCGCGTGCTGGACGAGCAGCGTCGCCGGTCCGGAGATCCCGACCCGGCCTGAGTCGGGGCGGCACGGCGGCGCCGGACCGCGCGGCCGGGCCGGACCGCCCGGCGGACGAGTCGGAGCCGGCCGAAGGCACGGGCCCGCGCTGCGCGGCGTGGTGGGCCAGCAGCCGCAGGGCCATCGCGTCGGCCGTGTCCGGCACCGCCGTGTACGTCAGCAGCCGGTGGCCCGTGCCGTCGGGCAGGTGCAACACCTCGTAGTCCAGCTCCAGCTCGCCGACCTCCGGGTGCCGGAACAGCTTCCGCCCGGACAGGCAGTCCCGCACCACGTGCCGGGACCACAGCGCGGCGAACTCGTCGCTCTTGAGGATCAACTCGCCGACCAGCTCGGCCAGCTCGCGGTCGTCCCGATGCCGGCCGGCGACCAGGCGCAGCGAGGCGACCACGTGCTCGGCCTCCTCGTCCCACCGGGCGTACAGCTCCCGGGTGTGCGGGTCGAGGAACAGCATCCGGATCAGGTTCGGCCGGTCCACCGGACGGGTCGGCGCGTCCCGGTCGACGTGTCCGGCGAGCAGCGCGTGGCCGAGGGCGTTCCAGGCGAGCACCTCGTTGCGCCGGCCGAGGACCACAGCAGGCACCTCCGTCATCGCACCGATCAACTGGACCGTCCCGGGTCTCGCGGTGTCCGGCCGGGCCGGACGGCGCCTGGCGGTCCGCACCGGTCGGGCCAGGTCACGCAGGTGCGCCCGCTCGGCGTCGTCCAGGCCGAGGGCCCGGGCGATCGCCTCGATCACCGCTTCCGACGCGTTGCGGCTCTGCCCCTGCTCCAGGCGGGTGTAGTAGGTGGCGCTGACCCCGGCGAGCTGGGCCAACTCCTCCCGCCGCAACCCGGGCACCCGGCGGGTCCCGTACGAGACGATGCCGGCGTCCTCGGGGCGGACGCGGGCGCGGCGGGTGCGCAGGAACTCACCGAGGGCTCCCGCGCTGGCTTCGCTGGTCACCAGCCCATTGTTCCGCGCGATCGGTGTCGCTGCCTGACCCTGGCGGTGCCAGGCATGGCGGTGGTGGGCTGCCGAAGGCCCGATTGACCGTGGTCTGGTTGCCCGGCCGGCGCCGCCCGATGGTCGTACCGGCGGCACGCGGCGTGTCGCCGGACATCTCGGGAAGGAAGCCCATGACTGCCATCACGGGCCGGGACCGGCTGGTCCTGGCCGTGCTGCTCACCGCCAGCTTCACCCTGGCGGTCGACTTCTCCATCCTCAACGTGGCGCTGCCGGCGATCGGCGCGGACGTCGGCCTCGGCCTTGGTGACCTGCAGTGGATCGCCACCTCGTTCGCCCTCTGCGCGGCTGGCTTCACCCTGCTCTTCGGCCGGTTCGCCGACCTGTTCGGACGGCGCCGGCTGTTCCTGGCCGGTATTGCCCTGCTCGGCGTCGCGTCGCTGGTCGGTGGTCTCGCGGACGTACCGTGGCTGCTGCTCGCCGCCCGGGTCGCCCAGGGCCTGGCCACCGCGGCCGTCACCCCCGCGGCGTTGTCGCTGCTGACCACCTCCTTCCCCGAGGGGCCGGTCCGGGACCGCGCACTCGGCCTGAACGGCGCCCTGATGGCCGCCGGCTTCACCACCGGCGCCATTCTCGGCGGCGTCCTCACCGACCTGCTGAGCTGGCGGTGGGCGTTCTTCATAAACGTCGTCGTCGCGGCGGCGGTGCTCGCCGTCGCGCCCGTGGTGCTGGCCGAGGGCCGGCGCCCGGACCGGGCCCGGCTCGACGTGCCCGGCGCGGTGACCGTCACCCTGGCGCTGCTGTCCGTGGTGTACGGGTTGACGCAGGCCGGCGAACGCGGTTGGACGAGTCCGCACGCCACCGGCTCGCTCGGACTCGGCGCGCTGCTGCTGGTCGGGTTCTGGTTGATCGAACGCCGGGCGGCGGCGCCGCTGGTGCCGGTGCGGGTGCTGCGCCGGCGCGGCGTCGGCTGGGGCAACCTGGCCGGCTTGCTCGCCTTCGCCACCGAGACGTCGGTGGTCTTCCTGCTGACCATCTACCTCCAGGAGGTGCTCGGTTTCGCACCGCTGGCCGCCGGGCTGTCGTTCGCCGTGCTCGGCGCCGGTACCGTCGTGGGCGGCATCCTCGGCCCCCGGGTGATCGCGGCACTGGGCAACCGGACCACGCTGGTCACCGGCTTCCTGGTGCAGGCGGCGGCGACCGTGCCCCTGGTCTTCCTGGGCGAGCACCGGACCTGGTTGGTGCCGCTGCTGGTCGCCACGTTCGTCGGTGGCGTCGCCAACCTGGTCGTCATCGTCGGTTTCATGGTCACCGCGACGTCCGGGCTCCCGGACACCGAACAGGGCCTCGCCACCGGGCTCACCACGATGAGCCAGCAGGTGGGCATCACCATGGGGATTCCCATCATGTCGGCGGTGGTCACCGCCCGGATGTCCGCTGTCTCGGGTAACCCGGCCGAGACTGTCCTGAATGGAGTAACGACGGCGCTGGCGGTGAACGCCGCGGCCTGCGTGGCCATCGCGATCCTGCTGGCGGCCTTCCTGCCGGGCCGGCCCGCGCCGGTCGCGACCATCCAGCCGGAAGGGGTGGCGGCCTGATGACCGGCCACGTCCTGCTGATCGGACCGTACGGCGTGGTGGGTTCGGCGGTCGCCGAGCGGCTCGGCGATCCAGCCAGCGACTGGCGGTTGACCACCGCCTCCCGCCGAGTCGTGCCCGTCGAGGTCGACGGCCGCGCGACACCGGACCAGCACCTCACGGTGGACCTGCTCGACGGTGACCGGAGCCGGGCCGCCCTCGCCGGACTCGACGGGGTGACCCACCTGGTGTACGCCGGTTATACCGAACGGCCCACGATGGCCGAGACCACGGCGCCAAACCTGGCGATGCTGCGGCACACCCTGGACGGGTTGCGCGCGGCGGGTGCGCCGCTGCGGCGGGTGGTGCTGATCGGTGGCGGCAAGTCGTACGGCGAGCATCTCGGGCCGTACCGCACGCCGGCCAAGGAGACACACCCGCGACTGCTCGGCCCGATCTTCTACAACGACCAGGAGGACCTGCTCGCCGCGCGAGCGGCCGTCGACGGCTTCGACTGGACCGTGCTACGCCCGGACGCCGTCCTCGGGTTCGCCCTGGATTCCCCGATGAATCTGCTGACCTGCGTCGCGGTCTTCGCTGCGCTGTCCCGGGAGGCCGGGGTGCCGCTGCGCTTCCCCGGCTCCCCGGCGGCCTGGACGGCCCTGCACCAGTTCACCGACGCGGATCTGCTGGCGGCGGCGGTGGACTGGGCCCTGACCAGCCCGGCGGCGGAGAACGAGGTCTTCAACGTCACAAACGGCGACCTGTTTCGCTGGGAACAGCTCTGGTCGGACATCGCCGAGGTGTTCGACATGCCCACCGCGCCCCCGCAGCCCATGTCGCTGCGCGAACACATGGCCGGCCACGAAGCGGCCTGGAACCGGCTGGTCGAGCGGCATCGGCTACGGCCAGTGCCGTACCACCGGATCGCCTCCTGGGGGTTCGCCGACGGCATCTGGAACGCCGGCTTCGACATGGTGCAGAGCACCATCAAGATCCGTCAGGCCGGCTTCGGTGACTGCGTGGACAGCCACGACAGCATGGTCCGTCAGCTCACCCGGCTCCGGGAGCGGCGGTACGTGCCATGATCTCGGATGCCACCCTGTTCCGGGCCCGCCCAATCGGCCGGGTCGGGTGGGCCCGGCTCGGGCGGGCCGGCGGCCGGTGACCACGGCCGTGCCGAGCGGGATGCCCGGCACATCGATGGTCGGCGGGGCCGCCGTTCTCCATCCCGATGCGCATGGTGGTCGGGGTCAGGCCGATCCGAGGGCGATAAGCGCGCGGTGGTGCTTCGGGGTGGTGGCCTCGTCGACCAGGGCCACCGCGAGGTCGGCGTACGAGAAGGAGCCGGTCGGCAGTACCGCCGTCCCGCCGGCGACGTACCGGCCGGTGCGCGGAGCCTCGGCGTCGAGCACGACCGGCGGCGGGGCGAGCACCACCCAGTCGACCGGGGTGTCCGCGGCCCGCAGCAGGTCGAGTTCCGCCGCGTGGCCCGCCGAGAACGCGCGTGCCTCGGCCGGAAACTCGGGGGCGTCCATCACCCGCACGCCCGGCGCGGTTTCCAGGACGGTGCCGATGCCGACCGCCACCAGCCGACCGACGCCGGCCTCGGGCAGGCCGGCGAGCAGGGCCCGGGTGGCCGCGCCGTAGAACTCGTCGGCCGGCACGTCGAGCCGGGCGGCGGCGTTGATCGCGACGTCGTGCCCGGCGGCGACCGCCGCCACGCTGTCCGCCCGGGTGACATCCCCGGCCACGAGCGTCAGGCGGTCACCGGCGCCGTCGGGGTCGCCCGCACCGGCGTCGGCCAGATCCGCGTACCGGTTCGGGTCGCGGACGACGGCGGTGACCCGGTGGCCCCGGGCGACCGCCTCGGCCACCGTGGCGCGACCGGCCCGGCCGCCGGCCCCGAAGACGACGATCCTGCTCATGATGATGCTCCGATCCCCCAGTGCCGGCGCCGATCGCCGGTGCGACGCAGCGGACGCTAACCGGGGAGCCCACGGTTTCCGCAACGATAGTGACCGCTACCGCCGGTCGACCGGTCCTCGGCGCGGTGTCCGGTCTGCGGCGCGGCGACCGGTTCTCGGCGCGGTCACCGGCCTGGCCGGGCGGGCCGTGAATCCGTACCGTCTAGGGCATGCGGCAGCCGCTGGATCCCGACATGTTCACGGAGTGTGAGACCGTCCCGTCACCGATTCGCGTGGGCGACAAGTGGACCGTCAAGATCGTCTACTGCCTGCGCGACGGGCCGCGCCGGTTCTCCGAACTCCAGCGCCCGTTGCGCGGCATCACGCCCAAGGTGCTGACCGAGTCGCTGCGCGCCATGGAACGTGACGGCCTCCTCAGCCGCACCGAGTACGCGCAGATCCCGCCTCGGGTGGAGTACGAGTTGACCGCGCTCGGCCGGTCCCTGCTCGAACCGATCGCCGCCGGCTGCGCGTGGAACCGGAGGTACCTGGCGGACCTGCGCAGCGCCCGGCAGGCATATGCCGAACGTGCCGTCCGGGGTTGATCGGCCGGACCGTACGGCGACACCGGACGGCGTAGACTGGGCGGCCCCTGATGGCCGGATTCCTTTGCCGACAAGGCCTGCGGCCGCCGTACTGTCCCGGAAGGACTGAGCAACGTGGCCGACGGCATACCGTCGAATATCGATACCAGCGTCCCGCATTCGGCTCGAATCTGGAACTACTGGCTCGGCGGCAAGGACAACTTCGCCGTCGACCGGGCCGCGGGCGACCAGTACCGCCAGGTTTTTCCCGACGTGGTGCTGGTGGCGCGGGCATCCCGCCAGTTCCTCACCCGCAGCGTGCGATACCTGGCGAGGGAGGCCGGGATCCGGCAGTTCCTCGATGTCGGCACCGGCCTGCCCACGGCCGACAACACCCACGAGGTCGCCCAGCGGGAAGCACCCGAGTGCCGGGTGGTCTATGTGGACAATGATCCGCTGGTGCTGGCGCACGCCCGCGCCCTGCTGGTCGGCACGACCGAGGGCGACACCGACTACCTGCACGCCGACCTGCACGATCCCGAGGAGATTCTGTCGGCCGCGGCGAAGACCCTCGACTTCGACCGGCCGGTCGGCCTGATCCTGTCCGGGGTGCTCGGTCACGTCGCCGATGACGACGAGGCCCGGTCGATCGTGCGGCGGCTGCTGGACGCGCTGCCCGCCGGCAGTTTCCTGTCCCTCAACGACGGCACCAAGGTGGTCGCCGGTGAGGGCGTCGAGGCGGCTCAGCAGGAATACAACGACAGCGGGGCGGTTCCGTACAATCTGCGCTCGCCCGAGCAGATCGCGCGTTTCTTCGACGGGTTGGACGTGGTCGAGCCGGGAGTGGTCTCCTGCCCGCTGTGGCGACCGGATCCGGACGCCGGCGCGCCGACCCCGGTGGACGCCTTCGGCGGCGTGGGCCGGAAGGTCCGATAGACAGTCAGGCGCGGGTTGGGCAGCCCAGACCCGGTGTGCCGCAGTTCGATCCGGGCGTACCGGACCGCGAGACAGCCGTTCGCCGTCCTGGCGAGGACGCCGGCTGGCACCGGCGACCTGCCAGGACGGGACGGAACGGGCTCATGGGGTGCTGAGCGCCTCGGTCGGGGCCAGCCGGGCGGCCCGCAGCGCCGGGTAGAGACCCGCGAACCCGCCGATCACCAGCGTGGCGCCGATCCCGCCGCCCATCGCCCAGGCGGGCACCACGGTCGGCCACTCCTGGCTGAACGCGTACCCGGACGTGACGGCGATGCCGAGGACCACCCCGCCTATCCCACCCAACGCGGAGAGCAGCAGCGACTCGGCGAGGAACTGGTTGCGCACCTGGCCCCGGGTGGCGCCCAGCGAGCGGCGCAACCCGATCTCCGGCCGCCGTTCCAGCACCGAGATCACCATGGTGTTCGCCACCCCGACCCCGCCGACCAGCAGCGCCACCGCACCCAGGCCGAGCAGCAGCCCGGTGAACGCCTCGTCGGTGGCCTGCGCCGCGGCGAGCGCGTCGGAGGGCCGGGACACCTCCACCTCGTTCGGTGACTCCGGGTTGGCCGTCGCGCCCAGCACCCCCTGGACCGCCGCCACGGACTTCTCCGCCGACCGGGTGTAGACCGTCGTCGGATGCCCGTCGAAGTCCAGGTACGTGGCCGCGGCCTCCCAGCCGACCAGGGCGGAGGTGTCCAGTTCCGGGGCAAGCGCCACCGGCGCCAGGATGCCGATCACCGTGAACCAGCGCCCACCGATCAGCACCTGGGTCTGGGGACCGGCGGCGCCGAGACCCAGCCGCCGGGCGGCGGTCTCGCCGAGCACCACCGCCGGGTAGCGGGCGGTGGCCGCGTTCAGCCAGGTGCCGCTTGTCACCTCCGCACCGACCGTGTCCAACAGGTCGAGGTACGCCGCCCGCGTCGCCAGCCCACCCGTCTCCGCCTCCGGGATCTTGTCCGACCGGTACACGGCCGCGCCGTCCACCAGCCCGGTCGCCGACACCTGCTCCACCGGCCCGATCCGACCGACCATCGCGACCGACTCCACCGGCAACTGGGCCGCCTCGCCGAAGAGGTTGTTCCCCGGCGACACCGTGAGCAGGTTGGTGCCGAGCGCGTCCAGGGTGCGGTCGAGCCCGGCCCGGGACGACGACGAGATGCCGACCACCGCCACCATCGCGGCGATGCCGATGGCGATGCCGAGCGCGGAGAGGAACGCCCGCAACGGCCGGGTACGCAGCCCGACGCCGCCCACCCGCAGCACGTCGGCCAGCCGCATCCGGGCCGGTGCGAGCCGGGGCCGACCGCCGGAGGTAGCAGCGGCGGTCCGGGACCGGAGGGATCTGCCCATCACCGGCTCACCTCCAGTGTCGGGCGGGGGAAGCTGACATCAGTGGTGCTGGTGTCGTCCGCGACGATCCGGCCGTCGCGCATCCGCACCTGCCTGGGCAGCGAGGCGGCGATCTCCAGATCATGGGTGATCACCACCACCGTGGTACCCGACGCGTGCAGTTCCCGCAGCAGGCTCATCACCCCCGCCCCGGAGGCGGTGTCCAGGTTGCCGGTCGGCTCGTCGGCCAGCAGCAGCGCCGGCTCGCCGGCCACCGCCCGGGCGATCGCCACCCGCTGCCGCTCCCCGCCGGAGAGTTCATGCGGCCGGTGGTCCAGCCGATGGTCCAGGCCGACCCGGGCCAGCGCGGCCGCCGCCCGCCGGCGCCGATCAGTTCGGGGTACGCCCGCGTAGAGCAGCCCGTCAGCGACGTTGTCCAGCACCGGCACGCCAGCCGCCAGGTGGAACTGCTGGAACACGAAACCGATCCGGGCCGCCCGCAACGCCGACAGCTCCCGGTCGTTCAGCATCGCCACCTCGTACCCGTCGATGCCGACCCGCCCGGACGAGGGCCGGTCGAGGGTGCCGATCAGGTGCAGCATTGTGGACTTTCCCGAGCCGGACGGGCCGACGATCGCCACCAGCTCGCCGTACCCGATGGTGAGGCTGACCCCGGCGAGCGCGGTCACCCCGCCGGAGTAGGTCTTGGTGACCCCGGACAGCTCGACCACGGGCGTCGCCTCGACGCCCGCTCCGAACGGTGCGGCGATCACGTGGCAACTCCCGCCGCGATCAGGTGGAAGGCCGTCATTTCGGGATCCCCACCGTCATGCCCTCGGTGACATCCGGGCCGGAGACCTCCACCCGGCCGGAGGCGAAGAGACCCGTCCGCACCGCGATGATCCGGGTGGCCGAGCCCTCCACGACCTCCAGGCCGTAGCCGCCCTCGGCGAGGACGAGCAGCGCGGCCACCGGCACGGTCAGCACGTCGGCCCGCTCGGAGGCGGTGAACGCCACATCGACCGAGGCCTTGTCGAAACCCGCCAACGTCTTCGGGTCGTCCACGGTCACCGTCACCTCGATGGTGGTCTCCGGCTCCGACTCGGCCCCGCCGTTCGCGGTTGGGGTGGTCACCACGGTCTCGACCAGGCTGATCGTGCCCTTGACGTCCTTCCCGTCGGGCATGCTCAGGTCGACCTTGCCACCCTTGCGCGCCAACCGCTGGTCGTCCACGTCCAACTCCACCACCACCTGCCGGGCGATGCCGGTGTAGGTGAGCAGCGAGCCGCCCGGCTGGACCAGATCACCGACCGACGCCTCGTGCCCCTCGATCCGGACCTCGCCGGCGGCGTACACGATCTGGCCCGGCTCGACCCGGCCGGTCTGGTCCAGTCCCAGGTCCTCCTGCCACTGCTCCACCGCGTCGGCGGTCGCGTCGGTGTACTCGTCGTCGACGGTGAAGCCGTCGTAGCCGAGCGCGGCGAGGTTCTGCTCCAACTGCTTGACGTCGGTGCCCTCGTCGCCGGAGCGGAGCGTCCGGTACGCCGGCAGGCTGCCGTAGAGCAGCACCACCTTCTCCGTGTCGATGGCGTAGAGCGGTTTGCCCCGCTTCACCACGCTGCCGGTGCCGGCGAGCCAGGTGACCGTCCCGCCCTGCCCTCGGGCGGTGGCTGCCCGCGACGTGCCGTAGCCCAACTCGCCGGAGACACTCTCCGAGTCGACAAGGGTCTGCCTGGTCACCGTGGCGGTCGCCGGGGGCCGGCTGCTGGCGGCGGCCGTACCCGGGTCCCGCCCGCCGAACCCGACGGCCGCCGCGACGCCCGCGCCGACCGCCACCACGGCGGCGACCGTGCCGACCAGCACACCGGTCCGTGGCCGGCGACGGCGCCGCTGCCGTCCGGCTGCCGACGGGCTCCCGGGCGGACCCGTCGGCGAATTCTCCACGGTGGCGGTCACCGGCCACCACCGCCGCCCTGACGGAACTGCGGTCGAAGGTCGCGGCACTTCTCCTGCGCGGCCTTGAACGTCGGGTCGTCCGGGTTGATCTTCAGTGTGTTCCGGTCGATCCGGATGCCGCCGTCGGCGCTCGGATCGGGGAAGCCGGTCACCCCGTTGTCCCGCATGCACTTGGCGTACTCCCGCAGTTTCTCCTGCTCCTCCGGACTGAGTTGGGGCCGCTCCCCGCCGTTGGGCAGGTACTGGCGGCACTGTTCCATGGCCGTCTCCACCTTCTTCGGATCGACCCCCGCACCGAACCGCAACAGCCGCCCGCCCTCGTTGTCCGGGCCTGGGTCCGGCATCTCGACCCCGTTCTCCCGCATGCACCGGGCGAACTGGAGGCGCCGTTCCTCGGCGTCGACCGGCCCGCCGCTGGCCGAGGCGGAAGGGGAGGCAGCCGCGCCGCCGTTGCCGCCGTTGCCGGCGGTGGCGATCCCGTCGCCCCCGTCATCCCCGCCGCAACCGGCCAGGCCGACGGTGAGCGCCAAGGGGATGGCGAGCAGCGCGCCCGCCAGACGTCTACGCATGGTCGTCGCTCCATTCCATGTCTTCTGTCCCGGGGATGGCACGAGACAGCCGGTGGGCGGGCGGCACACGCCACCCGGCACGGACAAGTCGACCGCGTGGCCGGTATCCGGGGCGTAACCGTTCGCCCGCAACGGCACGGTCATCGACGGCCGCGCGGGCATCGACGAATCCGGTGCGGGCGTTAACGGCGCCGTTATCCGAGCCCGAGTCAGGATGGACCGGTGCGAGTGTTGGTGGTCGAGGACGAGAGCCTGCTGGCTGACGCCATCGCGGAATGGCTGCGCCGGGAGGCGTTCGCGGTGGACGTGGCGTACGACGGGGACATGGCGCTGGAACGGCTGGGCGTCAACGAGTACGACATCGTGGTGCTGGACCGCGACCTGCCGGTGGTACCCGGCGACGACGTCTGCCGGGCGATCGTCGACGGCGGCGGGCAGACCCGGGTGCTGATGCTGACCGCCGCCGCCGCGATCCGGGAACGGGTGGCCGGGCTCTCCCTCGGCGCCGACGACTACCTGACCAAACCGTTCGCACTGGCCGAGCTCTCCGCCCGGGTGCACGCGCTGGGCCGGCGGGCCCGGCCGGCGACCCCGCCGGAGCTGGCCCGCGGCGGTATCGTGGTCGACCCCGGGCGGCGGGAGGTCACCCGGGACGGTCGGTTCGTGGCGCTGTCCCGCAAGGAGTTCGCCGTACTTTTCGAGCTGATGCGCGCCGACGGCTCCGTCGTCTCGGCCGAGGAACTGTTGGAACGGGCCTGGGACGAGAACATCGACCCGTTCACGAACGTCGTGCGGGTGACGGTGATGAAGCTGCGCCGGAAGCTCGGCGACCCGCAGGTGATCGAGACCGTACCGGGAGTGGGGTATCAGATCCGGTGAAACGACTGACCATCCGGGCCCGGCTGACCCTCGTCTACGGCGGCCTCTTCCTCCTCGCCGGAATGTTCCTGCTCGGCATCACCTACGTCCTGGTGGATCAGCGAATGCCCCGGGTCCTCGGGCTGCCGCACAGCAGCAATCCGGACCCCAGCCTCGGCCGGATCCAGATCCGACGGTTGGCCGAGCAGAACCCGGAGGCGGTGCGCGAGTTCGTCATCAAGGTGCAGGACGACGCCCGCCGCAACGCGCTGGAGTCGCTGCTCACCCAGGGAGGCATCGCGCTGGCCCTGGTCTCCATCGTGGCGATCGCGTTCGGCTGGCTGATCGCCGGCCGGGCGTTGCAGCCGCTGCACCAGATCACCGGGACAGCCCGACGCATCGCGGCGGCGGACAACGCCGGCGCCGGCCTGCACGAGCGGATCGCGCTGCGGGGCCCCGGTGACGAGGTGAAGGAACTCGCGGACACGTTCGACGTGATGCTGGAACGGCTGGACCGGTCCTTCGACGGCCAACGCCGGTTCGTGGCCAACGCCTCGCACGAGCTACGTACGCCGCTGGCGATCAACCGGTCGCTTGTCGAACTGGCGATCACCCGCCCGGACGCCCCGGCGGAGGTGCGGCGGCTCGGCGAGGCGCTGCTCACCGTCAACGAGCGGCACGAGCGATTGATCGACGGCCTGCTCACGCTGGCCGACTCAGAGAACCAGGTAGCCGACCGCAGTCTGGTGGACCTGGCTGACGTGGCCGGTCACGTCTCCGACCAGGCCGTCGCCGGTACCGGGCTGTCGGTACGCCGGGAACTGGCAGCCGCACCGACGGTGGGTGATCCGCTGTTGCTGGAGCGGCTGGTGCAGAACCTGCTGGAGAATGCTGTCCGGCACAACGTCTCGGAGGGCGGCTGGCTCTCGGTCTGGACCGGGATACGGCAAGACCGGGCCACCCTGGTGGTGATCAACACCGGCCCGACAGTTCCCGGGTACGAGGTGGAGGCGATCTTCCAGCCGTTCCGCCGGCTGCGGCAGGATCGGGTGGCCGGCCGGGGCGGACCGGCCGGGGTCAGTTCGTCCGGGCCGAGTTCGTCCGGTGGCACCACCGGGCGCGGCTTCGGGTTGGGGTTGTCGATCGTGCGGGCGGTTGCCCGGGCGCACGGCGGATCCGTCACTGCCCACCCGCGGGCCGGCGGTGGACTGATCGTCACCGTCAGCCTTCCACTGGCCCCGGTGCCCGGTTCGCCGCAGTGGTTCCCGCCGACCGCGCCATGGTCCCCGCCAGCCGCGCCGTGATCCCCGCCCCACCTACACCGGAGGCGACAGCAGGGGGCCCTTCCTGGCGTGGGCGGCGGCGAGGAAGGCGTGCGGGTCGTCGGCGTAGCACCGCACCTCGGTGACCGGCTCGCTGGGCCCCTTGGGCAGCGGGATGACTGTCGGTTCCCGCAGAACCACGTCCACGCTGGTCTGACCGCCGGCGCCCACGCTCAGGATGGCCCGTCCGTCCTCGTGCTCGATCTGGACCGTACGGCTCGACGGCAGCGAGCGGTAGCGGTGCCGTACGTCGGTGACCGCCTCCCAGTCGAGGGTCAGGTCGACTGTGACCCCGCCGCGGATCCGAATTCCGGTGTCGCCGACGACGTGCGGGTGCACCTTCATGCTGGCCCACAGTCCGAGCATCCAGAGCACCCCGTACGCCCCGAGGGCGGCCGCGACCTTCCGCAGTGACGGCCAGCCCAGGGTGTGCTTGAGGATCAGATCGAGGATGGGGATCTCCACGGTGGACAGCACGATGAAGGCCCACAGCATCGGCGCCACCACACCCGTGTAGGAGAAGGTCTCGGCGCCGGGCTCCGCCGCCGGTCGGCGCAGGACCCACCGGAACAGGCTGCGCCACATGCCCAACTCGTACGCGATCACACGCCTGACAAGCGTCACCCGCCACCTCCTTCACATTGCGACTGTAATGTAAAGGGCCGGTGGGCACGTGTCAATGCGACTGCAATGTGAAAACATGGGAGTCATGCCGAAGCGGGTCGACCATCAGCAGCGGCGTACCGCGATCGCCGACGCGCTCATGCGGGTCGCGGCGCGGCAGGGCCTGGAGGCGGTGAGCCTGCGTCACGTGGCCGCCGAGGCCGGCGTCACCGCCGGGATGGTGCAGCACTACTTCCGTACCAAGGACCAGATGATGTCCTTCGTGCTCGACGCCATGCGGGAGCGCTACGGCGCCCGGATGAGCGCCGCCCTCGACCGCCTCGGCCCGGAGCCGGCACCCCGGACCCTGCTCCGGACGATGTTCACCCAGATGCTGCCGGTGGACGAGCAGAGCCGGGCGGACGGGCGGGTGACCCTGGCCTTCCTCGCCTATACGGCTGTCCGCCCCGACGCAGCGGCGCCGCTGCGCGAGGACAACCAGGCGATGTTCGGCTTCATCGCCGGCCTGATCGGCGCGGCGTGGGCGGCCGAGGCACAACCACCGGCCGGGCCAGGACCGACGGACGGGCCAGGACCGACGAAGGGCACACCGACCGGCGGCCCGGGACCAGCGGGCGGACGGCCGCACGGAGCCGATCCAGGCACGGCCGCGATCGCCCTGATGTCCGCCGTCGAGGGCCTCAGCCTGTATCTGCTCGGTGACCATTGCACCCCCGACGCCGCGCTCGCCGCGCTCGACGCCCAGCTCGACCTGGTGCTCGGCCCCGCCGAAAAATAATCGTGACCGGGAACCGGCTACGGCAGAATCACGGCCCATGCGGGACAGACCGGCGAAGCTCACCGACGTCGAACTGACGGCGGCGCTGGCCGAGGGATGGGCGATCGAGACCCGGTCGGTCGCGTACCTGCCGGTCGGCTTCGGCAGCTACCACTGGCGGGCGGTCGAACCGGGCGGACGGCCCTGGTTCGTCAAGGTCGACGATCTCGGCGTCCGTGAGGCAGCCCGGGACGAGACCTTCGACCGACTCGCCCGAGCTTTCGGCACCACGCTGGCGTTGCGCGAGGACGCCGGACTCGACTTCGTCGTCGCGCCGGTGCGGACCCGGGCCGGCGCGACGGTGTCGCGGCTCTCGTCGCGGTACGCCCTCTCGGTCTTTCCGCTGCTCGACGGTTCCACCGGGCAGTTCGGGCCGCACCGGCCCGATGACCGGGCCGAGGTGGTGGACCTGCTGGCCGAACTGCACCGGGCCACCCCGATCGTGGCGGAGACCGCGCCGCGCGCCGACCTGACGCTGCCGGGGCGGGACCGCCTCGACGAGGCGCTGCGGGGCCTTGACCAGGAGTGGACCGGCGGGCCGTACGCCGAGCCGACCCGCGCGTTGCTCGCCGTGCACGGCGGGCACGTGGAGCGGTTGCTCGCCGACTTCGACCGGCTGGTCGAGCAGGTACGCGCCGGCGCGGCGGACTGGGTGGTCACACACGGCGAGCCGCACCCCGGCAACCTCCTGCGAACCTCGGCCGGGGTGCGGCTGATCGACTGGGAAACGGTGCTGATCGCGCCCGCGGAGCGGGACCTGTGGATGTGCACGGACGCGTTCGCGCGCCTTGTGGGCGAGGAGCCGGCCGGCGACACCGACGAGACGCTCGCCCGGTACCACCGGGACACCGGCCGCCTCCTCACCCCGGCCGGGCTCGATCTCTACGCACTGTGGTGGAAGCTGGCCGACATCGCGGCCTATGTCGACGAGTTGCGCCGACCGCACGGCCGGGGCGAGGACATCACCGCGTCCTTCGGCTACCTGACCGGCTATCTGGAGACCGGCTCGGACTGATCCTGGCGCGCGCCTTCGTGGTCGACTCGGGATGCGGTCGGAGCGCCCCCAACCCGCCGGGATGCGGCATCCGGCGTGGAGCCCGCCCGCCCGGAAACCGTGGCGCGGCCCGCGCGGACCGTGGCGACGGTGAGACCGACGCGGACGAGCGCGTTCGACACGGCCAGCGCGACAACGGCGATCACGGCGTGCCGGACGTCCGGCATCCAGAACGCGAAGAAGTCCAACCCACGGCCGCCGAACAGGCTGGGTAGGCCCCAGCTCACCGCCCCGGCGAGCAACCCGTACCCGAGGACCCAGCCCGCGGTGGCGATGACCGCGCGGCGCCCGGACCGGCCCGTCGTGACGGCACCGCGCGGCCCGGCGCGTAGCCGGCGGACGCCGCGAACCACCGTGCCGATCAGGGCCAACGCGAGCACGCCGGCGACGGCCAGCAACGCGGGCGCCAGCCAGGTCAGCATCGGGTCGGCGGCGGCCGGTTCGGCGCTGCCGCCGGTCAGCATCCGGACGACGTCGAAGCCGATGGAGGTCAGCGGTCCGTCGTCGGCGAGGGAGTAGCGGTTGGCCAGGACGACCACCGCCAGGTCGGCGTCGGGCACGACCAGCAGGTGGGCGAAGTAACCGGGAAGGGCACCGCCGTGCCAGACGATCCGCGCTCCGGTCTGGTCGAGCGTGGTGTCCCGCCAGCCCAGCCCGTAGGCGCCGCCCGAGGAGATGGCGGCCGTCCCGCGGTGCATCCGCTCCACCGTCTCCGGCTCGACGAGCTGACTCGTCCCGTACCGGCCTCCGTTGAGCTGGGCGGTCGCGAAGTGGCTCAGGTCGGTGACGCTGGCGGCGACGTATCCGTACGGGACACCCGACGTGTCGTACGGCGAGTCGAACCGCTGCGGCCGGCCCAGGTAGGTCCGGTGCCCGGCCGGCACCCCGACCCGCTCGGCCTCCGCCGCGGTCGTGGCGGTGTGCCGCATGTCCAGGGGCTCGACCACGGTACGCCGGAGCTGCTCGGCGAAGGTCCGGCCGGTCACCGCCTCGACAAGCGCGCCGAGCACGATGTAGTTTCCGCTGCTGTATTCGTGGGCCTCGCCCGGTGCGGCGATGGGCCGCACCTCGGCCAGGCTCTGTAGCGCCCGGTCCAGGCCGCCAGGCTCGTTGTCGAACCGGTCGGTGTGTCTCGTGCCGGCGACGTCGGGCAACCCGCTGGTGTGGGTGAGCAGGTGACGAACGGTGACCCGGTCGCTTGCCGGCTCGTCGGTCGTCCGGAAGTCGGGCAGGTGCCGGCGCACCGGGTCGTCCAGGCCGATCAGCCCGTCCTCGACCAGGCCCAGCACAGCGGTGGCGGTGATCGGCTTGCTGACCGAGCCGATCAGGAACGGGGTCGTCGCGGTGACGGCCTCGCCGTCACCGGTCTCCCCCTCGGCGTACGAGCGGATGACCTGGTCGCCGTGCACCACGGCCACCGCGAGTCCCGGAATGTTGTCGCGCGCCTGGCGGTCCCGCAGGTACGCCGGAAGGTCGGCGGTGTCGGGTGCACCGACGGCCGGCGCGGCATGCGAGCGCGGCCCGCCGGCGGCGGCCGGGGCGGCCTGCGACGGTGCCCGCGACGGCGGCGTGCCGGCGGCGGCCGGCGCGGCGGTCAGCAGGATCGCGGTGACGGCCGCGAGGGCCGCTCCGGATCGGGTCAAGCGGTGCATCTGACGTGTCCCCCCTTGTGGTCCGCTCAGCCGATCTGGCTGAGCAGCCGTTCCAGCTCGGTCAGGCGCTTCGTCACCTGAGCGAGTTCCGCCCGGTTGGCCTGCAACTCGGTGCGCAGCGCGATCAGTTCGTCGGCGGTGACGAGGGCACTCTCGGCGGTGCGCGTCTGCGCGGCGCCCACCTCCTCGGCCAGCGCGCGGTACCGCGCCTCTCGGTCGGCGGAGTAGCGGGCCCGGTAGAAGCCGAGCATCACGAACAGCACCAACGCCACCAGGGCGACGATCATCACCGTCCAGGTGATCATCGCGACCGTCGTGGTGCCCGTTCCATCGGCGGCTGTGGTCATCACTTCTCGTCCTTCCTGGATACGTCGAGGGTCGACACGGCCGCGGCGACCGCGCGGGGGGTCAGCTCCACCGCGAACGGGGTGATCTCGAACCACTTGACGGAGCTGCCGTCCGGGGCCGTCTCCAAGGTGCCGCTGACCAGCCCGGCCGCCTCCAGCTTCTGCAGGTGCATGTAGAGCAGCGGCCGGTTCATCTCCAACCGCCGGGCCAACTCGCTGACGTACGCCCGCCCCTCGGCCAGCGCGGCGACGATGCGCAGCCGGTGCGGGCTGGCCAGTGCGGCGAGCACCCTGAGCAGCTCGTCGCCGGTCGGCGCCGTCCCGTCCATGCCCCCGCCCCTCTTCGGTGTCAGTATCTTCTGACACCCCCCTGTCAGAAGATACTGACACCGGCTCGGGTCGTCAACCGCAGGCCAGCCGAGTGGATCTCGCGGAGGTCCCGACGCCTGGGTGGTGGCCTTTGACGGCAGCGGTATCGGCCGGTCAGGTGGCCAGCACGATCAGCATCACGACGTAACTGCCGAAGAGGATGACGCCCTCGAACCCCAGCCGGCCCCAGCCCGCCACCTGCCGGACCAGCAGGCCGCCGACCAGCACCGTGGTCATGAACAGCGCGGTCGCGGTGACGAAGAGCTGCTGCGGCCCGGCGGCGTGGAAGATCGAACCGCCCCGGTACGCCACATCGCCGACCACCAGGTTGAGCGCGTCCAGGCTGTTTCCGCCGAGCACGGCGGCCACGGCAAGGGTGGCGGCGCCGCGCCGGACCGCCGCCACGGCCGCCACAGTTTCCGGCAACGCGTTGACCGCCCCCATCAGGACCGCCCCGACGAAGCCGGCGGTCAGCCCGGTGACCGTGAGGAGGCTTTCGGCGGCCAGCGCGATGAGCCAGCCGCCGGCGGCGACGAGCAGGCCGACCGCCGCGAACCGGCTCCACAGCCATGCCTGTCCGTGCCGGTCGAGCGGCCCGTGCTCATTCGGGACGTCGGGCAGGGTCTCGGCGGTCGCCACCGCTCGCCAGAGCGGCCGGGTGCCGGCCCGGCGCACCAGGTGCAGGCCGCCGAGATAGCAGCCGATCATCAGGTACGAAACGGGGTGCAGGCCGCCGAGCACGCCGTCCGGCGCGAACGAACCCAGCAGGGCCAGCGCGAGAAGCGCGATGAGCAGGCAGCCGAACAGCACGTTGGACAGCGACGCGGCGGCGTGTTCCAGGTTGACCCGGCGATGGAACGCGTCGGCGACCGCCACGGCGGTGGTCTGCGCGGCGATGCCGCCCACCGCGTTGCTGTAACCAAGCTGAGGCTGGCTGGTGGCGGCGGTGACGGCCGTCATCACGATGCCGGACAGTGACGTGGCGAGGCCGAAGAAGACCGCCCCGAAGAACGCCTCGCCCCAGCCCGTCCGATCGGCCAGCGTGTCGCCGAGCGCGACCAGCCGGACGCTGCCGACCACGGTGACCACCCCCGCGCACAGGAACACCGCGATGCTCCCGGGCAACGGCCAGGGCAGGGCAGTCACGGCCTCCCACATCGGGCCGGGATTCCCGTAAAGCGGGCGCTGATGCCCCGGCCGAGCGGCGAACCGGGAGGGCCCGTGACGACGGGCCCCTCCCGTCAGCTCGGCCGGTCGACGGCGGGTAGCGCGGTCAGGTGCCGCTGGTTCGCCGGCAGGCCGGTCTCCGCCGGTCCGTCGTCGATGCTGATGTCAGCGAACGACATCGGCAGCCCGCGGGCGGTCGAGGCACTGGCGCGGTCCATCAACTGCGCGTGCACATGCGGCTCGGTGGTGTTGCCGGAGTTACCGCACCGGCCGATCGGCTGACCGGCCTGCACCCGGTCGCCCTCCCGGACCATCGTCGACCCCCGTTGGAGGTGGGCCACCAGGGCAAAGCAGCCGTCGCCCGCGTCGATGACCACGTGGTTGCCGATCACCCGGCCGGCGCCGCCGAACTCGCGCAACGAACCCTCGATCAACAGGTAGAGCAGCGACCACATCCGGCTGCGGCTGCGGTGGTCGCGGGCGCCGTCGCGGACCCGCACCACCGTCCCGGACACCATCGCCAGCACCGGCTCACCGAACGCCGGGTAGTCGGTGGCCGGCCGCATGCCCGGCCCGGTGCCGAAGATCGGCCGGTCCCGGTCCGCGGGAGCGTACACCAGGTCGATCGCGTACGTCTGCCCGTAGGCGCGGGTGCCGTGGCTCGGCACCTTGGTGGCCGGGCTGTTGAGGGCCATCCACCGGCCGGTCACCGGAGGATGGACCGCCCGGGCGGGGCCGGTCACGTCGCCGCCGGGCAGGAAGTTGAGCGCGACCCCGAGCAGGATGGCGACCGGAGCGGCGAGCCGGAGCACGCCGAGGAGCGGTCCGTCCAGCCCGTCGGGCCCGAGCCAGTCCAGCAGGATCACGGCGGCGAGGACCACCACCCCGCCGAGGGTCAGCCGGTACGCCATGCGCCTCAACAACACCATGACTACGAGGTTACGTAATTACGTATCAGACGGCAACCTGGCTGGTCAGGCCCGGTCCGCGCCGTCCGCCCGACGCGATCGGCGAAGGTTGCGGCGGGCCTGTCCGGCGAGCACGCGGACCCGGCGAATGCCGAACGAGGTGGCGAAGCTGGTAGCGCAGGCCACCCGCGTCACCGCGGGCAGGTGGCTGCCGTTGCCGAGCAGCGCGGTGGCCGTCCGCGCGGTGAGTTGGAGGCGCGGCGCGCGCACGGGGCCGGTGCGTCGCGGGTCGAACCACGCCGCCACACCCGCCAGGGAGCCGCGTTCGGAGTCGGTGCCCTGGCGGCTCGACTGCTCGTGGATGCGACGGTAGAAGAGCGCCTCGGGCACCTCGTGGAACTCGCCGAGCGCCGCCAGTTCGGCGAGCAGCGTGACATCGGACGACGGGTACGGCCGGATGAGGCCGGTACGCCGCAGCCGAGCGATCGGCAGCACACCGAACAGCGCGTTGCAGAGGTTGAACCGCCCGGCGACCCGGCCGACGCGCCACCAGGCCAGCGCGTCGCGCAGGTCGAGGCGGTCGGAATAGGGCCCGACCTCCGCGCCGGCCCCGTCGATGAGGATCGTCTTCGGGTACGTCAGGACGGCGCGGCCGGCGCTGGCGTCGAGCGCTTCGACGCACCGGCTGACGAGGGTCGGCGCGCACAGGTCGTCGTACGCCGCCCAGCGGAAGAGTTCGCCGCGCGCCAACTCGACGACCCGGTTGTAGTTGTAGGCCGCGCCGCGGTTCTCCTCGTTGCGGTGCAGGCACACCCGGCCGTCGCGCTCGGCGAAGGACCGGCAGATCGCCCAGGTCCCGTCCGTCGACCGGTTGTCACACACGATGATCTCCAGGTCGCGATAGTCCTGCGCCAACAGCGCCTCGAAGGCGTCGGCGAGGTAGCGCTCGGCGTTGTAGACCGGAAGCCCGATCGAGACCCGCGGCGCGGAGTTGCGCGTCGTCATCGCCAGCCCTCCCGTCACGCCACGAGGATGTCGGCGTCGACACCCATCCGGCGCAGCCGCTCCCCGATCTCGTCGCGGTACGCCGGATTCGTGATGATCACGCACCTGCACTTCATCGCGACGATCTCGTCGGGAGCGCTGATCCGGTGTCCCGTCACAGGCAGGTACCGCCCCCACTTGTTGGGGTTCAGGTCGATCACGCCGGACAGCCGGGCGTGATCGACGCGCGGTGTGACGCCCGGCCTGTCGACGCCTGAGCCGGCGCCCGACCGGTTGACGGCTTGCCCATCGACGGCTGAGCCGGCGGTCGGCCCGTCGACGGCGGACAGGAACGCCACGCCGCGGGCCCCCGCCCCCCACAGCACCGGGTTCGCGCCCTCCGCCGACAGCCGCGCGATCGTCGACCGCCAGGTCGACACCGTCTCCGCGTACCGGACGGCGAAGTCGCCGAGCTTGGCCAGTTGCCGCCGGACCACCCCGGCGTCGACGGCGACCGTCCCCACCGGCTCGGACGGGTTGGCGGCCACCTCGACGGACAGAAAGATGTCGGAGAAGCTTGTCGACACGCGGGTCACCTGGAACCCGGCCCGCTCGACCATCCGCCGCAGCGACTCGGCGTTGAAATAGGACACGTGCGGATAGATGCAGTCCCAGCCCGCCGTGGCGAAGTCGTAGCTGGCGTTGGGCACCTCGAAGTAGCCCCGCACCGGCCGGTCGTCGGCCAGTCCACGCAACCCCACCAGGAAGGCGTACGGGTCTTCGAGGTGTTCGAGCACGTGCCGGGTGACCAGGAAGTCGGGTGCCAGGTCGGTGGGGTGGGTCCCGTCCAGCGGGAGGAACCCGCGGACGAACGTCAGGTCGTCGTCCGCCCCGACGTCGCCCTCGAAGCTGGCGTCGTAGCCGACTCCGCGGCATCCGGAGACGGCGGCGAGTTCCCGCAGGAAGTCACCCTTGCCGCAGCCGAGTTCGAGCACCGTACGCCCGGCGAGCCGGTGGTCGGCGTCCAACCGTCGCGCGAGGCCTCGGACGTACTCCCGGAAGGTCGGCGAATGATGCAGGTTGTTGTCGTAGGTCCCGTCGTATTCGAGCAGACCCGGCCGGAAGGCGACGTTGACGACGTGCGCGCACGCCGGACAGTGCCGCAGCACCATCGGACCGGCCGGGGAGGAGACCGCCTCGTCGCGGCGTGCCCAGGTCACCCCACACAACGCGGGGACCGGGCCGAGATCGGCGACGGGGGCGAGATCCGGTGAATCGCAGGCGGGACAACGCATGGACGGCAACCCCCATCAGGCGCGACGCGGTAAGGATCGGTCTCGACCGGTTGGCTGCGCCGCCAGGGGTGGGTGCCGCCGAGTCCGCCGGGCACCAGCGTGCACCCTGACCAGGGCGTACACAGCAAGAAGTCCGACACTGGCGGGCTGCGTCGGCGCCCATCGGGGGTCCCGCTCGCCTCAGGCGGCCAGAATCTCGGCGGTGATGCCGAGGTCGCGCAGCGACCGGGCGATCTCCGCTCGGTAGACCGGGTTGGTGATGACCACAGCACGCACGTCCCGGGGCAGGCTGTCCGGCGGGTCCACCCGGTGCCCCGTCACCGGCAGGAAGCGGCCCCACTTGGCCGGGTTGACGTCGACCACCGCGGTGAGCCGCCGCTTCGGGTCGGCGAACGTCAGCAGCTGCACACCTCGCGAGCCGGCCCCCCACAGCACCGGCTTGGCGCCCTCGTCGGCCAGCCGGCTGATCGTCTCCGCCCAGTGGCGGCGCATCCGGTGGTGCCGGGCGTCGAACCCGCGCAGCGCGGCGAGTTGGGCGTCCCGCGCCGCGTCGAGGCCCAGGTCGAGCGGCGTGCCGAGGTCGTCGGTTTCGCGCGCCGCTCCGGGCGCCGATGACAGCTCGACGTAGCGGATCAGCCCGGAAAAGACGGCGCCGGTGCCGGTGACCCGCCAGCCGGCTCGTTCCGCGATCGCGCAGAGGGCACTCACGTTGAAATAGGAGACATGCGGGTAGATCACCTCCCATCCGGCGGTGGCGAGGTCGTACCCCGCGTCGGGCACCTGCACGTGGGCCACCACCGGCCGGTCGCCCGCCTGCCGGCGCAGCGACGAGAGGAACGACAACGGGTCGTCGACGTGCTCCAACGCGAACCGGGAGACCAGGACGTCGTACGGCGGCAGGTTGCCGTCGAGCGGAGCCGGACCGGCCCGCAGCTCGGCCCCGCTGGGATCCGGGCCCTCCGGCCCGGCGTAACTGGCGTCGTAGCCGATGCCCGTGCAGCCCGCCACCGCGCACAACTCCTTGAGGAACTCGCCCTGGGCACAGCCGACCTCGAGCACCCGGGCACCGCGTACGGGCAGCCGGTCGACCAGGTCCACGATGAGCCCGGAGCAGAACCGCCGGAACGTCGGCGAGTGGTAGAGGTTCATGTCCGTCGGCGCCGCCGGGTCGACAAGCGTCGCCTCGAAGGCCAGGTTGCGCACGTACGCGCAGCGGGGGCACCGGCCGAGCACGACCCGACCGACCGGCGAGGCCATCGCCCGCGCCTCGCTGGCGAAGTGGCGACCCGTCTCGATCGGCAGGTCACCCACCTCGCTGAAGGCGACGAGCGCCGCCGCGCCGCACGCGTCGCAGGGACGTTCGGTTGGACCCGTCGGCTTGTCCATGGACCACTCCGCAGGCAACAGGCAGGATGCGCAGCGTATCGAGGTGACACCGGCTGGCTACGGATTGTGACGGGATTCGGTCACCGACCGTACGACGGGTGGGCCGTCGCGACCGTCCGAGGCCGCCGCTCAACCGTCGAGCCCCTGCCGGACGACCAACCGACCTGGCAACAACACCGCGGCCATCGCGACGACGGACACCGACCCGACGACGGTCAGGTAGAACCAGGCCGGGACCGAGGGCCACGGCGTTCCCGAGAGCCGGTACGCGACGGTGGCCATCGGCACGACCACCGTCGCCGTGCCGAGCAGCACCGCCACGGCGACGGTGGTGACCGCTTCAACCGTCAGCGACCTGGTCAGCTGGCCCCGGTCGGCCCCGATCCGGCGCAGCGCCGCGAACGTGTCCGCCCGCCCGGTGACGGACAGCAGCAGGCTGTTCGCCACCGCGACGGCGATGAAGGCGAACAGCCCGAACAGTGGAATGGTGCTCGCCGCGATGCCAGCGTCGACCGCCGACCCGCCGGCGCCGAACGCATCCGCCGCCGGCACCCTCTCGCCCCAGGCCGTGCGGTCCGAGCGGAGCGCGAGCAGCAGGTCGGCACTGTCCCCGGCCGAGTCACCCACCGTACGGTGCATGACGAGGGTGTCGTAGTCGAGCAGCACGTCACCGAGCCCGAGCCCACGCTCGTAGACGCCGACGACCCGGCGCGTCACCACGGCGCCGTCGGCCAGCACCAACTCCACCCGTTGTCCGACGCCCACACCGAGCGTCGCAGCGGCCAGATCGCCGAGCACCGCCTCGTCCGCATCCAACGCGCGGCTGGGGTCCCAGGCCGACCCGGGCCGCAACGCGAGGTCGAAGACCGGGGCCGCGGGTCCGCGCCACCCGGTGGCCACGTACGGGAAGGTCTCCGGTCCGTCCAGGACCGTGGTCACGCCGACCACCGCCTGACGGGCGACCGGCACGGACCCCGCGGTCGCGGGCAACCCGTGAACGGCGGTGACCGCATCGTCGACGCGCAGGCCGGCCGCCGCCTGCCGACCGGCCGCCCCGGCGAGCGACGCCGGCAGCAGCACCTGGGCCAACGAGATCCCAATCATCAGCACCATCGGAGCGACACCGGCGGCCATCCTGGTGGTCTGGCCGACCATGCCGGCCCCAGCGAGCCAGCGGTGCGGTGCCGTGGACCGCATCAACCGCCAAGCCACCGGCCGGACCAGCATCCCGACGATCGGCCGGCACAGCAGCGCGGCACCGGCCGCGAGCAGCAGCCCACCGCCGCCGGCAACCGCCACCCCGACGATGCCGTCGACGAACAGCGGCAGCACGCCCGCGCCCAGGCCGACCAGGCTCAACAGGGCTCCGACCAGCGGGGTGCCGCGACCCGACCGGGCGTCGTCGCTCACGGCGGCGGTGCGCAGCGCCACGACAGGGCTCATCGCGGCGGTCCGTCGGCCGGCTCCCCAACCGGTCGCCGCGGCGATCAGCGTGGTCAGTGCGACCGCCGCCACCGCCGGGAGGAGTCCCAGGGTGAGCGGAAACCCGTCCGGCAGCAGCCCGACCGACCGCATCAGTCCGCCCGCCAGCGGAATGAGGAGGGCCGCCGGGACGAGCCCGAGCAGGCCACCGAACAGGCCGACGGTGGCCGTCTCGGTCACCACCAACCGAACCGTCTGCCGTGGCGTCGCCCCGATGGCCCGCAACACCGCGAGGTCGGCACGCCGCCTGGCCAGCGCCAGGGCGACCGTGGACCCGACGACGACCAACGTGACCAGTACGACGATGGCAATCAGCGAGCCGGACAGCGACTGGAGGTCGGTGCGGGCCCCGGCGATGTCGGGAAACTCCACCCGGCTGCGGGCCGCGCCGGTTTCCACCCGGACGCGCTCGCGGGGAAGCACGCCGCGCAGTTCGTCGGCGACCTCGTCGGGCGCCCGATCGGGGCCGAGCACGACGCCGATCGCCGCGTAGTGGACCGCCGAGCCGCGTCGCGCCAACGGCTCGACGGCGGCGTCGATCAGGTAGACGGCGGGCACCCGCGGCGCCGCCCGGTCCGACAGCGCGACGGTGCCGACGACCGCGAGGTCACGCGGCCCGTCGGGGGTGAGCACCTGGATTCGGCCGCCGGACGGGATCTCGAGCGACTCGTCGATGACCACCTCGTCCGGCTTCGCCGGCGGGGCACCGGAGACCAACCGGAGCGGGCCGAGGACGTGGGAGGACCAGCCGTGTGCGGTGACCGGTCGCCACCGCCCGGTCGCGCCGACCGCTGTCGGGACGGCGATGTCCGCCACCACCGTGGCCGAGGGACCGACCCGGGACCGTACGGCGTCCAGGTCCTCCGGGACGAGCGGTCGCGGGCCGGGCAGATCGACATCCCTGGCCCGGCCTTCCCGGCGTACGGTCGCCGTGTCGGTGCCGCCGACGACGACCTGGGCCGCGGCGTACCGCTGCGCCGGCACCCGGTCGGTGACACCGCCGGCGAGCAGGGCACCGCACAGGGCGAGCAGGGCCGACGTCGCGACGAGCGTGACAAGCGTCGCGGTGTTGCCGCCGTGCCGGCGCAGGGCCCGGACGAACGTCAGCACCGGCCCTCCTCCAACCGGATCATCGTCCGCAGCACGCCGTCCACAGTCGGTTGGTGCTCGTCGCCCCGCAGCCGTCCGTCGGCCAGGAACACCACCCGATCGGCGTGTGCCGCGGCCACCGGGTCGTGCGTCACCATCACCACCGTCCGCCGCTCGTGCCTGACCAGATCCCGAATCAGGTCCAGCACCTGCCGGGCGGACCCGGTGTCGAGAGCGCCGGTGGGCTCGTCGCCGAAGATGACGTCGGGTCGGGTGATGAGTGCCCGGGCCAGTGCCACCCGCTGCCGCTGGCCCCCGGACATCTCGCGGGGCCGGCGCGCCAACTGGTCGAGCACGCCGACGCGGGAGGCCAGCGCCCGGACGGCCGCCGGGTCGGCCCGCCGGCCGGCCAGCCGGACCGGGGCCTCGATGTTCTGGTACGCGGTGAGCCCGTCGATCAGGTTGTACGACTGGAAGACGAAGCCCACCCGATCCCGGCGGAACATAGCCCGTTGGCTCTCGTCCAGACCGGTGACGGTGACCCGTCCGACCTGGACCGTCCCCGCGCTCACCTCGTCCAGGCCGGCCGCGCACTGCAACAGGGTGCTCTTGCCGGACCCGGACGGCCCCATCACGGCCACGAAGCTGCCGGGCTGGACGTCCAGGTCGATCGCGTCGAGCGCCCGAACCTCGCCCCGGCCCCGGCCGTAGCGCCGGGACACCCCGACCAGCCGCAGCGCCGCTACCGTTTCCGCACCGCTCCCGGTCATACCGTCAGGGCCACGTTGACGACGACGCCCACCGCGATCACCACCAGCAGGACCCACGGCCACAGCCGCCGCTCCCGTCGGGGCGTCCATTCCCCGGGATCCGCGTTCCGTTCATCCCGTTCGCGCCGACCCGCCACGGGCCACCTCCCGTCGTCTTCGTGTCCCGTGCTCACGGGACGTGACAAACGCTAGGAACGGCGTCGCGGGAACACAGTGACGTCGAGGGGTGGATCGGGGGTGGAGTTCTCGACACCCCGCGCCCTCGGAGCCCGCCACACCCGGCCGGCGGTGGAGGTTGTAGTCCGGTTCTAGTCCGTTCGGTGGTGCTCGGCGCCGCGCAGGTAGGCGAGCACCGCCCGGACCCGGCGGTGCCCCGAACCATCGGGGGTCAGGCCAAGCTTGGTGAACACATTGCCGACGTGCTTGAGAACGGCTCGTTCGGTAACGACCAGCCGGGCGGCGATCTCGACGTTGTCCAGCCCCTCGGCCATCAGGCTGAGCACCTCGTATTCCCGGTTGGTCAGTGCCTCGATCGGGTCGCGTCGCCGGGTGACGAGCTGGGCGACCACCTCCGGGTCGATCGCCGTTCCGCCGTCGGCCACCCGGCGCAGCGACCGGACGAACCCGGCGACGTCGCCGATCCGGTCCTTGAGCAGGTAGCCGACTCCACCGGCGTCGTCGGAGAGCAGGTCACGGGCGTACTCGCGTTCGACGTAGGAGGACAGCACCAGGACCGGCAGGCCGGGGTGCCGGCGGCGGGCTTCGACCGCCGCGCGCAGCCCTTCGTCCCGGTAGCCGGGCGGCAACCGTACGTCGGTCACCAGCACGTCCGGCCGACGGGTTCTCATCTCAGCAGTGAGCGCGTCCACGTCGGCGACGGCGGCGATCACGTCGAAGCCGTGTCCCCGCAGGAGCACCGTCAGTCCCTCCCGGAGGAGCGGTTCGTCCTCCGCGATCACCACCCGCACGGCAACTCCATCCGTACCTCGGTCGGTCCGCCCACCGGACTGTCGAGATCGAACGTACCGCCGAACGCGCGCAGCCTGGCCCGGAGGCCGGCGATGCCCGTGCCGGCCACGCCGTCGTCGAGACGTTTCGCCAGACCGCCGACTCCGTCGTCTTCCACTCGTACGGTGAGCAGGTCGGGCGTGCGGCGCACCGTGATCCGCACTTGGGTTGGCCGGGCGTGTCGGACCGCGTTGGTAAGCGCCTCGGTGACCCCGAAGTACGCGGCCGACTCGATCGCTCCGGGGAGGTCGCCGATCGGACCGACGTCCACCTCGCACGGCACCGGGCAGTCGTCGGCCACCGCGCGCAGCGCACCGACCAGTCCTCGGTCGGACAGGATCGGCGGATAGATGCTGCGGACCACGGCCCGCAACTCGGTCAGGGCTACCCGAATCTGGGCCCGCGCGGCGTCGGCGTGGGCGCGACCCGGGTGGTCAGTTGCCAGCGTCCCGTCCAGCAACCCGAGATACAGGTTGGCGTTGACCAGTTTGGCCTGCAACCCGTCGTGCAGGTCCCGTTCGATCCGACGCAGCTCCGTACCGTGCGCCTCCAGCATCTCGGCCCGGGTACGGGACAGGTAGTCGACCCGTTCGGCGAGATGTTCCGACCGGCCCTGGCCGAGCACCCGTTCGCCCCAGCGCGCGTAGCGGACGGTGACCTCGGGAGCGAACAACAGCACCGCGAGGTAGGCCAGCCCAACCAGCGGTACCAGGACGGCGGTCGACCAGTCGGTCACGGCGACCCCCGGCAACGGCGTCACGGGTTCCCCCGGCGGCAGAATCCACCACCACAGCGGTACCGTGACGGCGTTCAGCGCCCCGAGCAGCAGGTACCCGGCGGTGAGCCCCAGGGTCAGCCCGCAACTGGCGGCGATGGCCAACCAGCCGAGGTCGCGCCAGGACGCCACGTCGGTGGCCTGCTCCCGGATCCGGCCCAGCCAGGTGGTCGACCGTGGTTCGCGGTAGCGCTGCGGCACCAACCGCCCGAGGCTGCGACCGATCCGCCGGCGTTCCCAGCCAGTGAACCGTCGGGTGACGGTGAACAGCACCGGCAGCAGTGCGACACCGACGCCCACCGGCACGAGCACGACCGCCAACGCCCAACCGGCCAGCAGGGCGACGGCGACCAGGCCGGCGAGCAGATCGGTGAGCAGGCCCACCACCGCCCGGCCGGCCGGCAACACCGTCCGCGAGAAGCTTGTCGTCGCCACGCCTCCGACTGTGCACCATCGGGCCGACCTCAGACCGGGTGGACCGCCGCCCGTGACCGGTAGCGCTTAGCCGGACACGTTCCACGAACGCGGTGGCTCGCGAGCGCCGCGACCGGGTGAAACCATTCTGAAGCCGCTGGCCGGTTTCCTGCCCACGCGAGTCCGGCGAGGTCCGCTGTCGTCGGCCGGTCGTGACCGCTGCCCCAGGACGTCGGTCACTTCGACGTACGGAAAGGATCCGAATGACGAGCAAGGTCGTGCTGTACATGTCGATGTCGCTGGACGGCTTCATCACCGGCCCGGACGACGGACCCGATCACGGGCTGGGCCTCGGGGGCGAGCGGCTGCACGGCTGGTTGCACTCTGGCGACGGTGACCCCGCTTCCTACCGGCCGACCGACGACGCCGGCTCCACGGTGTTCGACGAACTGATGGCCACCGGCGCGGTGATCACCGGCCGACGGACCTTCGACAACGCGGGCGGCTGGGGCGGCGACCACCACGACGGCGTACCGATCTTCGTGCTGACCCGTACCGCGCCCGAGCGACCCGCGCCGGGACACGCCCGCTACGTCACCGACGGCATCGCCTCCTGCGTCGAGCAGGCCAGGGCTGCCGCCGGCGACCGCGACATCCTGCTCCATGGTGCCGCGACGGCCCAGGAATGCCTTCGAGCCGGCCTGCTGGACGAGATGCAACTGCACCTGGTGCCGGTGCTGCTGGGACAGGGCCGGCGGCTGTTCGACAACATGCCGGCCGACCATGTCGAACTGGAGCTGCTGCGCGCCATGGACGGGCCGGGTGTCATGCACCTGCGTTACCGGGTCCACTCGCGGTCGACTCTCCCGGGAGCCGCTTCCGGACGGGGTGCCGCATGAACCGGGACACCGTCCACTCCGGGGCGTCATCGTCGTCGTCCGCGTGGTCACGGGTGCTGGCCCGCTGGCCGATCGCACTCGGGCTGGCCGTGGTTGCGGTGCTGCTGGCCACGGGGGTGGTAGGCGAATTCAGTCGAGGGCTGGTCGTCGCCGCGCTGATCTATCTGGTGTGGGGTGTGTTCCGCGGCGCGTACCGCCGTACCGGCCGGTGGCTCACCGTGGAACTCGCCGGTGTGGTCGTCTTCGGCGCCGCCACCGTGGGGGCGCTGCTCGTCGACGACACCGCCGCGCGGGTGTTGCTCGGCCTCGGCTGGTTGGCCCACACCGGCTGGGACATCATCCATCACCGACTGAACGCCGTGGTCCCGCGCTGGTGGGCCGAACAGTGTGCCGTCGTCGACCTGATCGTCGGGGGCCTGCTGCTGTTGGCGCTGATCTGAGCCGCGGCATCAAACGTGTGCCAGGATCACGAAGTGCTTCAGTCCCTAGAAATCACGGCAACCCTCACCGTGCCGGAGTCGCCGTTCCACAACCTCCACTGGAGCGGCAGGCTGGAACTGAGCATCGACTGCTTCATCTGCGAACGCACCGGCCGCACCACGCTGCTTGAGAAGGGTGCGGAGCGAGCCGTCTGCTCCGGCAGCGGGCGCGACGGGAAGCACTACGCCGCCGCGCGCATCTCCGCATTCGACCGGGGCACAGCGGGCGGCGAGATCCGTCTCGGAACGGTCGTCGACTTCTGGTGGGCACCCTTCCATGACGCGAAACGCGATGCAGCGGCAACAGTGCTTACCCGTTATCCCTGGGTTCGTCACCACCTGGACTACTACTGCCCAGAGTCCATGGAGTCGGGCACGTTCTCCGACCAGACCAACTTTGTGCGGCCGTCCCCCGTCAGCTGCCAGCACTGCTCCGTGCCGATCGCCGAGAGCCGAGAGGCGCCCCGTTTCCGGCTCCTCGCCTAGCCACGCCGAAACGGTGCTGACCTCACGCCCGCCACGCGTACAACCCGCTGGCCGCGCCGCCGTTACTGGTGTGATCATCCTCCCGTGAACACCCCACATTTCGGCGACTGCCCCGCCTGTGTCGTTGAACGCCTTTCGCGGAACGGCAACTCCTCGCGGCATCCTGCCGCACAGTCCCGACATGGAAGACGTATCCGCTGATCAGACAGCGTTCCTACTGATCTTGGTGGTGCCCCCGGCAGGATTCGAACCTGCGACACACGGTTTAGGAAACCGATGCTCTATCCCCTGAGCTACGGGGGCGCGAGGGCCCAGTGTAGCGACCTGGGCGTTCACCTGGGGTGGCAGGGAGTGGCCCCCGTTCACCCACGTCCCCGGACCCCCGTTGTCGCAGCCCAGGAGCACACGCCGAGCACACGAACCCCGGTTTGCGACCGGCGGTCGGCCGCGGTGACCCGCGTTGGCACCGGTTCACCCCGGTGGGCATCCGCTGGAGAGCACACACCGCCCACATCATCGAAGATCATGATGTGCTCGCTCAGCCCGGGACCCGTCGGCCGGCGCCGACGGCAGTGACCGACGCGGTGTCAGCTCTCAGCCTCACCCCCGCCGAAGGCGAGGCCCGCCGAGTACGTCGGCGCACGCTTGGTTCATGGGGTTGGTGCGTCCGGCCTGTGAAAACGACGCCCCACCCAGATGCCTACGGCGACGGCCCCCACCAAGTGTCCGCTCATGCCGATGTGAGTGCGCCCGAAGCGATGCTGACACACCTACAAACACCAAACGACGCGCTGACGAGTTCCTAGAGGTGCTCAACAGAGTCGACCGAGCCCTGAAGGCCTCATACCTCCGCTGTTCCTCCCATGCCTGCCGTCCAGACCGAGCCGGCCCTCTTTCGAACCAATCTGGTAGGTAGACCCTATCTGCGACCCATTGCCGTCTTCAGCTGATGAACCGAACGATCGTCGGGGACCGTCGCCGTATTCGGTCCATCTCCGATTCGAGGCGGTAGGTCTTGCGCGAGTTACACAGCCAGTGGGCGCACTGTGCGTTGTCTCGTCGGTGTTTTCCTCCTCGCGCGAGCGGGGTCACGTGGTCGAGGCTGACCGACATCGGGTGCGGAAAGACCAGGGTCCGGTCAACTGGTCGCTTACAGATTCCGCACGTCCAGCCGTCGCGCTCGTAGATCTCGATGTCGGTGAACTTCTCGGACTCCGGGTCTCGGCGCGCGAGGCGACGGTTGCGCTTGTTGTTGCGATTCTTCATCCGGCGTAGCTCCGGCCGTTCCTTAAGCCACTGCCGGGTCTGCCGCTTCCACGCTTGTTCGCTGCAGGGCGGGCAACGCTTCCGAAAGTTTCCGTTCCGGCCCGTCTGCTCGATGGTCTTGCCGCAGCCGAGACACGTTGTGCGCCATACCGTCGGCGGCAGCGCATTCGCATCCCGGCGGGCCTGCTCGGCACGGCGCGCATACTCTGGCCGGCAGTTTCGACAACAGATGGGGAACGCGCCAAGCCGCTGTACCGGTGTAACCGCCGCGCAGATGACACAGGTGAAGACGACGGGTCTGCGCGCAGTCGTCGCGGCGCGATTTCTGGCGTTCTGACGCTCTCGCAAGCCGCGTGTTGTGCACGAGGGGCAGTGCTGAGGCGGATTACCGCCGCGCCCCTTCCAACGGAATTCGGCAGCGCAGCTGCCGCACCGGTGAATTTCCGGACGCTGGGGATAGTTGTCGGCGTAGTACTGCCGGGAGTACTCGGTGCGCCGTTGACGGTTGTGAAGCTCGGCGCACGATGTACAGCGGGCGGGCCGCTTCCCTCGCCCCTGGATCTGCGGTAATGCGCCGTCACAGTCGACACATCGGCGCTCAAGTTCAGCCTGGATGCGGGCCTCTCGCTCCGGTGCGCGCTTGCGGCGCTGAGCTTGACGAGTCTGTTGACGTTTTCGTTTGAGCTGGCAGTCGCCGCATCGTGGAGAATGTCGGCCGGGACCTGTGACCGGCGGAAGTTCACCGCTGCAGTCGACACAGAAGCGGACCGCGCCGTTCATGTGGCTCCCGTTCAGGGACCGCAATGTCGTCGTGGGTCGATCACCTGTCATGGTCGCCCCCTCCAGACTGAATCACGACGAGACGGTACCCGCGAGGTACGACACTTCTAGGTTGCAGCGCACGATCGAGGGAGGTGATCAAAGACGGGCTCCGGTGGCGGTCGGAGCCGAAACAGGCTGCCACCCGTGCTTAAGTGCTTGCGAGCGATCCCACAGCGGTCCTCCCGCCCGGCCGCCTGTGCTAGAGACACAGCTCTGTGACGTTGGCGGCTCCGCGCGACGAGCCGTGGCTTGCTTAACGCCTGCGGCGCGCCACCGGCCGTGCCGGCCCGGTCCTGCCTGGCCTTGGTGACCCAGTTAAGCAGCATCTCGTGATTGACGCCCAGTTCCTTGGCTACGTCGCAGTTTGGACAGCCGGAGTCCAGCACCAGTGCCACGGCCTGGCGCCGGAACTGTTGGGGTTCTTACTCGGTGGTGTCATGCGGTTCCTCCTCCTCGGCAGGCTGCCAAGTCAGGAGGTGTCCGGCCTCAGGGGGTCACTTCACCGACATCGGCGCCTTCACCGGCACGCTGAACACCGCTCGCGTGCATCACCGCTCCGCTGCACCTTGTCGTCGGCGATATCCTCGTCCGCCTGACCCAGACGTGCCCGGGCCTGCTGATTTGGGCACCCGACGAATCGCTCACCGCAGACGCAGGCTCACCCAGTGGCAGTACAGCGGTCACAATGCAGTGGTGATTGTGCGCATTGGCAAGCCGTGGTGGATCGTGGGTCTGTTGGTCGGGCTAATCGCGCTAGCCGTGGCGCTGGCTCGAGCCGGGCTGGAGGACGCCGACCGCTGGTCCAGCGTGATCAGCATGTTTATCGGTACCACCGGGCTAGCCCTGGCTGTGTACAGCGCGGTCAAGGCACGCGGTGGCTCGTCCGGGTCGACGAATCAGGTACACAACACAGTCACGGACGCATTGGTGAAGGGGACAGCCCTGCTTGGCCGGGACGTGCGGCGCATCGGCTCGGGCCGCCCCGCATCGACCGGGGCCGCGGCACGCCCCGAACAAGGACCGTCGGAGGTGCGTAACGAGGTGCGAGGCGGCACCTTCCACGAACCGTTAATCATGGGCCGTGACATCGAGGACGTCTCTCTGCCGCCGCCCACGTCCTCGGCTAAGGGTAACGACTCGGGAACCGCGAAGTGAGATTCGGTCGAGTGTCGAACAAGATCACCGGGGGGCTCTTTTTCAGCTCGGTGATCATGGGGCGGGATATCTCAGTCACGTTGCCAGCCGAGATCCGGCCGGCCTTGACTGGGCTGCCGCCAGCCTCGCCCGTGTTCACCGGGCGCGAGCATGCCGCAGAGGCCCTGCGCGAAGCATTGAGGCCCGACTGTCCCGGTGGCGTCCAGCTGGTGTCCGCGGTGGCCGGGATGGCCGGGGTCGGCAAGACCGAGCTGGTGCTGCACATCGCCCACGAGGTCCTCGCCGATGGATGGTTTCCCGGCGGCGTGCTTTTCGTTGACATGTTCGGCTACGACCCTGACCGCCGGGTATCCGCCGAGGACGCCCTAGCGGGATGGTTGTCGGCGCTAGGGATCCCGGGTGAGCACATCCCGGCCGACTTGAGCGGCCGGTCCCTGCTTTGGCGCAGCGTCCTTGACACCTATACCACTCAGGACCGGCGGCTGCTGCTGGTCATCGACAACGTCGACAGCGAGGAACAGGTCCATCCGCTGTTGCCTAGCGATGGCCGGATACCGGTGCTAGTGACCTCCCGGCACACGCTCGACTTGGAAGCTCGGCTGCACGATCTGGATGTGCTGGGACAGGATGCCTCCACCGACGTGCTGGCCGAGGTGATCGGTACTCGTCTCGGCCCGGAGGAACCACGTCTGCAGGCGGACCACCGGGAAGCGCTGACTGAACTCGCAGGCCTGTGCGCGGGGCTGCCGCTCGCCCTGCGCATCGTGGCGGCGCTGCTGGTCGACCGACGTCAGCTACAGCCGCACACACTCGCCGACCGACTGCGGGCCGAACAGCACCGCCTGTCCGGCCTGACCCGGCAGCAGAAGGCCGTACGCTCCGCCTTCGACCTGTCCTACCAACATCTCACCGTTCCGCAGGCGCGTCTGTTCCGGCTACTTCCCATAAATCCGGGGACCGACATCGCCACCATCGCCGCCGCCCACCTCGCCGAGCTCCCGGAGCATGAGGCCGCGGAACTGCTCGCCGACCTGCATCGGGCTCACCTAGTGACCGAACCAGCACCGGAACGCTGGAGCATGCACGACCTGCTCCGCCTGCACGCCGCCGAACAGCAGCGCACCAGTGACGGCGGTGAGGAGGCCGAAACCAGTCAGGCGCGGCAGCGGCTGTACCGCTACTACCTCTGGGCTGCCAGTGCGGCGAGTACCCATCTGATCCCAACTGCAGTGGCCGAGTCGCACACCTTTGCCAGCCGCGGCGATGCCCTGGCCTGGCTGGACAGCGAGCACGCCAATCTAATGGCTGTGGCCGCGAACGCGCCGGCCTTCCAGATGACCGAGGTGACGATCGATCTCGCTCTGACCCTCGGCGAGTACCAAAGCCTGCGCCGCCAATTCCATGACTGGATTATCATCGCCACCCGGGCTCGGCACCTTTGTCACCACGTCGGTGATCGATCCCGCGAAGCCGCAGCGTCGAACAACCTGAGCATCGCGTATTACCAAGCCGGGCACTTCAGCGCGGCTGCGGAAGCCGCGACTCATGCTCAGCAGGTCTTCCATCAACTCGGTGATCCGCGCTACTGTATGAGGGCGCAGCGTGGGACAATTTGGGACTAGCTTTAATCGAGATGCAGCAATTCGAGGAGGCTGCCGAAGCATTTGGCAACAGCCTCGAACGGCTGGAGGAAGCCGGCGACCTACGCGGGACCGGCCGGGTGTGGAACGACTTCGGCATCGTCTTCCGCAAAACGAATCGCCTCGACAAGGCGATCGAAGTCAGCGCCGACGCGCGCGATATCCTCCGGATGGCTGGTGACAAACACGGCGAAGCCAAGGCGTGGGGCAACCTGGGCGGTGCTCTTGCCGAGAATGGACAGCCCGATGAAGCGGCAGAGGCACAGGCTCACGCGCGCAGCCTCTTCCAGGAGGCGGGGGATCCGCACGGTGAAGCAGTGGCGTCAAACGACCTGAGCCTCGCGCTGATTGAAGCCGGCCGTCCTGACGAGGCCGTCGAACCGGCTATCCACGCTCGGGAGATCTTCCAGCAGACGGGCGATCACCGGGGTGAAGGGCTGGCTTGGAAGAACCTCGGCATCGCTCTAAATCGACTGGGCCGGCACCGTGATGCCTATAAGGCCCACACCATGGCCTACGACATTTTTGATCAGCTTCGCGATCAGCTCGGCCTGGCGCAAACCTGGACCGGCCTCGGACGCACGTTGTCCGGCCTCAACCGGCTCAATGATGCCGTCGATGCACACGCCCGAGCGGGCTTAATATTTCAAACGTTAGGGGATCGGTATGGCGAGGGGCTGGCATACCGACAGCTCGGCATCGTGCTGTTCGGCGCGGGCCGGGTCGGTGACGCTGTCGAAGCCCACCTTAAAGCATGGAAGATCTTCCAGGATATTGGCGAGCGGCAAGAGTATGGGCTGACTGCGGGAAGCCTGTTCATCATCTTGTCGGAGGAGGGGCTTCCCGGCGCCCGTGACGTCGGGGAACACGCGATCATCGCCTTGTCCGAGGGCGGCAAGCAGGATCTTGTAGCCGACATCCGGGAGCGCCTCGACAAGCTCCCCAGGTGACCGCCTCAACTCGGTCGACGGGAACGCGGGAGCCAGCCGGCATCGTCGATGAGCGCTGCGATCCGCACGTCGACAGTGGCAGCGAGCCAGGCCGTACGGGCTTCAACTACGGCTGTCAGCAGTGCAGCCGCTCGCCGCCCTCGCGATGGTGGGACGTTGGCAGGCATGTGCTGGCTCATGCCTTGCGGTCCCGTCCGCCTGCGGGCACTGCTGCCCCTACGTCCGCACGGCCGATCGTGATCGCCGCGAGGCGGAGTGACTCGATGACCGCCGCGCAATTGGATTCGGCCGACATGGAAACATCAAGTCGTTTTGTTGGCAGGCCCGGCCAGTCGCCAGAGGTATGCATCTCGGTGGCGAATGCTTGCAAATACCCGAGGTATCCGGGCGTCACGGCCTGAGACGATGTGAGGCGCGGAAGGGCCGTCTGGAGCGCCTCCTCGCCATCGCCAAGTTCGATCGCCACGCACGGCTGGACGTCGGTGAGTGCTTGGACCGAGGCGGCCAGATTTTCCCGAAGGGGTTCGAATGCCGTGTGCCGTTCGTGGGCGTGGGCACGGGCGGATGCGTAGACGGTCTTCGGCCCGCGATCAACCAGGTACACGCGGTCTTGTGCGACGCTCAGGTCGCGGAGATCATCGAGACGATCAATCATTGCCCCGATGAGCGCCTCTGCAACGTCCATACCTGTGGTACTGACGACCCAGGAGGCGAACTGTTCAGGCGCGCCAATCGTGGGGAGGTAACGCCACAGTGGGCTGGAGACGACTGCTTCGGTGCCACTGCGGTTCAGGGCGGTGGCAAGATGTCTGATCAGAGTCGTCTTCCCGCTACCATCAATCCCGTCGACGAAAATGATCATAGGGATGCCGACTCTTCGAGCATGCTCCTCACGGCCACGAGCGCACCTGGCACCCGTGCGGCGAGCAGTTCGGCCTGTGCTACGTCGTCTGCGCCTGCACGGCGGTAGGCGTCGTAGTCTCCAAGGAGCGATCTGAGCTCGCTGTCCGGCCAGTCCCGCAGCGCCTCGACTACCTCGGGAAGCCGCAGCCCTACCTGTGGCGCTCGGTGTGCGACAAGCAACCGACCGGCACTCGACAGCACCGACAACACCCGGCGTGCGGTGTCCTCGCGCTCCGATTCTGTGTGGTGGCTCGCGGCCAGACGGGCGACGGCGAACTCGTGCAACATGGCAACGTCACCAGCGAGATCGCCCAGTTCTGAGGCGGCGGCCGGCGTAGGGGCGGCGGCACCTGCGATCACGGCGGTGTCGAGCCCTACTCGGCGCAGCACCATCCGCATCTTCATGTCGTACAGCGGACCGAGACGATGGGCGTCGCCCCCGTGGCTGTCGGCGAGGTGCAGTGACGCTCGAGCACCATGGCGTCGGGCCGCTTCACTGACGATCTCGTGGAGCGACGTGGCGGCGGCCGACGTGGGGGGCAGGTTCCAGGCAACGAAGTCGACGTCGCTCCAGCCTTCGATGAAGTCTCCTCGTGCGGCGGATCCGCACAGCCCGACCCCGGCATCCGGATGTCCGGCGATGACGGCCGCGGCCTCTGCCGCCACCTGTTTGACCAGGCAACTGAGCTTCCGGCTGAAGGGCAAGGGATGAGCGCCACGCCAGGTGATGACCGCAAGGGCGCGATCCAGCACCTGTTGGAACTGGGAATGGCTGGCGGCCTGCCGGGCGGCGGAAGCCTCGAGCCAGCGGGCCTGGACGAAGCCTTCGTCCCGGGCCGGCGTCGTGGCGGTGGTGGATGTCGTGAAGAGGAACCAGTCGACGATCTTTGCCGCTGGCGTGCCGTCGTTGTCGGTGAACGTGTAGGCCTCCTGCCCGAGATACCCGCTGTAGTACGTGTCGGTGAGGCCGGTTTCCTCGGCCACCTCCCTCTTGGCGGCGAGAAGCGGGGCCTCGCCCGGCTCGAGTCGGCCTTTCGGGGCGACGGTCTGTCGTTCGCCGGTCTTCCGGACCTGATCCAGGAGCAGGACTTGTGGAGACCTGAGGTCGTCGGTCGCGACGACGGCACCGGCGGAGGCGTATCGACGAGTCATGGCGGGACTGTACAAATAACGGCTGATCGACCGATCAAGGGAGAGACGCCAGATGACGACCGAGACCACCGTGGGACAGTCGGCTGTGGAGCCGTCGGGT
>NZ_JBHTDD010000037.1:0-58995 GCF_042666615.1 Plantactinospora sp. GCM10030261
TGACCCCCCCACCCACCCCGTCCCCCCCGCCCCCCACCGCCCACCCGTCCCCCCCCGTCGCCCACCCCGCCGATCTAGATCGACGGGACGGGCATCGACGGGACGGGCATCGACGGGACGGGCATCGACGGGACGGGCATCGACGGGGTGGGCGGCGACGGGGGTGGGTGGGCGGCGACGGGGGTCAACGGGTGCGACCTCGGTTGCCGGCCTTCGACGCCCTGGCCTTGGCCGGGCTACCGGCCTTGGACCGGGAACTGGCCTTCTTCGCCGGGGCACCGGCCCTGGACCGCCCGCCAGACGTGTTCGTGGCGCGCGCCTGCGCGGTCTTGCGGGTGCTGGCCTTCTGGAGCGCCTTGACCAGTTCCGGCTTGGTCATCCGCGACCGCCCGGGCAGGTTCAGCTTCCGGGCCACCGCCATCAGGTGCTCCTTCGGCGCGTTGGCGTCCACGCCGCCCGCCGTCGGCGCCCGCCGCGCCGGGCCGCCACCGGCCGCCTGCCGGTCACTCGGCCCCTTGCGCCCCTTGCGTTCCCAGTGGTCGCCCACCTTCTCAAACGCGTTCTTCACCGCCGCGAAGGCGGCGCGGTGCGCCCGCTCCCCCTCGCCGTACGTCTTGACCGCCGAGTCGTGGGTCTCGGCCCAGGTGCGCTGCGCCTTCGAGTCGGAGCGCCGCAGCGTGCTGGGCAGTACCTCGCGTCCGGGCATGCCGATCCCTCCTCACCCGTCCGATGGACTCCCCGGCGTTCCCGCCCCGGCCGACGGCAAACAACCGGCTCCGGTCAGCACGCCCTCGCACGCGCCGACCTGAGCTGCGTCACCGGACCGGCACGGTCCCCCCGTCCTGGCGCGGGATGGCGTTTAGCCGGCATACCGCCGGGTAGCGCAGCAGACATGGAACGTGGCAACAGCAAACACGGACCGCGCGTCGACGAGCAGATGAGCAATGAGGTCAGCGGCATGGTGCACGGCACCGCCGGCGGCCGGGCCGAGGAGTGGCACACCCCCGAGCCGTCCGGTGAGGACCAGCCGGAGGTCACCCGGGCACCGGACGGCCGTACCCGCAACGGCCCGCCGCAGGGGATGACAAGCGAAGAGGTCGAGGAGCGCAGCCGGCTGGGCCGCTTCATCACCCTCTCCGCGCTCCCGGGGGACCGCGCGTCGCTCCGGGAGAACGCCGAACGCAACGAGGCCCCGGCCGACGTGCTGGACGAGTTGGACCGGCTGCCCGAAGGCGTGCGGTTCCAGACCGTCTCGGAGGTGTGGGCCGCGTTGGGTCATAGCAACGAGTCGACCCGCTGGTAGAACGGTCGGGTATGCGCCCGCAGGAACGGCCGCCGGATCCCCATCGGATCCGGCGGCCGGGGCGTTTCACGTCCCCGACAGCCGGCCGTGTGTTCCCGGCGGCCGCGGTGTGCACGGCCGCCAGGGGTGTCACCGGCGATCCGCGGCAACGGTCACGCCGTCCGCGGCCGTACGGTCCACCTGCCCGTTTGGCTCACCGGCCATAGGGTACGGCTGAGGACATGACCGACAACGACCGAGCCGTATGGCGGGACGAGGAACAACTTCCGCTCAGTGACCTGGAACGGGCCATGGCCACCTCCGCCGAGGACGGCCAGGTTGACGACGTGACCGGCAACGACGCGGGCGCGGAGGCGGCGTTCGGGCACGGGCCGGAGGCCACCGACGAGACCCGGACCTCGTCGACGGAGCCCGGCGCGGTCGACGACAGCCGTCGGGAGCCCACCGACCCGGACCGCCCGTTCCGCCCGTCGACGACCGGCCGGTCCGGCCCGCACTGACTGCGCAGGAAAGGCTCCCGTGTTGGCAGCCCGGTGCAGATACGCGAACCTTCCGCGCCTCGGTTGTCTGGAAACTCAATGCTGATCATCGACAGGCCCGGTCCACACACGACGGCGCTCACCTGTATGGCTCACCGACGGACCGGTAGCCGCGAAGCGGCCAGGTAGAAGACGCACATCAGCAACGACAGCACGGTGAGCAGCGGGCCCAGCGCCTCCGGACCGTACCGACCGAGCAGCACTCCGATCCCGGCGGGTAGCAACGCGCCGCCAAGACCGGCGGCACCGATCTGCACCCCGATGGTCCGATCCGCGTGGCCGGCACCGACCCGATCCCTCGTGGTCAGGGTGATCAGGGGGAACACCGGCGCCGCCGCGAAGCCGATGACGGCCATACCGACCGCCGCCAACCAGCCCGGCCCGGGTACCGCGACCACCGCCGCGCCGGCCGCCATGCCGGCCAGACTTGCCCACAACACCCGTGTCGTAGGTCAGGTAGCCGACAGTGCCGGCGGTCAGCAGGAGGCCGACGGACTCGGTGGACACCGCGAAGTCGGCACTCATCGACGGCCAACCCACCCCGAGCAGACCGTCTGGCAGTCCGAGACTGACGAAGGCCAGATAGGCGAACAGCAGGAGAGACCCGCGTGGTGGCACCCGGGACGGCCGGCCCGCCGTGGTCACCGGGTCCCGGCCGAGGACGGCGTCCGACATGACCGGGCGCACCTCCGAGCTTCGCGTGACGGTTGGCCGGCGGGCCGATCCGACTCGCCACGAACGGACGGTACGGGGCCACGCCCCCGCCGACCGTCAGGGTCGCGAATTTGTACGATGGGTAGGACGGACGGCACGGTCGTCACGCGACACCGGATACTCGACCACGGAGAGTCGCCGACCCGCCGCGCACGATCACCATCTAACCGACAATTCACCCGGAAAATGGCCCGATCGGCTGACGGCATCCGACCCGAGAGCGGGCAGACTTGCCGGAATGCGACAGGGTTCCGGATTCTTCTCTGTGCGTCAGCGTCGCCTCGCGTGGCTGGGCTTCCTCTTGGCCGCCATGCAGGCGCCACTCTCCGCCCGCCTGGTGGCCGACGAGTCCTGGCTGTTCAGCGTCTGCGTCGCGCTGCTGGTGGCCACGGTCATTCTCGCCGACGACGCGGCGCGACGTCGTCCGGCGAGCGCGGACGCCACCGACAACTGAGACACCGTCCAGCGGGGCGCCGTCGTCACCGGCGGCAGGACCCGACGTGAGCCGTCGCCACCGGCGGCAGGACCCGACGTGAGCCGTCGCCACGGCACGTGAGAACCCGCCGTCCGGCCGAGGTCGTTCCGCCGTACGCGCAGGTAGCCTCAGTCACCATGACCAGCCCCGACGCTCGCCTGACGAGCCGGAAGCCGCGTCGACGGACGCACCCGGTGCTCGCCGCCATGCTGACCACGTTCGGCTCGGCGGGGCTGGCCGCCGCAGCGCGGCAACCGGCCCTGCTGGCCGCGGTCGACCAGCACGCCGCCGCGGTCCGCGATCGGCTCGCCCCGACCGCTGGGCGGCTGGACGGGACGCTCGGCCGGCCGGCCGTTCGCGCGTCCATCCTCGCCGCGTACGCCGAGGGTGTGCGGGACAGCGCCCTGGACCTGGGCTGGCGACCACCCGCGTCACCGGTGCGCTGGGTGGAGGCCGACTGGGTACTCACCCGACTGCTGGCCGTCTGCGCATTGGCGCAAGAGCCGGCGCCGATGCCGCCCGCCGCTCGCCGGCCGCGCGAGGCGGGTCAGGGCTGGCGGCCGGAGCCTTAGCTCCCGACCGCCAGCCGTCAACCGGGCGAACTCGGCACACCGGTCACAGCGACCCCGGCCAGCCCAGCACACCGGCCGCGGCGACCCCGGTGAACTCAGCGACCGGTCGACTCAACGCCCCGGCATGCCGGGACCGGTGGCCTCCGTGCCGCCGCTCTCGCCACCCCGGTATGTGCCCGGGGCTGACGTGCTCGTCGGCTCTCGCGCACCCGCGCCGGTCCGGTCGGCCATCTGCCGGTCGACGTCGCCGCGACCCGCCTCATAGGCCCGCCCGCGCCGCTGCCGGTTCTCCTCCTCGATCCGCTTCAGCCACCCGTCGGTCCGCTGCTGCATCGGGCGCACCAGTCCGCCGCCGACGCCCACGATCAGGATTCCGGCGATGGTGGCCAGCACGGCGATCAGGACCGGCGTGGTGACCGTCGTGGCGACGCCGACCTGGTTCAGGGCGGCGATCACACCCAGCGCGATGATGAAGACGGCGGCGACGTCGGCCAGCAGTCGACCGTACGACAGGCCGCCGAGCGCGCCGGTGACGAGATCCCGTACGGCGCTGGCGATGGCCGCCGCGATCACCACGATGACGATCGCGATGAAGGCCTGCGGTAGCCATCTGACCACCGAACTGATCAGGTCGCTTATCGGGTTCGGCCCCCAGATGCCGAACGCGAACTGCAGCGTGAACAGCAGCACCGCGTAGTAGGCGAGTCGGGCCAGGATGTCGCTCGCGTCGTACCGGGTGCGTTCGAGCATCCGGCCGACGCCGCCGCGCTCCACGGCCCGGTCGAAACCGACCCGTTCCAGCACCGCGTCGACACCCTTCAGGACGAGCCGGGCGATGATCCAACCGACGATCAAGATCACCAAGAAGCCGATGGCGCGCGGCACGAAGAGCACCGCCGCTCGCCAGAAGTCGTTCCACCCGGCCGCGATGTCCACCTGTTGAACCGCGACGGTTTCGGGCATGATGTCCCTCCTGTCACCTGGGCTGTGCGCCCGGCGCTTACCCGTCCTCGGCGCCGACAACCTGCTGGTGACGAGGGAAAACGACGGCCCGTGCCGTCCCGCGCCACGGCCTGCCGCCCATGGTCGTCCTGGCCGGTTAGGCTTCTGCCATGCCAGGTACGGCAGGGTCGGTCCCTGCGCCTTCCGCTCCGGCGCACGACGCGCCGGGTCGGGGCGCCCGCCAGCCGGCCACCCGCGCCTGGTCGGAGACGCCGCTCGGTGAGCCCGGCACCTGGCCTCCCGCGTTGCGCGCGGTGGTGGAGGCTACGCTGGCCGCCGCCGTCCCGATGGCCGTGGCCTACGGCGAACGTCACATCCTGGTCTACAATGACCGTTTCGCCGAGTTGCTCGGCCCCCGGCACCCCGACGCGTTCGGTCATCCGGCCGCCGATGTGTTCGCCGACGCCTGGCGCCATCCGGGCATCGGGGACCTGGTCGAACGGGCCTACCGCACGGGCGAGGCATGCCACGACTCCGATCAGGTCCTTCCCCTGGCGCCCACCGGCGGCGGCCGGCCCGGCTCGCGGGTCTTCACCCGGGGGTGCTCGCCGATCCGCGACGACGACGGCGCGGTGCTCGGAGTCCTGGTGGTCGCGGTGGAGACCGCGCCCCTGACCCGGCGGCTCGAGAACCTCAGCGCGTTGACCTCGGCGCTGTCCGGCACCCTGACCCTCAATGACGTCGCCCGCGCCGGGTTGCGCTATGCGATCGACTCGTTCGAAGCCGACCAGGTGGCCTTCGGGGTGGACGACGGCCCCGGTTGGCGGGTGGTCCGCCGGGTCCGCGGCGAACTGCTCGACGAGGTCGACGAACGGCTGCCCCCGCTCTGGCGCCGGCATCCGGCCGACTCCGAGGCTCCGCTCGTGACCACCGCGGGCACCGGTCGCGCCAGCTTCGAAAGCGACGGTCAGCCGCTGGCGCAGTCCGCCACGGACCGCCACGACGAGCGCATCAGGGCGCTGGCCGCGGTCCCGTTGCGCACACCGTCGCTGCGCGGCGCGCTCACCGTCGGTTACCGGGATTCCCATCCGTGGACGCCGTCCGAGCGGGCGCTGCTCGCCGCCGCCGCCGAACTCGTCGCCCAGGCCGCCGAACGGGCTCGCCGGTTCGAAAACCAGCACGGTACGGCGCAACTGCTGCAACGCAGCATGCTGCCGGAGTATCTGCCGGAACTGCCGCGGCTGCGGTTGGCCGCCCGGTACGAACCGGGCGTCGACGGCAACGCCGCCGGCGGCGACTTCTACGATGCGTTCCTGCTGCCGGGCGGGCAGCTCGCCGTGGTGCTCGGCGATGTGGTCGGTCATGACGTGCAGGCAGCCGCCCTCATGGGCCAGGTCCGGGCGGCGCTGCGCGCGCTCGCGCTCAACGATCCCGACCCGCCGGCCGTGCTGCGCGGCCTCGACCGGCTGGTGGGAAGCCTGGGCGCCGAGGCACGTAGCGATGAACTCTTCGTGACCGTGGCGTACGGGGTGATCGACCCCGCCGACGGCACCATGACGCTCTCCAGCGCGGGGCACCCCGCGCCACTGGTCCGGCGGACCGGCACCGACGGCCGGGCCCGCGCCGACTTCCTTGACGTACCCCCTGGTGCTCCGCTCGGTCTCGGCGGCCGGCGCATGGCGACGGACCTGCGACTGGCCCCCGGCGACACGCTCCTGCTCTACAGCGACGGTGTGGTCGAGCGCCGAGGTCAGGGGCTGACCGAGGGCTTCGCCGGGCTCGCCGGTGCGATCGCCGCGGCACCGGCCGGGGACCCCCGCACGCTGTGCGCGGTGGCGAGCACCGCCGTGCCGGGCGCCACCGACGATGACGTCGCGGTGCTGGCGGTCGAGCACGCGGTCACCCCGAGCCGGTCGGCGGCCATGGAGGTGCCGGCGGAACCCACCGCGCCGGGCCGGGTGCGGCACTGGATGACCGACCAGCTCACCGCCTGGCAGGTCCCCGACCAGGTGGTGGGGGCCGCGGTGCTGTGCACCAGCGAGCTGACCACGAACGCCCTGCTGCACGCCGGCACGGCGGCCCGGGTCGAGATCGACCTGAGCCCGGAACGCCTGCTCGTCTCGGTGGCCGACAGCGGCACCCGGGGCCGGGTGGTCCGGGCCCGCACCGAAGCGTTGAGCAGCCGTGGCCGGGGCCTGGGCCTGATCGAACAGCTCAGTGACGCGTGGGGAACCGACCCGACGGTACGCGGCTCAACGGTCTGGTTCGAGATGTTGATCCCGCCCGGTGACCGAGCCGCCGACCCGGACGGGTGAGAAAGGCATCGCCGGAAACCCGTCGGGTAGGAGATGGCGATGACGGCTAACCAATCCGCGGGAGTGCTGTTCGACGTCGACGGCACCCTTGTCGACACCACGTACCTCCACTCGGTGAGCTGGTGGCAGGCGTTTCGACAGTTCAGCCACGACGTACCGATGGCGAACATCCACCGGGCCATCGGGATGGGCTCCGACAAGCTGCTGGACCACCTGCTCGGGTCCGACCGGGACCGGTCCGCCGACGGCAAGGTCGTCGACGGACACAGCGCCCACTTCGCCACGTACTGGGATCGATTGCGGCCGCTGCCCGGCGCCGCCGACCTGGTACGCGCCTGCGCGGCTCGCGGCCTGAAGGTGGTGCTGGCCACCTCGGCGTCGGAGCCGGAGGCGGCGGCGCTGCGCGCCACGCTCGGCGTGGACGACGTGCTCACCGCGGTGACGTCGGCGGCGGACGCCGAGCAGAGCAAGCCCGCCCCGGACATCGTCGCCACCGCCCTCGCCAAGGCGGACCTGTCCGCCGATCGGGTGCTGTTCATCGGCGACTCTGTCTGGGACGTGCTCGCCGCGGCCCGGCTGGACATCGGTTGCGTGGCGCTGACCTGCGGCGGCACGGGTCGGGCGGAGCTGGCCGGGGCCGGGGCGACGGCCGTCTACGAGGATCCGGCGGACCTGCTGGCCTCATTGTCCGAGTCACCACTGGCCCGGCTCGGCTGATCCTTTCCCGGCGCGACCCGCCACCTCACCCGGCCCGCGACCCATCCCACACCGGCCGGCCGGTGTGAAAGCCCGTTGGTCCGGAAAAGAAATCACGATCACGATGATGGGTGGGATGGGGGCGGCGTGGATCCAGTCGATCTGGTGTTCGCGGTGGCGGGGGTGGGCGCGTTGCTCGCCGGGGTGCTGCCCCGGCTCGTCGAACGCCGCCCACTGTCCATGCCGATCGCCTTTCTCGGGCTCGGCATGCTCGTGTTCGGCCTGCCACTCGGCCTTCCCTGGCCCGATCCGCTGACCGACGCGAAGCTCGCCACCCACCTCACCGAGATCGGGGTGATCGTGGCCCTGATGGGTGCCGGTCTGAAGATCGATCGGCCCTTCGGGTGGCGGCGGTGGTCCTCGACGTGGCGGCTGCTCGCCATCACCATGCCGGTGTGCATCGCGGCGGTCGCCGTCCTCGGCTGGTGGTGGGCCGGGCTGGTGCCGGCGGCCGCCCTGCTACTGGGTGCCGCACTGGCTCCCACCGATCCGGTGCTCGCCTCCGACGTCCAGGTCGGTGAGCCGACCGAGACCGAGGACTCGGAGGACGAGGTGCGGTTCGCGCTCACCAGCGAGGCCGGGCTCAACGACGGGCTCGCCTTCCCGTTCGTCTACGCCGCGATCGCGATCGCCACGGTCGGCCTCGCGCCGGGCGGTTGGCTCGGCCACTGGTTGTCGATCGACGTGGCGTACAAGCTGGCCGTGGGCGTCGGGGGTGGCCTGCTGATCGGGTGGCTGCTCGGCAAGCTGTTCTTCCGGGCGCCGTCGGAGACCCTCCGGCTGGCTCGGCACGCCGAGGGCTTCCTCGCCCTGGCGGCCACCTTCCTGGCGTACGGGGTGGTGGAGGTGATCGGCGGCTACGGATTCCTGGCGGTGTTCGTGGCGGCTCGGGCGATCCGGTCCGCCGAGCGTTCCCACGAGTTCCACCAGGTGCTGCACGACTTCGCCGAACAGGTGGAACGACTGCTCACCGTCCTGCTCCTGCTGCTCTTCGGCGGCGCCGTGGTGGGCGGCCTGCTGGAGCCGCTGACCTGGCCGGCGGCCCTCGTCGGGCTGGCCCTGGTCCTGGTGGTCAGGCCGCTGGCCGGCTGGTTGTCGCTGCGCGGTGCGCCAGGGCGGCCAGCGGAACACTGGGTCATCGCCGCGTTCGGCATCCGCGGTGTCGGATCGTTCTACTACCTGGCGTACGCCACGTCGCACGCCGCCTTTCCGCAGGCCGACCTGCTGTGGGCCACAGTCGGACTGGTGGTGATCGTGTCGGTGGTGCTGCACGGTGTCGCCGCCACCCCGGTGATGCGGTGGCTGGACCGGCAGGGCGAGCGGACCGAGACGGCCGGCCAGCGGTTGGCCGGCTCCGCCGCGAGGGGCTGACCTGGCTGACCTCAGGACAGCCGGGCGGCCAGCGCCCGACCCAGGTCGCGGCCCGAGCGCCAGGCGGTCTGCACCCGAGGCTTGCCGAACGCGTCCCCGGCCAGGCCGATGTTGTCGTCGTCGAGGTGGTACGGCACGGTTCCGGCCGGAGTCCGTTCGGGCCGGGCGTACGTCCACCGGTGCACGAACACGTGCTCCGCCTTCGGCAGGCCGAGCAGCTCGCGTACCGCCGCCTCGCCGGCACCGGCCGCGGACGTCGGCTGCGGGAGGTGGCTCTGGGCGAACTCGGCAGTCGTGTGTGCGACAAGCACCGGAGCCCGGTCGCCGCGCCGGTCGCCGTCGTCCCAGACCGAGCTGAGCACCGGATGGTCGTTGACGAACGCACCCGCGAAGTCGTCCCAGCACCGCTCGGTGTAGCGCAGCACCACGGCGAGGGCGGGCTGCCAGCGCTGCGCCTGAGCGGCGGCCAGTGCCGTCCCCAGCCCTGGGTCGAGCAGCCAGGCGGCCTGCGGTCCGGGCATCGCCAGCACCACCGCCTCGACCGGCTCGCCGTCCACCCGCGGCCCCGGCTCGACCATGCTGACCAGCCGATCGGTGGTCACCGGCAACTGGCTCGCCAGATCGGTGACCAACGAGCGGAGCCCGGTGGGGGCGCTCCACCGCATCGGGCCGGTCTCGGCGCGCCGGCCGGTCGACTCGTACACCTGGAAGGCGTCGGTCCACTGCCGGGCCAGGCCCGTCCGCCGCCAGCGGTCCACCACCTCGGCGAAGTCCGGGTCGTCGACGGTGAAATAGGCGGCACCGAGATCCGCCGGGCGGCCGTCGAACCGCCGGCTCGCCATCCGGCCTCCCGGCACGCGCCCCCGCTCCCGCACGCCGACGGGTATTCCGGCGGCGGCCAGCTCACCGGCGCAGGCAAGCCCCGCGATGCCGGCGCCCACCACCACCACACCAGCCCGGCCATCGTTCATTCGAGCGATCTTAGAGGTCGGGTGAGCAGAGGCGGTGGAGGACGAGGCGCGCCCCGCCGGTCACCTCGGCAGCCGGTGCAGCGTCGTCCGGCGCAGCGACCCGTCGGTGACCTCGGCGGTGAGATAGGTGGCGTACGGCTGTGCGCGCCGGTCGGTGGGCGAGCCGGGATTGAGCAGCCGCAGGCCGTTCGGTGCCACGGTGTCCCACGGGATGTGCGAATGGCCGAAGACCAGTACGTCGACATCGGGAAAGCGGTCCGCGCACCGCTCCTCCCGTCGCTGTTTCGGCCCGGTCTCGTGCACCACGGCCAGGCGCACACCGGCCAACTCGGCGCGCGCCACCTCGGGCAGCCGGGCGCGCAGGTCGGGACCGTCGTTGTTGCCGTACACGCCGATCAGCCGGCGGCTGCGGGCGGCGAGGACGTCGAGCAGCGTTATGTCGACCCAGTCGCCCGCGTGGATCACCACGTCGGCGGCCTCGACGGCTGACCACAACGAGGCGGGCAGGTCGCGGGCCCGCTTCGGCACATGGGTGTCGGCGGTGATGAGCAGACGCACGCCGTCATTCTCCGGTACCGGACGGACGCCCTGGCCAGCGGCGCCGCGACGCACCGGACCGGCAGCCGTTGTCGACAACCTCGCGAAGGCGCGGAGACGGATCAGCGTGTGCCGCCCTAAACCGGCAGGGTGACCGGCCGAGCCATGGCGGCGAGGCGGCCATGGGCGAGGGCGACCGAGTGGCGACGGGACGTTACCGCCGCGCGGTGCCGGGAATCCCCCAGCGACGAAGGAGGCAGCTCATGACCAGGAACACCACGCCGGGTTGGGTGCCTGGACGGTCGCGGACGGGTAGTACCAGCACGTTTCCTCCGGGGCCCAGTGGGCGGCCCGCCGGCCCGCCCAGCGGCGACGGTCGACCGGAGGCGAGCCGGCCGAGCGTCACCATCGGCTCGTTCCCGGACTACGCCTCGGCCCAACGGGCGGTCGACCACCTGGCCGACAACCGGTTCCCCGTGGAGCACACGGCGATCGTCGGGACGAACCTGCGTCTCGTGGAAACGGTCCTGGGCCGGTTGGATACCGGCCGGGCGGCCCTGGCCGGAGCCGGTACGGGCGCCTGGTTCGGTTTGTTCATCGGCCTGTTGTTCGGCATCTTCACGGCCGGCAACTGGCTGGCCATCATCGTCGTCGCGCTGGTGATCGGCGCCGTGTGGGGAGCGATCTTCGGCGCCATCGCCCACTCGATGACCGGGGGTCGCCGGGACTTCAGCTCCGCCAGCACGCTGCAGGCCAGCGAGTACGCGGTGACCGCGGACGCGGATTTCGCCGAGCAGGCCCGGCAGATGCTGGCTCGGCTGAACCCGCAGCCGTTACCGCCCGAGCAGACCGCTCATTGATCGACAAACGTGGGCGAGGGCTGTGCCGCACGGGTCGCAGCCCTCGGCCACGGATCAGACACGTTCGCCGGCTCGGATCGGGTCCGTCAACCAGTTCTCCCGCGGCGCCAGCGGGCACGCCCAGCGGTCGTCGTACGCACAGCTCGGGTTGTAGCCGTAGTTGAAGTCCAGTCGGATCCGCTCCCCCGGCAGGACGGCCACCCCGCGCCCGAAGGTGCCCTTCACCGTGTCGGTCAGGTAGCGCCCACCGCCGTATGACTCCTTCCCGCAGGTCGCGTCCCGGAACGGCAGGAACAGGCCGCCCCCGTACGCCTCGATCCACCACAGCGTGAGCGGACCCCACGGGGTCTCCGCCACCCCGACCCGGCGGTAGGTGATGACGCCGTCCGGCCCGCCGGTGTCGATCGACTCGGTTCCGGTGGCGGGTCGCAGCGGCACCTCCACCACGGCTGCCGGTTCGGGTGGGAAATACGGCAGCCCGGTGAAGTCGGCCCGGCCGGCCACCGGTGACTGGGGGTGCTCGGCGAACAGCCGGTCCCGCGCCGCGCGGAACTCCGCGAGGCCCAGATCGGACACGTACAGCCGCGCCACCCGTTCCCGCCAGTCGGCCAGCTCAAGATCCTTCATCCGGACACGGTACCTCGCCAGCGTCATCGTCGACCGTACCTTCAAATTCTGAACACCTTTCCTGAAGCACTCGTGATGGTCGGGAATAGGCAGCGCACGGAACAGCTTCTTGAAATTTGAAAGGAGTGCTACCGTGGCGCCATGACGGAAAGCCTGAGCCCGACCGAACTCGCCTGTTGGCGGGCATACATCGAGTCGAGCCAGCGGCTGCTCACCCAGATCGAGGACGAGCTTCGCGCGACCAGCACGCTGAGCTTTGCCGACTACCACGTTCTGGTGCTGCTCTCCGAGGCACCCGGGCAGCGACTCCGGATGGGCGAGTTGGCCGGTCGGCTCGTCTTCTCGCCCAGCCGCCTCACGTACCAGATCTCGGCGATGCAGCGTCGCGGCCTGGTCGTCCGGCAGGCCTGCCCGGCGGACCGGCGTGGCCAGGAGGCGGTGCTCACCGCCGCCGGCCTGATGGCACTGCGGGAGGCCGCGCCGCACCACCTGGCGTCCGTCCGGACGCACCTGATGGACGACCTCGACGAGAGCGAGGTCGCCGTCCTCACCCGCGTCTTCCAACGGCTCGGCGACCGGCTGCGGACCACCCACTCCGCCGCGCCGACTCACGGTTAGGAGTTGCCCCATGCCCGCCATCACCGTCGACGACGTCCTGGTCCTGCCCCGGCTCCCCCGGCAGGACCCGGCCACCACCAGCTTCCGGCCGGTCCGCCGGCTGCTCACTGCCCCCAGCGGGTACGAGGGGGAGGGCTTCCCGGTCCGCCGGGCCTTCGCCGGAGTGCCGATGTCGGAGCTGGACCCGTTCATCCACCTCGACCAGATGGGCGAGGTCGACTACGCGCCCGGCGAGCCGAAGGGCACCGCCTGGCACCCGCACCGGGGCTTCGAGACGGTGACGTACATGATCGACGGCATCATGGACCACCAGGACTCGACCGGCGGCGGTGGCACGATCACCAACGGCGACACGCAGTGGATGACAGCGGGCAGTGGCCTGCTGCACATCGAGGCGCCGCCGGAGCACCTGGTGACCAGCGGTGGCCTGTTCCACGGCCTGCAGCTGTGGGTCAACCTGCCCCGGGTGGCCAAGATGAGCCCGCCGCGTTATCAGGACATCCGGGGTCGGGAGGCGGCCCTGGTGACCACGCCGGACGGCGGCGCCCTGGTCCGGGTGATCGCCGGCGAGATCGGCGGTCATCGTGGCCCCGGCTCGACGCACACGCCGATCACGATCAGCCACGTCACGGTGCAGCCCGGCGCCGAGGTCGACCTGCCCTGGCGGTCCGACTTCAACGCGCTGGTCTACGTGCTGGGCGGCAAGGGCACCGTCGGCACCGGCCGGCGTCCGGTACACACCGGGCAACTCGCGGTGTACGGGTCGGGCGAGGCGATCCGGTTCGCCGCCGCCGACCGGCAGGACGCGCACACCGCGGCGCTGGACGTGTACGTTATGGGCGGGCTGCCGATCCGGGAACCGGTGGCGCACTACGGGCCGTTCGTGATGAACACCCGGGCCGAGCTGATCCAGGCCGTCGAGGACTACCAGGCCGGGCGTCTCGGTGTGGTCCCCGCCGAACGAATGCCGCACGCCGACCGCTGAGGCACGGAAGAGCCCCCTTTTCGGTTAAAAAGGGGCTCTTCCGTGCGAGGACCTCAGGTGGTAACGAAAATGCCGGCCACCCCGAGAAGCACCATCACCAGCATGGCGAGCATGAATCCCCGCTCGCCCTCCACGGCGTCGTGGTGCTGCGCGGAGTCCGACTGCTGTGGCGTCTCCGTGGTCATCCTGGCCTCCCCAGCCTCGGTGGTCACTCCAGGGCAGGACGACCGGCGCCGCGCCCACAGGCCGGGTCGCGGGGCTTGCGAGCCGGCGTGCGGACCGGGGTCGACCGTCCTACGGTGAGGTATTCCCGACCTCGAAGGGGCTGCACGTGGCGATCGAGGAATGGTTCCTCTCCGCGCGGGAACGCGCCAACCCCGCATCCGGGATACCCACCTGGAGCCGGGGAAACCTCGCGGTCCCGCGGATCCATGGGGCCGAGTACTTTGACCGATTGGTTACCGAGGTGGCCGAGTTGTCCGCTGGTGACCACCTCTTCTTCACCGACTGGCGCGGCGATCCCGACGAGCGCCTGCGTCCCGACGGCCCCACCGTCGGGGAACTGTTCGCCGCCGCCGCCCGACGTGGCGTCATCGTGAAGGGACTGATCTGGCGGTCCCACCTCGACCAGTTCCAGTACAGCCACGAGGAGAACCGGAACCTCAGCGAGACGATCTCCGAAGCTGGCGGCGAGGTGCTGCTGGACCAGCGGGTACGCCGCCTCGGGTCGCATCACCAGAAGCTGGTCGTGCTCCGCCATCCCGCCGCACCGGAACGCGACGTGGCGTTCGCTGGTGGGATCGACCTCTGCCACAGCCGGCGGGACAACTCCGACCACCGTGGCGACCCCCAGCCGGTGCGGATGTCTCCCCGCTACGGCGACCGGCCGCCCTGGCATGACGTGCAGCTCGAGTTGCGCGGGCCGGTGGTGGGCGCGCTGGATACCTCGTTCCGGGAGCGCTGGACCGACCCGATGCCGCTGGACTCGGAGAATCCGGTGGCTTACCTGCGAGATCGGTGGCGCGGCGCGGATCTGCATCCTGACCCGCTGCCGGACCAACCGGCGGATCCGCCCGAGTGCGGCCCGCACGCCGTTCAGGTGCTGCGCACCTATCCCTCGGTGCGACCGTCGTACCCGTTCGCCCCCGACGGCGAGCGCAGCATCGCCCGCGGTTACACAAAGGCCGTTCGCCGCGCCCGCCGACTGATCTACCTGGAGGACCAGTACCTGTGGTCCCGGGAGGTGGCCGAGTTGTTCGCCGAGGCGCTGCGGACCAATCCCGAACTGCACCTGGTGGCGGTGGTGCCGCGGTATCCGGACGTCGACGGCCGGTTCGCGCTCCCGCCCAACCAGGTGGGGCGGGAACTGGCCCTCGAACTGTGCGGCCGGGCCGGCGGTGACCGGGTTCACGTGTTCGACGTGGAGAACCACGCCGGCACCCCGGTCTACGTGCACGCGAAGGTCTGCGTCGTGGACGACGTCTGGGCGAGCGTGGGCAGCGACAACTTCAACCGACGGTCGTGGACCCACGACAGCGAGCTGTCCTGTGCGGTACTCGACGACACCGCGGACGATCGGGAGCCGACGGACCCGGCGGGTCTCGGCGACGGTGCCCGCCGGTACGCCCGCGACCTGCGGTTGCGGCTGTGGCGGGAACACCTCGACCGGGCGCCCGACGGCAGCGAGGACACCGACCTGATCAATCCGGACCGGGCGGTGGCGGCGATCACGGCCGCCGCGCGGGCCCTCCAGGAGTGGCACGAGGGTGGTCGACGCGGCCCGCGGCCACCCGGCCGGCTCCGGCCGCACCAGCCCGAGCGGCTCGGCTGGGCCACCAAGCTGTGGGCATTGCCCGCGTATCGGATGGTGTACGACCCGGACGGGCGACCGGTGCGGGCCCGCCTTCGTCGAACCTGGTGAGCCCGGATCTCTCCGCTAACAAAAGATCTTGTGACCTTTTTGTGCAAGAATTATCCCTATGAGTAATTTATCCATCAGCCTTTCGGCTAGATTTCTGCGACCCGATCAGGCTAAGGTGACACTCGAACGGCCAACTGAAGCTTGCCAAACGCACCACCTTTTTCGTGCATCGGCGGACGAGGTGCAGGGAGGACCACCATGACCGCAACGATCACCGAGCAGACCACGGCCAGCCCGGTCGCGGCACCGACCCAGGAGCCGAGCACCGACAGTGCCACCGAACTGCTCAAGGCGATGGCGGCGCTGCCGGCGCAGCACCCGTCGCGGGCCACGCTGCGGGCGAGGGCCATCGAGGCGTGGTTGCCGCTGGCCCAGCACCTGGCCCACCGCTACAGCGGCCGGGGTGAGCCCAGCGACGACCTGGTGCAGACCGCCTCCGTCGGCCTGATCAAGGCGGTGGACAAGTTCGACCCCGAGCGCGGCGTCGACTTCGCCGGGTACGCCATCCCCACCATCATCGGTGAGCTGAAGCGACACTTCCGCGACCGGACCTGGGACATCCGGGTCCCCCGCCGGCTCCAGGAGCTGCGCCTGAGCATCTCCGAGGCGAACAGCTCGCTGCTGCAGACGCTGGGCCGCTCCCCGACGGTCGCCGACATCGCCGCCCACCTGAAGATCACCGAGGAAGAGGTCCTGGAGGGCCTGGAGGGCGCGCGGGCCTACAACGCCGTGTCGCTGTCCACTCCGACCGGTGACGGTGAGCGCGCCACCGAACTGGGCGACATGCTGGGCGGCGAGGACGGCGAGTTCGAGCTGGCCGAGCTGCGCGTCGCCCTCGGCCCGGCGCTGGCCACGCTGGACGAGCGGGAGCAGAAGATCCTCACGCTCCGCTTCTACGGGAACCTGACCCAGTCGCAGATCGCCGACCAGATCGGCGTGTCCCAGATGCACGTCTCCCGCCTGCTCGCCCGCGCCCTCACCAAGCTGCGCGGCCAGCTCGCGAACACCTACTGACCGACGCCCGAGGGGCCGGACCGTTCATTCGGTCCGGCCCCTCGGCATGTCCACCCCCGGGGTGGTTGGTCCGGGTCGATCATGGGGGGACGGGGGGTGGGGGGTCAGGGTTCGGGGGGTGTGTCGTCGGCGACTACGTCGGCCACCACGACGGTGATGTTGTCTGGTCCGCCGGCCCGCAGCGCCAGGTCGACCAACCGCTTGGCGCACGACGAACGGTCCGGGTACGAGGTGATCACCTCGACCAAGGTGTCCGAGCGCACCACGTTCGTCAGTCCGTCGCTGCACAACAGCCAGCGGTCGCCGGCCAGCGGTTCGACCGTACGGTAGGCGGCGTTCACCGTCTCGCCCTGCAACGCCTGCGTGACCACCGCCCGCCTCGGGTGGCTGCTGGCCTGCTCGGCGGTGATGACGCCCTCGTCGACCAGCATCTGGACGAACGTGTCGTCCCTGGTGACCTGCGTGAACGTGTCCCCGCGGAGCAGGTACGCGCGAGAGTCGCCGATGTGCGCCAGCGCGGCGCAGGTGCCGGTGTCGGAGAACAGCAGCGCGGTCAGGGTGGTGCCCATCCCCTGCCGCCCCGGGTCCTCCTCGACGGCCTCCCGGATCCGGGCGCTCGCCACCTCCACCGCCCCCTGTAGAGCGATGACGAGAGCGTCGTCGGGAGTCGGCACGTCCAGACCGGCGATCGCCTCGATGGTGATCTTGCTGGCCAGGTCGCCCGCCGCCATCCCACCCATCCCATCGGCGACGGCGATCAACCACGGCCCGGCGTGCACCGAGTCCTGGTTCCCACTCCGCACCAGTCCGCGGTCGCTCACCGCCGCCGAACGCAGCTTGAGGGTCATGGCAGGCAGCCTGCCATCACGAGGCCCCGTTGTCTCTAGTCGATCAGCGCGGGTCGCCCGGCGATCCATGGAATAGTCACCTCCATCCATCATGCTGGTCCTGGTAGCCGTCCGGCGCACCGGGGATCCGGATCGGCGGGTGGGCGCCGAGGCATCACCCAGTTGAGCGCCGTCTCCTCCACGGGCCAGCCGTGTACCCGCACCGCGCTGAACGGGATCGCCGCGGTCTCGGTGCACAGCACCTGACCGCGTACCCGTTCGTTGGGCACGAACCGGACGGTACCGCGCCGGTCGAGCACAATGGTCATCCGGTCGTTCACCGTGATGACCTGTCCCAGCACCATCTCACCCGACGTCGACGCCGCCGGGTCGCCCACCTCGATCGCGGCGCCGGGCAGGATCGGCGCGCGGAGGAAGACCGCCCCCATCACCAACGGCGCGACGACCGCCACCAGGTAGGCCGCCACCTGGGTCACCGCCGGCGCGGCGCGCGCCGGGATCGGCCCGGTGAGCGCCGGCCCGGCCGCGGGCGGCACGGCCAGCAGCAGGGCGGTCACCGCCTCGCCGGCACGCACGGCGGCCGCGATGGCCGGACCGAGTACGAGGTACGCGCCCGCCGCGGCCAGCACCGGCAGCACGACGCAGAACACCCTTGCGCGCACCCGACCGTCGGGGTACAGGTGCCGGGTGCGCAGCGCCATCAGCCACACGGCGAGCATCAACAGCATCGGCAGGAACCGCAACTGCCAGGTGAGCGCCGCGAGCGCCACCGCCGCCGCGTAGACCCACCCGGGGGTACGGGTCACGGCCGCGGCCACCAGGGACCGCTCCGGATTGAACCGCTCGGGTGCGCTCACCCGCAGCAGCGAGCCGAGAACGCCCAGCACCAGCACACCGAGCGGGAACGCCCACACCAGCGCGATGAGCAAGGCGCTGAGCAGCCCGAGCGGGCTGACGTACTGGACCAGTAGCAGCATGGTCGACATGTCCTGGCGACTGAGCTGCCACAGCCGCAGGACCAGCAGCAGCACCGGAAAAGTCGGCAGCAGCGTCAGCAGCCACTGCTGCGCCGGCCGGGCGCCCGCCGGGCGATCCCGGCCGTCCGACCGGGCGGTGGGGCCTCCCGGGCCAGCCTCTCCCACGGCCACTGCCGCACCTCCACCTTCCGGGGATCGGGCTGCCGGTCCACCGCCACCTGTTGCGGCAGGCTGGCCGGCTGTTCCCAGCGCAGATGCCGGTCGAAGGCGTCCTCCCAGCGGCGGTCCTGCGGATCGGCCGCCGAGGTGTACAACGCGAGGTCGACCAGGTCGCGCAGCGCCGTGTTGCCGCCGGTGTTGATGCCGTAGAACTCCTGCGCGTCCTCGCCGATGTCCCACAGGCGCAGCGGTTTCTCGTTCCGCAGCGGCCACGGGTCCTGCGGCCGGTGCGCGACGAAGCCGGCCAGGATCGCGGCGTCCGTGGTCACCGCGTCGACCCGACCGTCGAACAGGTCCTGCACGCACTCGCTGACGCGATTCTTGCTGCTCACGTCGGCGCCGAGGCCCCGCAGATTGGCCTCCGAGGTGGAGGTGGTCAGCGTGCAGACCTTCCGCCCGCGCAGGGCGCCGAGGTTCGCCACCGGTCGCATGTCGTCCTCGCGGGTCAGCACGGTCTGCTCGGTGCTCAGGTACGGCGCGGAGAACGTCGCGCCCTGCCGGGTCCGCTGGTCGGTGACGCTGTAGGAGGCGATCACCAGGTCGACCGTGACGAATCCGGACCCGTCGCGGGCCTGCCGGCGCGAGCGGTCCTCGCTCTCGATCGGCAGCAGCCGCACCGAGGCGCGGTCGAACCCGAGCTCCGCGGCGACCAGCAGGGCGATGTCGATGTCGAAGCCGACGAAACTGCCGTCCGGCAACTGCTGCGCGATGCCGGGCTGGTCGTCCTTGACCCCGATGAGCAGTTGCTGCCGCCCGGTCAGCCCGGCCCGGTCGAGCAACTCCTGCCGGGTGGGCGGGCCAGTCGCGGTGACCAACCGGGTCACCGCGACGGCCGCCACGACGACCACGACGACCAGGGCCACCAACCGGAGCACCCGGGGCCACGACACCGGTCGACCCCGCGCCGCGGCCAGATCGCCACTCTGGTCGGCCCGGTCGCGCGCCGAACCGGCCGACTCGCCGTCCTGGCTCACCTCTGCCCCCACCTCACGTCGCTCGCGACCACTCATTGTGGCGGACGGAAAGCCGTCAGCAACACCCACGCGCACCTGATCCGGTCAGGTGTGGACGGTCGCCAGACCAGCGGCAGCACGGGCGGATTCCGGACCATCGGCAGCACGGGTGGATTCCGTGGCCGCGGACCACCGGGAGCGGGTCCGTGGCCGGTACTGGCAGGATGGCCGGATGATCAACGATGATGGCGACGCCGAACTGCCGGGCGCTGGATTCGGCACCGGCGAGTCGTGTCCGCACCACGCGCCGGACACCGGGACCACCGAGGACACCGGCACGGAAGACGTGATCCGCGCCGGTACACCCGCGGACGTACACACTGTGCTGGCACTGCAGGACGCGGCCACCGAGTGGCTGGCGGCCCAGGGCCGGACCGGTCAGTGGGGCACCCGGCCGCATTCGATAAGTCCGCGCCGGATCGCCCACGCCACCGGCTGGGCCGAGAGCGGTGGCCTGTACCTCGCGTCGCGGTCGGGTCGAGTGGTCGGCGCGCTGGCGGTCGGCGACGCCGTACCGTACGTCTCACCGGCCACCGAGCCGGAGCTCTACATCAACCTGCTGGTCGCCGATCCGCGCCGGCGGGGATCCGGGACCGGCGCCCGGCTCCTCAGGTACGCGGCCCGGCTCGCCGAACGGCGCGGGGTGCGGCTGCTGCGGGTGGACTGCTACGCGGGCGACGACCAGGCCCTGGTCCGCTACTACGAGCGGCAGGGGTTCACCGCGACGGAGCCGTTCACGGTCGAGTTGCCGGACCGTCGCTGGCCGGGCCAGGTCCTGGAACGTCGGCTGCCCTGACCCCGCCTGCCGGCCCGGGACTGCCACCCGCGATCGGGCGATCAGCCGTGGTTCATGTGGTACGCAGCTTCGGCAGCACCTCGGAACCGAACGCCTCGATGAACTCGCGCTGCTGCTGGCCTACGTGGTGCAGGTAGATCTCGTCGAAGCCGAGGTCGGCGTACCCGCTCAGGACCTCGGCGTGCCGGCCGAGGTCGGACGAGATGTTGACCACCTCGGCGACCTGCTCCGGTGCCACCCGCTCGGAGACCACGTCGAAGTGGTCGACCATGTCCAGGTCCCAGCAGACCGGCGGCGCGAAGATGTTGCTGCGCCACTGGTCGTACGCCAGCCGGGCGGCCTCCTCCTCGTCCGGCGCCCAGCTCAGGTGTACCTGTAGGTGCAGCTTGCCCCGGCCGCCGGCCCCCCGGTACGCCTCCACCATCCGGCGCAGCCGCTCGGTCGGGGCGTTGACGGTGATCAGGCCGTCGGCCCACTCGGCGCACCACCGGGCGGTGGCCTCGCTGACCGCCGCGCCGATCAGAGCCGGCGGCTGCTCGGGGCGGGTCCACAGCCGGGCCCGGTCCACCCGGACCAGCCCGTCGTGGCTGACCTCCTCGCCGGCGAGGAGCGCCCGGATCACGTCGACGCTCTCGCGCAACCGGGCGGTGCGGACGTCCTTGCGCGGCCACCGGTCCCCGGTGATGTGCTCGTTGCTGGCCTCACCCGAGCCCAGCGCCGCCCAGAACCGCCCGGGGTACATCGCGGCCAGGGTGCCGATGGCCTGCGCGATGATCGCCGGGTGGTACCGCTGCCCCGGCGCGTTCACCACCCCGAACGGGAGCGAGGTGGCCTGGAGGGCGGCGCCCAGCCAGGACCAGGCGAACCCCGACTGGCCCTGCCGGGTGCTCCACGGGGAGAAGTGGTCCGACGACATGGCGGCGTCGAAGCCGGCGCGCTCGGCGCGTACCACCGCGTCGAGCAGTTGGGTGGGGTGGATCTGTTCATGCGAGGCGTGGATCCCGTACGTCGTCATGCTGGCACTTCGTACCCCTGGCGACCGTCCGCTAAGCCGACCGGGCCACTTACTCGGTGTGCGCGCCAGCGTCCGCGCCCGCCGTGCCCTCCCCCATCCAGACCGTCTTGATGTTGCAGAACTCCCGGATCCCCCAGGCGGACAGTTCGCGGCCATAGCCCGAGTTCTTCACCCCGCCGAACGGCAGATGCGGGTACGACGTGGTCATGCCGTTGACGAACACGCTTCCGGCGTCCAGGTCGACGGCGAACCTCTCCTGCTCCGCCTCGTCCCGCGTCCACACGTTGGAGCCGAGGCCGAAACTGGTGCCGTTGGCCAGTTCGATCGCCTCCTCGTACGACGCCACCCGATACATCCCGGCCACCGGCCCGAAGACCTCCTCGGACCACATCCGCATGTTCGGGGTCAGGTCGGCGACCACCGTGGGCGGATAGAACCACCCGGCACCGTCCGGCCGCTGGCCACCGCAGAGCACCCGGGCGCCCTTGGCCACCGCGTCGCGGACCTGTTCCTCGACGTCGGTGCGGCCCTGCTCGGTGGCGAGCGGACCCACATCGGTCGCGTCGTCCAACGGGTCGCCCATCCGCAACGCCGACATCGTCGCGACGAACGCCTCGGTGAAGGCGTCGTAGACGTCGGCGTGCACGATGAACCGCTTCGCGGCGATGCAGGACTGCCCGTTGTTCTGGCAGCGGGCGGTGGCTGCCACCTCGGCGGCCCGGTCGACGTCGGCCGACGGCATCACCACGAACGGGTCGCTGCCGCCGAGTTCCAGCACGGTCTTCTTCAACTCCCGACCGGCGACCTCGGCCACCGAACGGCCGGCCCGCTCGCTGCCGGTAAGCGTCGCGGCCCGAACCCGCGGATCGATCAACACCCGCTCCACCTGCTTGGAGCCGATCAGCAAGGGCTCGAACGCGCCCTCCGGAAACCCCGCGGTGCGGAACAGCTCACCGAGGAAGAGCGCGGTCTGCGGCACGTTGGACGCATGCTTGAGCAGCCCGACGTTGCCCGCCATCAGGGCCGGCGCGGCGAACCGGATCACCTGCCAGAGCGGGAAGTTCCACGGCATCACGGCGAGCACCGGGCCGATCGGCTGATAGCGGGTGAACGCCCGGGTCGCCGAGACGGCCGCCGCGTCGGCCGGTTCGTCGGCCATGAACTCCGCCGCGTGCTCGGCGTAGAACCGGCAGGCCGCCGCGCATTTGGCCACCTCGGCCTTAGCGGCGGCGAGCGTCTTGCCCATCTCGAAGGTCACCATGCGGGCGATGTCGTCGGCGTCGGCGTCGAGCCGGTCGGCGGCCGCGACCATCCACCCGGCACGCTGGGCGAAGCTCGTTCGGCGCAGCTTCCGGTACGCCGCGTCGGCGCGCCCGATCGCCTGGTCGATCTGCTCTTCGGTGTGCTCGTCGAAGGCGCGGAGGGTTTCGCCGGTGGCGGGGTTCACACTTGCCATGAACATCTCGTACTCCCGTGTCGAATGGCCCGTCACTCGAAGATCGAGTGACGGGTGCCCTCCGGTTCGGCCCGCCGTCGCGCGGCCCGCCGGCGCTGGATCACCACCAGGTCGACCACCGCGGTCGCGGCGATGACGAACAGCAGCGCCGCCGGCACCCAGTAACCGGCCCGCGCGGTGAGTACGCCGAACAGCACGCTGAGCACCAGGCCGATGGAGGCGAGAATCAGCCGCATGTTCAGTGCGCTGTAGGCGTGTCCCACCGTCCCCCGGGCCCCTCGGGGTTGCTGTTTCGCTGCCATGCCTCGGCACTACCCGGAAACCGCCCGGATAACCTGTCCGGCGCACGTCCCGACCCTTCCGACACCACGCCTTTCTCGCATAGAGTAACCGAGATGTCGCGTACCGTTGACTCCGGGGAGTCGGATGCCGCGCCGCTGGAGCACCGCCATCACCGCCGTGGCGCTCGCCGTGGCCGCCCTCGCCTGCGAGGGCTCGGGACCCGGCGAGCCGTCCCCCGATCCGAGCCGGTCCCGACCGGCCCGTTCGGCGTCGATGGCCGCCCTCGGCGACTCGATCACCACTGGGTACGGCTCCTGTGTCGCCCTCGTCTCGTGTCCGCGCAACTCCTGGTCGACCGGCACCGGGACCAGGGTGAACAGCCTCTATGAGCGGCTCGCCGACACCGACGCGGACCGCCGTTTGACGGCGCACAACGAGGCCGCGCCGGGCAGCCGGGTGGCGGCGCTGCCGGACCAGGCGAGCGGGGCGGTCCGGCACAAGGCCGACTACGTGACGGTGCTGATCGGCGCCAACGACGCCTGCCGGCCGACAATCCAGGAGATGACAAGCGTGGCCACCTTCCGGGCCGAGCTGACCCAGGCGTTCCAGGTGCTCAGGAAGGGCCGGCCGAAGGCGCGGGTGCTCGTGGTCAGCATCCCCGACCTGCACCGCCTGTGGGAGGTGGGACGCACCGACCGGCTCGCCGTCCGGGTCTGGTCACACGGCGTCTGCCCGGCGCTGCTGGCCAACCCGACCTCGACGGCGACGGTGGACGTACGGCGGCGGGCGGCGTTCGCGGCCCGGATCGACGCGTACAACAGGGAGTTGGCGGCGGCCTGCGAGCGGTACGGACCCCGGTGTACCTATGACGGCGGCGCGGCCCACCGGATTCCGGTGACTCTGGACAAGGTCAACCCGCTGGACTTCTTCCACCCGGACGCCGACGGGCAGAACGCCCTGGCCGCGGCCGCGTGGGCGGCCTGGCGCCGGGCGCTGTAGCCAGAAGCGCCGGAGTCATCGCGACCCGGAACCAGTTCGCCAAGGCCGGAGCCGCCACGACCGCCTCGGTCAGGGCCGACGCTGCTCGGGCGCGGAACGGCCCCCGCCATACATCTCTCGCGCCCGGCGGGCCAACTCGGTGGTGGCCGAGGAGTTGGCCCAGGTGCCCAGGAGGATGGCGGCACCGGGAACCGCCTTGGCGAACAATCTTCTGGCCGCCCGTATCCCGGCCATCCTGGCGAGCCGGACACCCAACCGCAGGAACGCCTGCCCCATGGGCGCCCCGGAGCGAGCGAACACCGTCCCCGCCCGCTCCCGCCCCGCGGCCACTCCCAGCGCCAACCGCGCGGCCTCGGCGACCTTGTGTACCCGCTGCAGGACCAGCAGGTCGGTGGCCCGCTCCGGCACGGTCGGGTCCACTCCGTAGGCGGCGGCGATGTGCAGCACCATCCGCGCCTGGTTCCACGCCAGCACGCCGATGTCGACGATCGCGCCGGGCAGGCCGGCGGCGCCGGATACCGCACCGGAGAGCCGGGCCAGGTTGACGAACCGCTTGACGGCCAGCCGGGCCAGCTCCTCTGGGGGCAGCTCGGGTCGTTGGGCACGGACCCGCGCGGCCCAGGCGGAGGCCTCCGGGCCGAGGCGGCGCACCGCCTCCAGGGCGAGGTGCTCCGGAGCGTACTGCGGATCGTCCCGCATCTTGTCCCACAAGCCGGACGGCGGTCCGATCGGCTCGGCGTCCGGTTCCGGCGGTGCGGAGCCGGGGTCGGTGGTCGGTGTTGCCTCGTCACCGGGTCGGGTGGTGTCGGTCACGGACGGCCTCCCTGGCTCGGACGGTCGGACGCCCGCCATGGTGCGGCACGGGCGCCAGTGGGACGCGCGGGCGGCCTACCGGGGCCGGCGCTTCTGCGAGAACCGGCCGGCGATCTGCCGCAGCTTCGCCTGGTTCTGCGGCTTCGCCATCTCCCGACGGCCACGGTCGATCAGCTGCTGGCCACGCGGCGAGCGCAGGAACAGGGTGATTCGCTGCAAGATGGACATTGACTGTCCTCCGATCAGTACGGGGGTGGGCCTGTCCAGGAATACCCTGCGCCGTCCTCGACCACACCCGACACAGTCCAGCATGACCGATCCGCGCCACCGCGCGGCCCGGGCAGCCACGCGGCGAGCCTGGCTGCGGGGCGCCGGACCAGCGTGATCGCCCGGCCGAGGCCGGGCGATCACGGCCGCCGATCAGGCCCAGCCGGGGACGATCGCGTCCACCACCTCGGTCGCCCTGGCCTCGTGCCTGGCGTACGCGTAGGGGAACGCGGACACCTGCACCGCCTGCGCGGCATCGGTGAGGGCCAGCCGATGCCAGCCGGGCACCTGCCGCAACGCGACGAGGAACTGGGTGGTGGCGTACGCCGGCTGCATCAGCCGGCGTACCGGGCCCCACCCGGTGCTCGGGCGCTGCTGGAACAGGCCCACCGAGTCATGGTCCCAGCCGATGGCCTGATGAGGGTAGTTCTGCGACTCGGGCAGCACCCCGCTGGCGTAGTTGTAGAGGTTGCTCTCCTGCATGGCGGTGGCGACCGCGATGATCAGCGCACGACGCGGCATGCCCATGTCCCGACCGGTACGCACGATGGCCTTGGCGTTGTTCATCTGGGCCACGGTGAGCCCCGCCACCGGCCCGGGATCGATTGTGTGTTCGATCTTGGTTGGCCCGGTGGACCCGGCGGGGATGTCCGGATCGGGGCTGGCCGTCGAGGTCGGATCACCGGTCGCCGGAGCGGTCGCCGACGGTTCGCCAGTGGCGGTCGTCGGTCCGCCGGCGGAGGTCGTCGGTTCGCCGGCCGACGTCGCCGGTTCGCCAGCGGAGGCCGCTGGTCCGCCGGACGCCGGTCCCGGATCACCGGTGGCCGACGGGGTCGCGGCCGGACCGAAGCTCACCGGCTCGATGCCGCCGCGGGCCGCCCGCTCGGCGCTGGCCTGGACGAACGTCGCCAGGCCGAGGCAGCCCACCAGCCCGACCACGGCGGCGCGCCGGCGGTTCGGGCGGTCGACGAGTCCCGCGAGGCGGCTCCGGACCGGCCGGTGCCGGGTCGCCGGGGCGGTCGGTGTCCGGCGGGCGTACGGGAGGGTCCGGTCCCCCGGGGACCGCCACTCTGCGTCGTGAAGGGGGTCGTCATTCCGCATTCGACGAGGCTAGACAGACGAACGAGCCAATCACTGTGGGTGATCATGTGGTCCTGCCCACACTCGCCGGAGGGTTCCGGATCCTGGTGACGAAACAGCTCAGAACGCCGCATCTGGCGACCGGCGTGGTGATCGCGGGGTGGAATGGACGAAGATGGCCGCAGCGTTCTGCACGAAGGGTGGGCGTCGCCCCGACGCGACCCTTCGGCGTTGAGGAGGTCCTGACCGGTGCGTGATCCGCACGAGCTGTACGAACTGGCCGACGACCTGCCCGAACTGGGGCAACCGGTGCTGATCCAGGCACTAACCGGTTTCGTCGATGCCGGAAACGCCACCCGGCTGGCCCGCCAGCACCTGCGTTCCACCCTGGACGGGCAACTCATCGCCACGTTCGACGCGGACCAGTTGATCGACTACCGGTCGCGCCGGCCCGTCATGATCTTCGTCGAGGACCACTGGGAGCGGTACGAGGACCCCCGACTCGAACTGCGGATGCTCTCCGACGACGCCGGTACGCCGTTCCTCCTGCTGGCCGGCCCCGAACCGGACATCCAGTGGGAGCGGTTCGTGGCCGCCGTGATCGCGCTTATCGACCGGCTCGGCGTCCGGCTCACCGTGGGCCTCAACTCGATCCCGATGGCCGTACCGCACACCCGGCCCGGCGGGGTGACCGCGCACGCGACCCGCAAGGAGCTGATCGCCGGGCACGAGCCCTGGCTGCAGCGGGTGCAGGTGCCAGGCAGCGCCGGTCATCTGCTGGAGTTCCGCCTCGGCGAGCGGGGCCGGGACGCGATGGGCTTCGCCGCCCACGTGCCGCACTATGTCGCCCAGACCGAGTACCCCACCGCCGCCGAGCTGCTACTCACGTCGGTCTCCCGCAGCACCGGATTGCTGCTTCCCACGGACGCGCTGCGATCGGCCGCCGAACTGGTCCGGGCCGACATCGACCGGCAGATCGCCGAGACCGAGGAGGCCAGCACGCTGGTGAAGGCGCTCGAGGAGCAGTACGACGCGTTCGCCCGCGGGCGTTCCACGGAGAATTTGCTGGAGGCGCAGACCGGACCGCTGCCGACCGCCGACGAACTGGGCGCCGAGCTGGAACGGTTCCTGGCCGAACAGAACCGCGGCGACCAGACCGGCGGCTGACGCGCGGCGGGGCGGAATCGCGGCGCGGCGCCACATCGGGCAGGCTGTCCGCATGCGGTTGGCAACCTGGAACGTGAACTCGGTGAAGGCCCGGCTGCCCCGGCTGGTCGACTGGCTCGCCGACGTCCGGCCCGACGTGGTGTGCCTGCAGGAGACCAAGTGCCCGGACGGTGCCTTCCCGGTGGCCGAGGTCGGCGAGCTGGGCTACACGGTGGCCAGCCACAGCGACGGTCGCTGGAACGGGGTGGCGGTGCTGTCCCGGGTCGGGCTAGACGACGTCGTGGTCGGGTTCCCGGGAGAGCCGGGCTTCCCGCTGCCCGAGGCCCGCGCGATCTCGGCCACCTGCGCGGGGGTCCGGGTCTGGTCGGTGTACGTCCCGAACGGGCGGACCCCCGACTCCCCGCACTACGAGTACAAGCTGGCCTGGCTGGCGGCGCTGCGGGATGTCCTCGACTCGGAGCTGAAGTCCGGGCTCCCGCTGGCGGTCTGTGGTGACTTCAACGTCGCCCCCACCGACGCCGACGTCTGGGATCCGGCCCTGTTCGTCGACTCCACCCACGTCACACCGGCCGAGCGGCAGGCCCTCGCCGAGTTGCGGGACCTGGGCCTGGTCGACGTCGTCCCGACCCCGATGAAGGGACCGCACCCATTCACGTACTGGGACTACCGGGCCGGGATGTTCCACCAGAACAAGGGGATGCGGATCGATCTCGTCTACGCCACGGATTCGATCGCGAGCCGGGTCACCGGCGCGTACGTGGATCGCGAGGCCCGCAAGGGCAAGGGGCCGTCGGACCACGCGCCGATCGTGGTCGACGCCGATCTCGACGTGGCGGGAACCGGCTGACGGCTACGCCCCGGCTACGAGAGATCGGGGACCGTGGTCAACAGCCAGGCGAGCGGTTGGGCCTGGCCGGGGTCGGGCTGATACTCGCCGGTGTCCGGGTCGAGGGTGTGCCGGTGCACGGTGGTGCCACTGTCGCGCTCCACGATCCAGTACCGGGGAATGCCAGCCTTGGCGTACTCGGCCTTTTTGGTGATCCGGTCGACGATCTCGGAACCTCGGGACACCACCTCGACGGCCAGCAGCAACCCGTCCGTTCCGGCGTAGCTCGACCGCGCCGGGCGCGGCGGACGTCCCGCCGCCCACACCGTCAGGTCCGGCACCCGTCCACCGCCGACGTCGATTCCGCAGTCCGTCACGACCTGGTCGGGGCCGAATCCATGGGTCAGGAACCAGGCGAACATCCGGGACACCAGCAGCGCATGATCGGGATCGGCGGGGGGCACGACCGACAACACTCCCTCGACGCTGAGCTCGTAACGGTGGTTCTCGTCGGCCGCCGCCATCACGGCGAGATCGTCCAGCGTCACCTGGGTCGGCATCTGCGCACCCACGGCCTCGGCACTCATCATGCCCCCACCTGCCTCGCCCACCCGTTCAGCCACACCGCGACCCCCCATCGGAGCCACCGCGCGGAGCTTGGCTAACCGGCAGCCCTCTCGACGGTCACAAGTGCACACAACATACCGACTCTGCGGTCACAGGTTCACACAACATACCGACCCGACGGCTGCCGTACCGTCGGCACCGCAGTTCACGACACACCGCCCGTAGGCTGGATCGCATGGCAGTCGTGAAGATCAACGCGATCGAGGTGCCGACCGGCGCCGGACCGGAGTTGGAACGGCGGTTCGCCGCCCGGCAGCGGTCGATGGTGGACACCCCCGGTTTCCTCGGCTTCGAGATGTTGCGGCCGGTCGCCGGGGAGACCCGGTACTTCGTCTACACCCGCTGGGAGAACGAGGAGGCATACCGGGCCTGGGCGGACGGGCCGGCCCGGCAGGCGCACGCCCCGAGCGGCCCCGGGCACCGGCCGGTGGCCACCGGCGCGACGCTTATGGAGTTCGAGATCGTGCCGATCGCACCCGACGAGTGACCGCCCGAGAACCCGCCCGTCCTGACTGAGAACCCGCCTGTCCTGACTGTGCGGTTCGGGTGTCCGCCTCGCTTGTAGCCCAACATCGACTCGATATCGGCGAAGTAGGGGTGTCCGGAGGCCGCCGACCCCGCAACATTTCCGACATTGAGTCGATCTCACCAGCCCCGGTCGTGACGCCAGCGGTCGCGCACCGTGGACAGCCACCCGGGCGACCACGGGTCCTCGCCACGGGTCCGGTGGGTGTCAAGCGAGCCAGGGCGTCTCCGTCGCAGAACCCGAGTAGGCACATCCTCAGGGCTTGCGGACGCTGACCAGTGACGCGAAGGCAATGATGTTGTCGGCGTACCCGATGCCGCCGCCCCGCCACTCACCACCGCAGGTGATCAGGCGCAGCCCCGGCCGGCGGTAGTCGCCGTACACGCGCTCGGCCGGCAGTTGGCCCTTGTCGAACCGCTCCACCGAGTTCACCTCGAAGATCGCCGTCGACCGGTCCTCCCGGACAATCTCGATCTTGGCACCGGCGGGCAGCTTCGGCAGGCCGTGGAAGACCGACGGGCCGGTCCTGGTGTCGGCGTGCCCCACGATGATGGCCGGGCCGAACTGACCCGGGGTCGGGCCGTCCTCGTACCAGCCGGCCTGGTTGTGCCGGTCGAGGTCGGGGACGGCGATGCTCCCGTCGTCGGCCAGCCCCACCTGCATCACCGGCGCCGCCACTTTGATCGACTTGATCGTCATCCGGACCGGCTTGCTGGGCTTCAGCACCGGAAACTCGCGCGGTGGTTCCTTGCTGCCGCCGCCCAGCCAGGAGAACGGTCCGCCGGTCGCCTGGCCGAGCCCGGCACCGGTGGCGAAGATGCCGAGCAGCAGCAGGATCACCGAGGCCGGTCCGAACCAGCGCCGCCGGCGGACCGGGCGCCGCTGACGCGTACCGAGGCTGAGGCCGGCGGGCCGCGGACCGGATCGGCCGGACCAGCGGGCATGCCGTGGACCGGACCGGACGGACCAGCGGGCATGCCGTGGACCGGACCGGACGGGTTGCCCGGCTGCCGGCCGGCCGCCGTACCGAACCGCGGACATGGCGCTCGTCAGCGGGGGCCGAAGGACGCGGACCGTTGCCGCAGGGCGAGCACGCCCAGCACGCCGCCCAGCACGAGGGTCGCCAGCCCGCCCGCGATCAACAAACCGCCCGGGTTGTCCCCGGCGGTGCCCCCGAAACCGGTGGCCGGCCCCCGGGTGGGTCGGATGCCACCGACCACGATCAGCGACGCCGTGGCGTTGTTGCCGTCGGGGCAGCGGAGCCGGACCCGGTAGGTGTCCGCCTTCGTCCCCTCCGGCACCATGGCCGTCGCGGTGAGGACGCCGTCCTGCGGCTGGGCGGTGACCGTGCCGAACGCCTGGGACTCGACCGTCGCGGGCTGCCGGTTGTCCCGGCAACTGGCCCGGATGCCGACCAGGTCGCCGGCCTCCGTCGTGCTCGGGGTGAGCTGGACGTAGACGTCAGCGGCCCGGACCGGACCGGCCATCGGCACCAGCGCGGCCAGTCCCAGGGTCACCCCGATCATGACGGCGGACCACCTGGCGGCCGGGGGCCTCGACACCGGCCCGACGGCCTGTGTCGAAGCCCCTGGGTGCGGCGCTGACTCCATAGGCCCTCCTGGCGCCGTGGGACGGGCCGATTCCATGCCGGGGGCTCCCGTCCACCGTACGGGGAAATCTTCTCATCCCACGGCGCGATAGGCTCGTCGTCCTGTGACCTCCACCGACCGGAATTCCGCAAGCGGCCCCGCCGACCAGCCGGGCGTCGCGAGAGCGCCGATCCGGACGTTCCACCCCAGGCGCGGCCGGCTCAGCGGGCGCCATGTGGACGCCCTGGACCGCCTCGGACCGGCGTTCCGGCTGCCGGTTCCCGAGGATCCAGCAACCACCGCCGCCACCGACCCGAACCCGGCCACCACCGACCCCACCGCCGCGGCGGCGACCGCCCCGGACCCGGCCACCGCCCCGGACCCGGTGGCCGAGCCGGTCGACCTGCCGGCGCTGTTCGGTCGGCGGGCGCCGGTGGTGCTGGAGATCGGTTCCGGGATGGGTGAGGCGACCGCCGCCATGGCCGCCGCCGACCCGGACCGGGACTACCTGGCGGCCGAGGTGCACACCCCGGGCATCGCGAACCTGCTCGCCATGATCGACCGACGGGGTCTGACGAACGTCCGGGTCGCCGACGGCGACGCCCTGGTCCTGCTCCGGCTGCTCCCCCCGGCCAGCCTGGCCGCGATCCACCTGTTCTTTCCGGACCCGTGGCCCAAGACCCGGCACCACAAGCGGCGGCTGATCCAGCCCGGCAACGTCGCGCTGCTGCGGGACCGGCTGGAGCCGGACGGTAGGTTGCTGTGCGCCACCGACAGCCACGACTACGCCAACGCCATGCGGGAGACCCTGACCGCCGATCCCGAGCTGGTCAACGCGTACGCCGGCTTCGCGCCGCGGCCCGACGACCGGCCGGTGACCAAGTTCGAACGGCGGGCGCTCGCCGCCCGACGCCCGGTCTTCGACCTGGTCTTCGTACGGAAGGGAGCTGGCCCGGTTGGCGGCGACCGGTCCGGGCAGGGCAGGATTGACCGGCGATGACGCTCACCGACCAGATCCCGGCCGACGCCGATGCCGACTCCCTCTTCGACGCGTTCACCGGCTGGGCGAACGGGCAGGGGTTGGCCCTCTATCCGCACCAGGAGGAGGCGGTCATCGAGATCGTCTCCGGGGCCAACGTCATCCTGAACACGCCGACCGGGTCCGGTAAGAGCCTGGTCGCGACGGCCGCCCACTTCACCGCGCTGACCGAGAACCGGGTCTCCTTCTACACCGCGCCGATCAAGGCCCTGGTGTCGGAGAAGTTCTTCGCGCTCTGCGAGGTCTTCGGGGCGCACAACGTCGGCATGCTGACCGGCGACGCCAGCGTCAACGAGGACGCGCCGATCATCTGCTGCACGGCCGAGATCCTGGCGAACATCGCGCTCCGCGAGGGTGGCCGGGCCGACGTCGGCCTGGTGATCATGGACGAGTTCCACTTCTACGCCGAGCCGGACCGGGGCTGGGCGTGGCAGGTGCCGCTGATCGAGCTACCCCAGGCGCAGTTCGTGCTGATGTCGGCCACCCTCGGCGACGTCAAGCGCTTCGAGGAGGACCTCTCCCGGCGTACCGGCCGGTCCACCGCCGTCGTCCGCTCGGCCCAGCGGCCTGTTCCGCTGATGTTCTCGTACGCGATGACGCCGATGCACGAGACGCTTGAGGAACTGCTCAGCACCAAACAGGCGCCGATCTACGTCGTGCACTTCACCCAGGCGGCGGCACTGGAACGGGCGCAGGCGCTGATGAGCGTGAACGTCGCGACCCGGGCCGAGAAGGACATGATCGCCGAGGCGATCGGCAACTTCCGGTTCACCGCGGGCTTCGGGCGTACCCTGTCCCGCCTGGTCCGGCACGGCATCGGCGTGCACCACGCGGGCATGCTGCCGAAGTACCGCCGGCTGGTAGAGACCCTCGCCCAGGCCGGCCTACTCAAGGTCATCTGCGGGACGGACACCCTCGGGGTGGGCATCAACGTGCCGATCCGGACCGTGCTGTTCACCGGCCTGTCGAAGTACGACGGGGTGAAGACCCGACTGCTCAAGGCTCGCGAGTTCCACCAGATCGCCGGTCGGGCTGGCCGGGCCGGGTTCGACACCATGGGCACCGTCGTGGTGCAGGCGCCCGAGCACGTCATCGACAACGAGAAGGCACTCGCCAAAGCCGGCGACGACCCGAAGAAGCGGCGCAAGGTGGTGCGCAAGAAGCCGCCGGAGGGGTCGATCGGCTGGGGTCAGCCCACCTTCGAACGTCTCGTCGCCGCCGAGCCGGAGCCACTCACCTCCAGCTTCCAGGTCAGCCACTCGATGCTGCTGAACGTCATCGCCCGACCGGGTGACGCGTTCGCGGCGATGCGACACCTGCTCACCGACAACCACGAGGAACGCGCGGCCCAGCGCAGACACATCCGCCGGGCCATCGCCATCTACCGGGCGCTGCTGGCCGGCGGCGTGGTGGAGCAGCTCGCCGAGCCGGACGACACCGGTCGGCGGGTCCGGCTCACCGTCGACCTCCAGTACGACTTCGCCCTCAATCAGCCGCTGTCGCCGCTCGCGCTGGCCGCGATCGAGCTGCTCGACAAGGAGTCGCCGGCGTACCCGCTGGACGTTCTCTCGGTGATCGAGTCCATCCTGGACGATCCTCGGCAGGTGCTGTCCGCGCAGCAGTTCAAGGCCCGCGGTGAGGCGGTCGCCGCGATGAAGGCCGACGGCATCGAGTACGAGCAGCGGCTCGAACTGCTCGACGAGGTGACCCACCCGAAGCCGCTCGCGGAGCTGCTGGACGCCGCGTACGAGATGTACCGGCGCGGTCACCCGTGGGTCGCCGACTACGGCCTCTCCCCCAAGTCGGTGGTCCGCGACATGTACGAGCGGGCGATGACCTTCACCGAGTACGTAGCCTTCTACAGCCTGTCCCGGTCCGAGGGGCTGGTGCTGCGCTACCTCGCCGACGCGTACAAGACCCTGCGGCAGACCGTCCCCGAGGACGCCCGGACCGAGGACCTCACCGACCTGATCGAGTGGCTCGGCGAGCTGGTCCGGCAGGTGGACTCCAGTCTGATCGACGAGTGGGAGCGGCTGCGCAACCCGTCCGACGTGGCGGAGGTGGCGGCCAACCGGCTCGACGAGCGGCCGCCAGCGGTCACCCGCAACCCGCGTGCCTTCCGCGTGCTGGTCCGCAACGCGATGTTCCGCCGGGTCGAGCTGGCCGCGTTGCGCCGCTGGGACGTCCTGGGCGAACTGGACTCCGACGCCGGCTGGGACGCCGACGCCTGGGCCGACGCGCTGGAGCCGTACTTCGAGGCGTACGAGGATCTGGGGACCGGCCCGAACGCCCGGGGACCCGCGCTGCTCATGATCGACCAGGGTCGGGACCGGTGGACGGTCCGGCAGATCTTCGACGACCCGGAGGGCGACCACGACTGGGGCATCAGCGCCGAGGTCGACCTGGCGGCGTCCGACGAGGTCGGGGCCGCGGTCATCCGGATCACCGACGTCGGCCAGCTCTGACCAGCAAAATGATCGTCGTACGGAAGGGGTGTGCTGTCCCGGCGTGTCACCACCGGAACCTGGCAACGATCATGGTCCGTCAGGACGGGAGAGCTGACGGGTCGGGCCAGGGCTCGGGGGCGCGGGTCAGGCGGGGGCGCCATCGGTGGGTTCGGTGAGCAACGGCGCCTCGGTGCGGGGCAGCAGCCGGCCGGCCTTCCAGGCGACCCCCACCCCGGCCGCGAGCAGCAGCAGGGCCCCGACCGTCTGGAGCGCCGCGACGATGAGTCCACCCACCCCGAGCAGCGGTGCGGCAATCATCATGAGTACGCCGTCGGAGGCGCCGAAGACCTGCGACCTGGCCACGGCGAGCCCGGCCAGTCCCCAGCCGAGACTGAACACCGTGCCGCCGACAAAGGCCAGCGCCCGCGCGTACCCCGGCCCGGCCGCGTACGCCAACGGCATCAGCAGCGCCCCGAACAGGGCGAGCAGCAGCGCGGCGGTGGCGGTCCCCCGGCTGCGGTTGGTGGCCAGCAGGCTGGTGAGCGCGAGCAGGGCGAGCAGTCCGAGCCAGGTGGCCAGCACCAGGCCGAGCGCCCGCAGGCTGCCGCCGGTGGCCAGGGAGGTCGACCGGCGCAGATCGTCACCGCGCGCGGTGACCAGTCCGAACAGCACCGCGTAGCCGGGCAGTAGCCAGACGACGTTGCGGGCGAACCGGCGCAACGCCCACAGCCAGATCATGTTCGGCGCCGGCGGGGCCGGATTCCGTTCGTCGAAGAATGGCAGCAGGTTGAGGCCGACCCGGCGGATCACCCGGACCGGGCGGACCAGCGAGGTGGCAATCCTCGCGTGGGCTGCGGCCGGCCCCTCGGCACGCTGCGGAGTCTCGTCCATTCCGCCTCCCCTCGCACCGCGCCCCGTCGGACGCTGGCAACACCCCGCCCCGGGCGCCGTCGACAGCGCGACGTCGTGGGCGGCGACGACGCGACGTCGCGGGCGCCGGCAGCCCCGCACGGGTACGCGAAACGGCGCCCCGTCGCCGCGGATCGGTCCCTGGTCCGATCCTGGCAGGCGACGGGACGCCGTACGGAAGGTTCACCGATTCCGGTGCCGCCACGCGGCACCGGCGGTGTCACAACCGCTGGGTGCGCTCCGAATCCGCAGTGTTGATCACGACCGTGTCGTCGGTCGCGGTCCCGTCGGTGGCAGGGACCTTCTCGGGGGCCGGGACCCCCTCGGCGACCGCGGCGCTCGGCGGGATGGGCGCCCCGGCGGACAGCTGCTGGGTGCGCTGGCTACCCGAGCTGACCTGCTCCTCCGCCGCGCGCACCTCGGAGTTGACCTCGCGGGCCGCGGCCGCCGCCGCCTCGGCCGCCTCGTGCGCCTCGCGCTCCACGGCACTCGAGTCGACATCCGCGGACGGCGCGTCGCCGGCCATCCGCTGCAGGCCGCCCAGCGCGCCGCCCATGCCCTCCAGCGCCTTGGTCAGCTCGGCCGGCACGATCCACACCTTGTTGGCCGTGCCGTTGGCGATCTGCGGCAGGGCCTGGAGGTACTGGTAGGCCAGCACCTTCTGGCTGGGGTTGGCGGTGTGGATCGCGTCGAAGACGGTCCGGATCGCCTTGGCCTGGCCCTCGGCCTGCAGGATCCGGGCCTGCCGGTCACCGTCGGCACGCAGCACCGCCGCCTGCTTCTCACCCTCGGCGGACAGGATCTGCGACTGCTTGTGCCCTTCGGCGTTCAGGATGGCGGCGCGGCGGTCCCGCTCGGCCCGCATCTGCTTCTCCATCGAGTCGCGGATGCTGGGCGGGGGCTCGATCGCCTTGATCTCGACCCGGGTCACCTTGATGCCCCACCGGCCGGTGGTCTCGTCGAGCACCCCGGACAGGTGCCTGTTGATCTCCTCGCGGCTGGTCAGCGCCCGCTCCAGGTCCAGCGATCCGATGACGTTGCGCAGCGTGGTGACCGTGAGCTGCTCGATGGCCTGGAGGAAGTTCGAGATCTCGTACGTCGCCCGAACCGGGTCGACCACCTTGAAGTAGAGGACCGTGTCGATGGAGACCACCAGGTTGTCCGAGGTGATCACCGGCTGCGGCGGGAAGCTGACCACCTGCTCCCGCATGTCGACCTTGGTCCGCACCGCGTCGACGAACGGCACCAGCAGGTTCAGGCCGGGAGTCAGCGTGCGCTTGTACTTCCCGAGCCGCTCCACCACGTCCATCCGCTGCTGCGGAACGATCCGGACGGCCCGAGCCAGCGTTATCACCACGATCAGGGCCACGGCGGCAAGGAGCACCGCGGTCACAGTCCCCATATTCGATCACCTTTCCAATCCGGGTAGCTCCCCGGAGGTTGACAAATCATCCCGCCAAACCATGGCGGTCACACCCTTTATCTCGATCACACGGACCTGCTCACCCGGCTCGTAGCTCTGGGTGGCGTCGAAGGCCCGAGCACCCCACAACTCGCCGCCGATCTTGACGCGGCCGCCGTTCGCGTCGACCCGGTCCAGCACGATCGCGGTCTCGTCGGTGATCGCCGTCATGCCGAACGGCCCCTCGTCCCCGGCCGCCGAGTCGCTCTGACGTCGCAGACTGGGCCGTACGCCAAGCACTGTGACGGCCGACACCAGGGCGAACACGATCGCCTGCACGGCGAACGGGGCACCCAGTGCCGCCGCGCCGGCCGCCGCGAACGCACCGACCGAGAACATGATCAGGAAAAGCGTCGTGGTGAAAATCTCCGCGATCGCCAGCGCGGCACCCAGCACGATCCAGATCAGCGCTCCCATGTACCAAGGGTGACATGCCCGCGCACGTCCGGCGACCCGTGAAGATCAGAGGTGCGGATAGGGTTGGTCCAGGAACAGCCAGGAGGAGACGCGATGCCCCTGCTCCCGGAGACCACCCGCCGCCTCGACGCACGCGTCACCGAGGCCCAGTCCACCGGTCGGGCCCCCTCGCTGATCCTCGGGCTGGTACGGGACGGTTCGCTGGCCCACGTCGCCGCCGCAGGTGCGGAACCCGTGCCCGATCCGGACACCCAGTACCGGATCGGGTCGATCAGCAAGACAATGACCGCGGTCCTTGTCATGCGGCTGCGCGACGCCGGTCGACTCGACCTCGACGACCGGCTCGACAGGCACCTGCCCGGCACCCCGGTCGGTCGGGTGACCCTCCGGCAACTCCTCGGTCACGCCTCCGGCCTGCAGCGCGAGCCGGACGGCGACTGGTGGGAACGCGCCGAGGGCGCCGACCTGGACACGCTGCTGGCCGGGCTCACCCCGGCCAAGCTCACCCATCCGCCGCACCGGGTCTACCACTACTCCAACCTCGCCTACGGCCTGCTGGGCGGCGTCCTGGAACGCCTCACCGGCGAACCCTGGTGGGAACTGGTCCGCGCCGAGCTACTCGGCCCGCTGGGCATGACGCGCACCACGTACCAGGCCACCGAGCCGTTCGCCCGCGGGTACGTCGTCCACCCGTGGCACGACACGCTGCGCGAGGAGCCCCGCACCGACACCGGCGCGATGGCCCCCGCCGGTCAACTCTGGTCCACCGTCACCGACCTCGCCCGGTGGGCCGCCTTCCTGGCCGACCCCGACGCGGCCATCCTGGCGCCCGCCACCCTCATCGAGATGTGCGTCCCCGTGATCATCGACCCGGACACCTGGCGCGGCGGTCACGGGCTGGGCATCGAGCTGACCCGCTCCGGCGAGCGGATCTACGCCGGGCACGGTGGGTCGATGCCCGGCTACGTCGCCACCATCAGCGTGCACCGCCCGTCGCGCACCGGGATCGTCGGCTACGCCAACGCGTACGGGCTGCGCGGCGGTCACCTCGGCACCCTCGGCGTCGACCTGCTCGACCTGGTGCTGGACGCGGACCCGGTGGCCGAGCCGGCCTGGCGGCCATCCGCCGACGAGGTCCCGACCGAGATCGCCGACCTCACCGGTCGCTGGTGGTGGATGGGCCGGGCGTACGACGCGACCTGGGACGCCACCGCGGCGGAACTCGTGTTCAGCTCGACCGGCCGGGCGCCGTGGCGCTTCGGCCGGCTGGACGCCGACCGGTGGCGGGGCCGCACCGGGATGAACGACGGCGAGGTGCTCGCCGTCCGCCGCGACGCCGCCGGCCGGCCGGACACGCTGGACATCGCCACCTTCGTGCTCACCCGACACCCGGACCGGATCGACTGACCGCACGCCCAGAGCGCACGACGACGGTGGCCGACTACCGGCCACCCCAGCTATCCGGCTGTCGTCGCGGTCCGGACGACTCGACGCAGGGTGTCTTCGAGCTCGGTGGTGCAGCGCTCCCGACGATCGCCGCAGGGTCGGAGAACGCCTCGGTTGTCGGCGTCGTACAGCGCGATGAGTTCATCGGCCAGCAGCGGCGGGACAGCGGCGCTGACCAGCGCGTCGTGCCAGCTGGGTCGCGGGAGCGTGACCACGTCGACCGCCCTGCCGAGCATCGCGCCCAGCAGCTCGGCGACCTGGCGTTCGGTGTAGCTCGGCGCCGCCAGGTCGACGACCTCGCTGACCGCCGGCGGCAAGGTCAGCGCCCGGGCGGCAGCAGCGCCGACGTCCTGGGTCGCGACCATTGGTATGGCTACGTCGGCGGAGTCGCCGAAGACCGGGTACGTGCCGGTGCCGGTCACGGCGTCGAGCACGGATTCGACCTTCTCCTGGAAATGCGGTGCGCGGATCGCGGTCAGCAGCACACCGGACTCGCGCAGGCGGTTCTCCAGGTGGTGCAGCCAGCGAATCGGTCCGGTGCCGTCGGGCAGCTCGGCCCCGACCGAGGACAGCATCACGACATGGGGAACGTCGCTGGCCGCGACCGCGGCGGCGATCGAGTCGGCCATGCCGCGGTGGTCGGCACCCGTGAAGGTCGCCACGGTCGGCAGCATGACGAAGGCGCCGCGGCAGCCCACGAGCGCGGCGGCCAGCGCCGTCCGGTCGGTGAGGTCGGCTACGGCGACCTCGGCGCCAAGGTCGGACCATTGTTGCGCCTTGCCTGGGTCACGGACGATGACTCGAACCGGCGCCCCCGCCGTCAGCAGCGCCTGCGCGGTCGCGCCGCCGACGTGCCCCGTCGCTCCCGTGATCGCGTACATATCAGCCTCCTGTGTCGGTCTGGACGATCCCCCACAAGTGAATCGGTCCGCAGCGAGACGATCCATGTTTGCAAGGCTCGGTTGCCTGTCTGATCGTCTACGCTGTTCGGCCATGGACCCCCTCGGAGACCTTCTGGACGGCGTCCGCGCCCGCACCGCCGCGTTCTGTCGTGCCGTGCTGGAGCCACCGTGGGCGCTGCGGATCGCTGACGAGGCCCCCCTGGCTCTCGCCACCGCGCTGCGCGGCCACGCCTGGATAGTTCCCGATGGCGGCACGCCCACCCTGCTGAACCCCGGTGACGTGGCGATCGTCCAGGGGCCGGACCCCTACACGGTCGCCGACCATCCGGGCACCAGCGCGACACTCACTGTCCGCCCCGGCAACCAGTTGATCACCAATGACGGGACCGACGTCACCGCCGAGGCCCGACTGACCTCCGACACCAGCACGCTCGGTCCGCGCCACGACAACGGCAGACCGGACAGCTCGACCGTCCTGGCCAGCGGCACCTACCAGGTCTCCGGCGATGTCAGCGGCCGGCTGCTGGCTGCGCTACCGACAATCGTCCGGGTGCCCCGCGAGGACGTTCGGTCTCCCATCACGGCCCTGCTCGCCGAGGAGATCGCCAAGGACGAGCCGGGGCAGCAGGTCGTCCTCGACCGGCTGCTGGACCTGGCCCTCATCGCCGCCCTGCGCGCCTGGTTCGCCCGCCCGGGCGCCAACCCGCCCGGTTGGTACCGCGCGCACGGCGACCCGCTCGTCGGCCCGGCCCTGCGCCTCATCCACGAGGACCCGGCGCGGTCGTGGACCGTGGCCGCCCTTGCCGCCGCTACCGGTACGTCCCGGGCGGCGTTCGCCCGGCGGTTCACGACGCTCGTCGGACAACCCCCAATGGCCTATCTGACCCGGTGGCGAATCGATCTGGCCGCCGACGCGCTCCGTGCCACCGACGCCACCGTCGCCACCGTCGCCCGGCAGGTCGGTTACGCCAATGCTTTCGCCCTAACCGTTGCCTTCAAACGCGTCCGCGGCGTCACCCCTCGCCAGCACCGACACGATGCGACGATTGTCGGTCGACCCTGAGGCGTCGGCTGACCGACAGCACGGTGGTCGCACAATTCGGCCGTCGCCATACCCTCCGTCGGCCGGTAGCCTGACGCATCGACTGTCCACAGGTGCCGGTGTCGCTCGGTGCCGCCACGCCGACCGCCGCGGCGCAGAGGGAGGGCCGAGGGATCGCGCTGACGTCGCGTGCCCTGGCCGGGTCCGCCCGGCGGGGCGTACCGGAAGCCACGATCGCCTCCGTTTCCCGCCCGCACGGTTGGGCGATCCGTGCCGGCGTGGTGGTCGTGCTGGTCGAGGCGGGCTGGCTTCTCTTCGAGCTGCCCGCCGCGGCGCTGGCCAGCGACATCGGCGCGGTCGTCCTCGCCAGCATCGCCGCCTGCTGCTGCCTCGTCGTGGCCCGGCGCCGTCCCCAGGGTGTGTACCGGTTCTGGCGGCTGCTCGCGCTGACCATGGCGCTGGCCGCCGCGGGCCGGGCGGTGTGGACGGTCAGCCGGCTGGCCGGTGACGGGAGACTTCCGAACAACCTGTTGGTCGGCGGCATCTTCACCGCCGGCATCGTCTCCGGCACCGCCGCCCTGCTGAGTTGCGTCACTGCCCCGCCGACCGCCGTCGGGCGGCTGCGGGTACTGCTGGACGGCGTCATCGTCGGGCTGGCGCTGGTGCCGATCGGGTGGCTGATCGCCTTCCGTGAGGTCGCGGCCGCGCCGATGGCCGATCCCGTACGGACTCTCGGCCTGCTGTACCCGATGCTCGACCTGATGCAGTTGACCATCCTCGTGGCGGTCAGCGGGCCGTTGCGCCCGGTGTGGCGACCACTGACGGCCATCGGCTGCGCGCTCGCGCTGCGGGTCATCGCCGACACCGTCTACATCTCGCTCGTCGCCCGGGACAGCTACCTCCCGGGACACCCGATCGATCTGTGCTGGCCGGTGAGCTACCTGCTGATGGCGCTCGCCACCGGAGACCGGGCCGCTCCCGCGATGGACTCGGCCCGGGACGGCATCGAGGACCGGCCGGTCCTGCCCTGGTGGCGGCTGGCACTGCCGTACCTGCCGGTGGGCGGCGCCATCGTGGCGATGGTGCTGGCCCGGCACCTGGACGGGCACGTCGCTCCGCCGGTATTCCTGTCCGGGATGGCGTTGCTGGCGGCGCTGGCCATCCGGCAGGGGTTGGCCGCGTACGAGACCACCGAACTCGCCCACCGGCTGCGCCGGCTCGCGTACACCGATCAGCTCACCGGACTGCCGAACCGGCTGCGGTTCACCCGGCGGCTTCGCCGGGCATTGCGTGGCCGGCTGCCGGTCGCCGTCCTGCTGCTGGACCTCGACGGGTTCAAGCAGGTGAACGACCGGTTCGGGCACGCCAGCGGGGACAGCCTGCTGGTGAACGTGGCGGATCGAATGCGGGCGGTCGTCGGCGACCGGGCGATGATCTCCCGGATCGGCGGTGACGAGTTCGCCGTGCTGCTCGGGCCCGACCGCGGGGAGCCCCCGGATCGGCTCGCCGAGCGGCTGCTCGCCGCGCTCCGCCCCGGCCCGCTGGAACGGACCGGCACGCTGCACTCGTCAGCCAGCATCGGCATCGCCGAGTACGGCCCGCAGCACACCGGTCACACGGACCTGCTGCGCGACGCCGACATCGCGATGTACGCCGCGAAGGCGGCCGGCAAGTCCGCGTACCGGATCTGCACGCCGGCCCTCCGGGAGGCCGCGGTGAGCCGGGCCGAGCTGATCGCGGACCTGCGTCGCGCCGTCGACGAAGGAGGACAACTGCGGCTGGAGTTCCAGCCGATCGTCGAGCTGGCCACCGGTGCCGTGCGCGGCGCGGAGGCACTGGTCCGGTGGCGGCATCCCCGGCTGGGCACGCTGCCGCCCGGCCGGTTCCTGCCGCTGGCCGAGGAGACGGGACTGATCGTGGCCGTCGACCGCTGGGTGATCCGGGCGGCGTGCCGGGCGGCGGCGGACTGGCAGGACGTGGCGCCGGACGCCACCGTCTCGGTGAACGTCGCGGCGGTGCACCTGCGCCGCGCCGACCTCGCCGCCACGGTCGCCAACGCCACCGTCGAGGCCGGGTTGGACCCGCACGCGCTGACGGTGGAACTGACCGAGTCGGCACTCATCGAGGACACGGAGACCGTGCTGGACCGGCTCCGTGACCTGCGGGCGCTGGGGGTGCGGATCGCCATCGACGACTTCGGTACCGGCTACTCGTCGCTCAACTACCTGCACCGCATCCCGGCCACCGAACTGAAGATCGACCAGTCGTTCGTCCGCCGGCTGGATGCCGGACGCATGGCCAACCCGGCGGCACCCGGCACCCACCAGAGCCCGACCGCTGGTTGCGGCGGCGGCCCGGCGGTTCCCAGCGCCGACGGTCGGGCGTACGCGACCGTCGAGATGGTGCGACGGCTGGCCACCGCCTTCGGTCTCGGCGTGGTGGCCGAAGGCGTGGAGACCGACGCCCAGCACGCCGCCGTGGCCGCCATCGGCTGTACGCGCGGCCAGGGCTACCGGTACGGCCGACCGGGCACTGTGGCCGACCTGCGCCGCGCGATGCGGACCGGACACGCCGACGGGGCGTGAGCGGACCGGACGCGCCGGCGGGGCGTGAGCGGACCGGACGCGCCGACGGGGCGTGAGCGGACCGGACGCGCAGGCGCGGGGGCGGGCGCGGACCGGACGCGCCGGCGCGGCCATCCGACGGTCGCGCGTTCGCTGACGGTCAGTCCGCCGGCACGGTCACGAAGTCGATGAGCCGCTCCATCGCGTTGATCAACGGAGTCTCGACGTCCGCGAAGCTGTCCACCTTGGACAAGATGTGTCGCCACATGGTGGCCGGGTCGGCGACGCCGAGCGCCGCGCACACCCCTTCCTTCCACGGCCGGCCCGGCGGCACCACCGGCCACGCCCGAATGCCCAGGGCCGCCGGCCGGACCGCCTGCCACACGTCGACGTAGGGATGACCGGTGACCAGCACGTCCGGCGAGGTGACAGCAGCCACGATCCGGCTCTCCTTGCTGCCGGCGACGAGGTGGTCGACAAGCACCCCGAGGCGCCGGTGCGGGGCGGGTGCGAACTCGCCGACCCGGGCGGCCAGATCGTCGATGCCCTCCAGCGGCTCCACCACCACTCCCTCGACCCGCAGGTCGTCGCCCCAGATGCGCTCGACCAGAGCGGCGTCGTGGACGCCCTCCACCCAGATCCGGCTGGCCCGCGCGACCCGGGCTCGGAGTCCGCCCACCGCCACCGACCCGGAGGCGGTGCGCCGGCGCGGCGGCGGCACCGCCCGGGTTGCCGGCCGGCGCAGCGTCACCGGTTCCCCGTCGAGCAGGAAGGCCGCGGGCAGCAACGGGAAGTTACGGCGGCGACCGTGCCGGTCCTCCAGCACCACCGCACCGCTGTCGAACCCGACAACCGCCCCGCAGAAGCCGGAATCGGCATCCTCGACCACCAGGTCGGGTTCGGCGTCAACCTCCGGGATCACCCGGCGCCGCCGCCAGTCCCCGGCCAGCACGTCCTCGCCGTATCTGCGCCCCATGCGGGGCGACGCTAGCGGCTCCCCCGCCGCGAGTCCGCCCGACGCGCCGACGCGATCGGTTGCTGATCAGGCGTGTCACCGCCTCCCGGGCGTCCCGTCCGCCCCGTCCGCCGCACCGGCCAGCCACGCCCCGTCGACCCGAGACAGCGTCGGACCGAGCACGTACGCTTGCCTGCATGTCTGCTCCAACGGGCGAGGCGACGCTGGCTCCCCGCCGGTCCAGTCGGTTCGTGACCTGGGTACGCGCCTGGCGGGCCGGTCTGGTCCCGTACGACGACGTGGCCGACGCGATAGCTGGCGGCGAGGAACATCTCGTCGCGGACGCGCCCGGCACCTGGACGGACGTGCCGCTCAACGAGGCGCTGCCGACGCTGTCCCGGCTCTCGCCGGACGAGATACGGCTGGTGCTGCCCGCCCCCGGGGATCCCCGTGGACTTCCCGGTCCGGGCGACTTCGCCGGCGCCGCGCTGCTCGCCGGGGAGGCGGTCGTGGCCGGCGGGTTGGGGTTGATCCCACAGGTCCGCACGCACACGTCCGGCTCCGGGGTGACCTTCGAGACGGTGCTGTGGCGGGTCTATCCGCTGCCCTCGGACGCGCCGAACGCGACCCTGACGCTACCCGGCGCGGCCGAGGCGGAGGCGGAGTTGGCCACCGCGCTCGCCGAGACCACGGCGGCCCTGACCCGGCTCGACGTCGCCCAGTGGCGGCCCGAGTTGGCCGGTGCGCTCGCCGCGCTGCGGCGGCCGGACGGAGCTACCGACCTGCCACCGGGCTACGATCCCCGCGCCCGCCGGCTGTTCGCCCGGGCCGCCGTGCTGGACCGGGTGTTGGCGCTGGCCGGTGAGGCGGCGCCCGGCGGCGCGGTCAACGGCTACGAGGCACAGCAGCGCGACGCGGCGCTCCGGCCACTCACCCACGCCTGCCGGCAGGCCCTTGTCGCCGCCTGCAACGCTCCGCTGCGGCCGTAGCCGACCGTCTCCGGGATCGCGCGGGGGTGGGCAGCCCCACCGTCACGTGTCCCGTGGATCGCCGGTCGGGATGTCGAGAACGGCGAGGAAGGCGCTTGCCGCGGGCGTCCGGCCGGTGCCGGTCCACACGACGTACTCGACGCGGACCGGCGCGTCGGTGACCTCAATGGTCACCACACCGGCGAGTTGTGGCGCGTAGGCGGCGGGAAGCATCGCTACGCCGAGGTTCTGCCCGACGAGTCGGTCGATGAAGTCCGCGGTGGTGACCTCGAAGGCGACGTCACGGCTGAGCCCGGCACCCGCGAAGGCCTGGTCGGACTGGGCGCGCCCGGCCGTCCCGGCCGGCAGGTCCACGAACACCTCGGATGACAGCCGGTGCAGGTCGACCGCTGGTTCGCCGGCGAGCGGGTGCTCCGGCGCGACCACGGCGACGAGCCGGTCCCGGCCGAGTTCGTGGGCGGTCACGCCGTCCGGCTGTGACGTGGTCGGCAACCCGAGGAAGGCCACGTCGAGAATCCCCTGCCTGACCTGCTCGACGAGATCCTCGCTCGCGCCCACGCGAAGGCTGATGCGCACCTGCGGGTGCCGCTGGCGAAAGTCCCCGAGCGCGCGCGGGACGTCGACCGCGGCGACCGTGGGGATGAGGCCCACGGCGAGGCGTCCGCGCACCTCCCCGACCGCCGCGGCGACCTCGGCGGCGGCCCGTTCGGCGGCGTCCAGGCACTCACGGGCGGCCGGAAGGAACGCCGCTCCGGCCGGCGTCAGCCGCACCCGCCGGCTGGTACGCGCGAAGAGTTTCGCACCCAGTTCCCGTTCCAGGCGGGCGATCTGGTGGCTGAGCGCGGACTGGACGACCAGGCAGCGCTCGGCGGCGCGGGTGAAGCTGTTCGTCTCGGCGACAGCGAGGACGTAACGGATCTGCTGGAGTTCCACAGACCAATCATGAATTGAGATTGTTCCTGTGACAATCATGTGTTGGATTCATGGATGGGTCCGGGCGAGACTGCGAGGCATGCCACGTCCAGCCCTCCGGTGGGGCCCCACAGTCGGCGGTCGCGCAACCCTGGCGCGTACCGCCGCGACCGCGATCGCCCCGTCGGTGTGGGGCACGACGTACGTCGTCACCACCGAGCTTCTCCCGCCGGGACATCCGTTGTTCGCGGGCCTGCTGCGAGCGTTACCCGCCGGCCTGGTCGCGCTGGTGATCGCCCGGACGCTGCCCCGCGGTGTCTGGTGGGCGCGGGCCACGGCGCTCGGGGTGCTGAACATCGGGCTGTTCCTGCCGCTGCTGTTCGTCGCGGCCGAACGCCTACCGGGTGGGGTGGCCGCCACCCTGACGGCCACCCAGCCGCTCGGCGTCGCCGTCCTGGCCGTGACAGTCCTGCGCGAGAGCCCGTCCGTGTGGCGCTTCGCCTGGGGCGCGATCGGTGCGGTCGGCGTGGGCCTGGTCGTGATCGGTCCGGAGGCGAGATTCGGCGCCGTCGGCATCGTCGCCGGTCTTGCCTGCGCCGCCACGATGGCGTTCGGGATCACGCTCACCAAACGGTGGGGACGTCCCGCCGGGGTGGGCCCGACCGCGTTCGCCGGGTGGCAACTCACCGCCGGCGGCCTGTTCCTGCTGCCCGTGACCCTCCTCGTCGAGGGATCACCGCCCGCCATCGACGCCGCGGCGGCCCTCGGCTACCTCTGGCTCGGCCTGGTCGGCGGCCTGGTCACCTACGTTCTCTGGTTCCGCGGCATCACCAGCCTGCCGGTGACAAACGTCGCCGTTCTGGGGCTCCTCTCCCCGCTTGTCGCCGCCGCGCTCGGCGCCGTCCTGCTCGGGCAGACCCTTGGCCCGATCCAACTCGCGGGATTCGCGCTCTCTCTGGCCGCCATCGTCGCGGGACAGCTCCCCGCGCCGACGCGGTCACCCGTTCTCACCTCGAAAGGAACGTCTCAATGAGAATCACCGTCGTCGGAGCCGCCGGCATGGTCGGCTCGCGCGTCGTCAGCGAAGCCGCGAACCGGGGGCACGAGCCCGTCGCGGTGACCCGGAAGGAACGGGACGCACTGCCGGCCGGAGTGACCGCCGCCCAGGGGGACGCGGACGATACCGAGCGGATGAGCGAGCTGTTCCGCGACACCGACGCGGTCGTGGCGGCCACCCGCCCGGCCCCCGGACACGAGCACACCCTCCCGGCGACGACGACGGCGCTGCTCGACGCGGTCGCACGGGCGGGGACGCGGATCCTCGTCGTCGGCGGCGCCGCGCCCCTGCGGGTCCCCGGACGGCCCGACCGGCTCGTCGTCGACAGCCCGGAGTACGTCCCGCCGGCGTACCGCGCCATCGCCGCCGCCAGCGCCGCCCAACTGGACGCCTGCCGGGCGCACCCGGCCGACTGGGTCTATCTCAGCCCGCCCGCCATCCTCGAACCCGGCCCCCGCACCGGGCGGTACCGGCGCGGAACCAGCACCCTGATCACCACGACCGACGGCACGTCCCGGATCTCCGTGGAGGACCTCGCCGTCGCGGTGCTCGACGAAATCGACAACCCGAGCGCGGACCGGCACTTCACCGTCGGCTATTAGCCCGACCGGACCGCCGCGGCGGTGCAGACACCGGCGGCGAATCCGCCGCCGGTGTCAGAGCCGCTCGATCTCGGTGAGGTCGATGTCGATGTCGAACGGCAGGCCGACCTGGATCCGGTCGTGATAGATGCCGGTGAGGGCATACGTGTGGGTGGCCGGGTCGAGCTCGTACACGTACACCGCGACCTTCCCGCCGGAGATGTCCTCGACCCGCCAGAAGTGCCGGATGCCGGCCCGTGCGTACAGCGTGGGCTTGCGGTCCCGGTCCCGCTCCTCCGAGTCGGGCGAGACGACCTCGACCACCAGGTCGACGGCATCCGGGGGATACCACGTCTGGTCGGGGCTCGTCTCCGCATCGGCGGCGACCACCAGCACATCCGGCTCGAGTCGCTGGCGGAGCCCGAGCGTCACGCACATCTCCCGCCGCACCCGCAGGTTCTTCGGCACCGTGCGCCGCAGCCCCTGAACCAACAGGTCGAGCGCGAGCGTGTGGAAGACCTTCTGTGGGCTCACGAGAACGAGGCTCCCGTCGATCAGCTCGGTGTGCGGCGGAAGGTTGGGGAGCCGGTCCAGGTCGTCGGCCGTGTAGCCACCCGGCGGTGGCGTCGGCCACTCGAACGCCGCTTGGGCACCCATGCACTCTCCCACGGTCGAACTGATACGCCACAGCCTAGCCGCTGTCCGCGACGGCGGGCGGCAGGCCGGCCGCCGTCCGGCCCGGATCAGATTTCGTCGACCAGGTCGGCCACCGAATCCACGATCCGGGACGGCCGGTACGGATAGCGCTCCGCCTCGGCGCGGGTGCTGATCCCGGTGAGCACCAGCACGGTCTCCATGCCGGCCTCCAGGCCACAGAGGATGTCGGTGTCCATCCGGTCACCGATCATCAGCGTGCTCTCCGAGTGCGCCTCGATGGCGTTCAGCGCCGAGCGCATCATCATCGGGTTCGGCTTGCCGACGAAGTACGGCTCGACCCCGGTCGCCTTCGAGATCATCGCGGCGACCGAGCCGGCGGCCGGCAACGCGCCCTCGGCGGACGGCCCGGTCGGATCCGGATTGGTGCAGATGAACCGGGCGCCGCCGTCGATCAACCGGACCGCCTTGGTGATCGCCTCGAAGCTGTACGTCCGGGTCTCCCCCAGCACCACGTAGTCCGGGGCGAAATCGGACAGGATGTAGCCGACGGCGTGCATCGCGGTCGTCAACCCCGCCTCGCCGATCACGTACGCCGACCCGCCCGGCCGTTGATCGGTGAGGAACTGGGCGGTGGCCAGCGCCGCCGTCCAGATCGACTGCTCCGGCACGTCGAAACCCATCCGGGTCAGCCGGGCCTGGAGATCGCGGGGCGTGTAGATGGAATTGTTGGTCAGCACCAGGAAGGGCTTGCCGGAGGCGCGCAGCCGGCTGATGAACTCGGGCGCGCCCGGCACCGGCTGGCCCTCGTGCACGAGCACACCGTCCATGTCGGTAAGCCAGGCCTCGGCGGGCTTTCGGTCTCTCATCTGGCTACCTCGCCGTCGGGGTGGGTGCTCGGACGCGGGGCGTCCACGGATCCGGTGCCGGTCACCGGCGCCGGGGCGGCACGCAGCAACCGGCCGGACAGGTGTCCCAGACGGGCAGCGTACCGAGCCTCCGGCGCGCCGCCGTGTCGGCCGCGTTAACCACCGGGTCCGGCCCGGTAGTCGCCGGGTCCAGCCCGGCAACCGGCGACTCCAGCCCGGCAGCCGCCGGCTCCAGCCGCTCGGTCACCAACTCCCGGATCATGGTGACGAATCGGGGATCGGTGCCCGGCGTGTCCGCCCGCACGTAGTCGAGGCCGAGTTGCTTGGCGGTGCCGGCGGCCTCGGTGTCCAGGTCCCACACCACCTCCAGGTGGTCGGAGACGAACCCGATCGGGCTCACCACGACCGCTTGTACGCCGTCGGCGGCCAGCGCCGCCAGGTGGTCGTTGATGTCCGGCTCCAGCCACGGCACCTGCGGCGGGCCGGACCGGCTCTGCCACACCAGGTCGTACGCCAGGTCGGGAGCCGCGGCGGCGTGCACCAGAGCCGCGGTCTCGCGCAGTTGTGCCTCGTACCGGCCACCGTTCGGGCCGGCGGTGGCGGCCATCGAGGTGGGGATGGAGTGCGCGGTGAAGACCAGCCGGGCCTCCGCGCGACGCTCCGCCGGGAGCGCGGCCAGGGCCTCCCGAACGGCGTCGGCGTGCGGCTCGACGAACCCGGGGTGGTCCCAGAACTGCCGCAGCTTGTCGATAACGGGCGCGCCGGAGCCACCCGCCGCCCGCGCCGCGGCGATGTCCTCCTGGTACTGCCGGCAGGACGAGTATCCGCCGTACGCGCTCGTGACGAAGGCGAGCGCCGAACGGATCCCGTCGTCGCGCATCTGGGCCACCGTGTCGGCAAGCATCGGGTGCCAGTTCCGGTTGCCCCAGTAGACGGGCAGGTCCAGGCCGTGCTCGGCGAAATCGGCGCGCAGCGCGTCGAGCAGGTCCCGGTTCTGCTGGTTGATCGGCGAGACGCCACCGAAGTGCTGGTAGTGCTCGGCGACCTCGGCCAGCCGCTCCGGCGGCACCCCGCGCCCCCGGGTCACGTTCTCCAGGAACGGCAGCACGTCGTCCGGACGTTCCGGACCGCCGAACGAGACCAGCACCACCGCGTCGTACGCCATGGGGCCATTCTTCCCGCCCGCTCGCCCGCGCTGCCGGCGGGCCCGGTGTCGGCTGCGTCACCGGCACGCCCGGTTCCCTCGCCGGCCGCCCCGACCTCGACGGGCGTTCCGCACCGGTCGGAACGCACCGGTCCGCCGGGCGAACCGCCCGGAAGACCGATGCGCTCCGCATCTGGGGTCGTGCGCGGAACCGGCCGAGACTGCCTTCATGAGCGCAAACGTCGTCATTCCTCGTCCGAACCAACAGTCACCAAGCGTCGTACGAAGGATGCTGGACCGCTGGCCGGCGGCGCTCGGGCTCGCCCTGGCCCTACTCCAGCTCGCCACCGATGACCCGGACAGTCCGACCGGCGGGCTCATGGTGCTGATGGTGGCGACGACCGCCTATGTCGTCATCGCCGCGCTCGTCCGGCCAAGCTGGTCCTGGGCGGTGGTCGGAGTGCTGTCGGCCGTGGTGCTGGCCACCGGGCTCACCTCGGCCGGGCCGGCCGTCGAGCTGGGGTCGCTTGTCGCGATCAGCGGCGCGGCGATCGTCACCGGCTTCGTCCGCCGTACCTGGACGAGGGCCGACCTCTACCGGTGGCAACCCTATGCCGCCGTCGCCTTCCTCGCACTCAGCCTCGGCGCGCTCTGGTTCGCCCCGGAAACCGGACGCGTACTGATCGCGGTCGGACTCATCGGGCACGCCCTCTGGGACCTCGCGCACTGGCGGCGGCATCAGGTCGTGTCCCGGTCCTTGGCCGAGTGGTGTCTCGCCCTGGACTTCACCCTCGGAGCCGGGGTCCTCGTGCTTACCCTGTGGCCGAACGTCTTCTGATCTTTCAGGCGCCGAGGGCGTGGTAGCCGCCGTCGACGTGCACCACCTCGCCGGTGGTGGCCGGGAACCAGTCGGAGAGCAGCGCCAGCACGGCGCGGGCGGCCGGCTCCTGGTCGGCCAGGTCCCAACCCAGCGGGGCTCGGTCGGCCCAGGCGTCCTCGAACTGCTCGAACCCGGGGATCGACCGGGCGGCCATGGTGCGCAGCGGGCCTGCGGACACCAGGTTGCTGCGGATCCCCCGGCGGCCCAGGTGCAGCGCCAGGTAGCGGGAGGCGGACTCCAGGCCGGCCTTTGCCACGCCCATCCAGTCGTACACCGGCCACGCCTTGGTGCCGTCGAAGGTGAGGCCGACCACGGCCCCGCCGGGGCCCATGAGCGGCAGAGCCGCGGTGGCCAGCGCCTTGTACGAGTAGGTGGAGACGTGCAGCGCGGTGGCCACGTCGTCCCAGGGCGCGTCGAGGAACCCGCCGCCGAGGCAGCTCTGCGGGGCGAAGCCGATGGAGTGCACCACCCCGTCCAGCCCGTCGACGTGTTCGCGGACCCGGTCGGCCAGGCCGGCGAGGTGGTCGGCGTTTGTCACGTCGAGTTCGATGACGGGCGCCGGTTCGGGCAGCCGCTTCGCGATCCGCTCCACAAGCGACAGCCGGCCGAAGCCGGTGAGCACGACGGTGGCGCCGTTCTCCTGGGCGAGCTTGGCGACCGAGAAGGCGATCGACTGGTCAGTGATGACACCGGTGACGAGCAGCCGCTTACCGGCCAGCATTCCGGACATGCAGGGGTTCCTCCGTTGTCTCCGTGACCGTGGTGACAGAACCGGGTCGGGCGTCAGTGGCCCATCCCCAGGCCGCCGTCGACCGGGATGACGGCGCCGGAAATGTAGCCCGCGGCGTCGCTGGCCAGCCAGGTCACCACGCCGGCGACCTCATCCGGCTCGGCGAACCGGCCAGCCGGGATCGACTTGCGGTACTCCTCCCGGAGCTGGTCGGACAGGCCCGCCGTCATGTCGGTCCGGATGTACCCGGGAGCGACCACGTTCGCGGTCACGTTGCGGGTGCCCAACTCCCGGGTGAGCGAGCGCGCCATGCCGACCAGGCCGGCCTTGCTCGCGGCGTAGTTGACCTGGCCCGGCGAGCCCGACAGTCCGACCACCGAGGAGATGAAGATCATCCGACCCCAGCGTCCCCGCACCATCCTGGTCGCCGCCCGCCTGGCGCAGCGGAACGATCCCGTCAGGTTGGTGTCCACCACCCGGGTGAACTGGTCCTCGGACATCCTCATGACAAGCGTGTCGTCGGTGATGCCGGCGTTGGCCACCAGCACCTCCACCGGACCCAGCTCGGCCTCCACGGTGCCGAAGGCGGCGTCCACCGCTGCCGCGTCGGTGACGTCACAGCGCACCCCGAACAGGCCCTCCGGCGGCTCGCCGCTCCGGTGGGTGATCGCCACCCGGTCGCCCTGCTTGGCGAAGGCCCGGGCGACGGCCAACCCGATCCCCCGGTTGCCCCCGGTCACCAGCACTGTTCGGGCCACTGCCGCTCCTCGTGATCGTGCGGACGGTCGCGATGGAGACTAGGCGCTACCCGTAGGTAACGGCGAACGCGGGGCGCGTCATACCCGGGTACGGGTCCGAGATCAGACCGGGGTGGCACGCCGAGCCGCCCGGTCCGCCGTACCGTCCAGGAGATGGACCAGCGCTCCGATCCGGTACGTCTCGCCCTGCGCGACCTGGGTGCGCTGCTGGCCGGTCCCGACCGGCCGGCGAGCCCGTCAACCCCCCGCCGCGGCTGGCGCTGGTGGCAGGCCGTGTTCGTGCCGGTGGTGCTGCTGCTCCTGGTCAGCCTGACGTTCGCCGGGTCCGAATACCTGAAGGGCAACCGCGACATCCCCGAATCGTGGTCGCTGCTCCTGTCGCTCGGCGCGACGGTGCCGGCCGCCGTGGCACTGCGCTACCCGCTGTGGGCGTGGCGGCTCGCGTACCCGTTCCTCTACCTGGGCACGGTGGACACCCGCCCGCACGAGGCGTGGCCGTGGCAACCCGTGCAGATCATCTTCTTCCTGCTCGTGCTGCTGCTGCTCGCCGCCCGGGTCCGGCCGGGGATGGCCGTCTGGGCCGGCGTACTGAGCCTGCCGCCGGTCTACCTGTTCACCGCGAACACCGCCAACGCGCACGGCGTGGTGGTGCTGTTCGCGGCGTTGCTGACCGTCGGCGGGCTGATCCGGCGGGTCCGGCTGTCGAAGCGGGCCCTGCGCGAGCAGACCGAGCTGAGCGAGCTGGAGAAGGCGCGCCGGGCCGTGCTGGAGGAACGCGCCCGGATCGCCCGGGAGATGCACGACGTGGTGGCCCACCACATGTCGATGATCGCGGTCCAGGCGGAGACCGCCCCTTACCGGCTCGCCGACCTGCCCGAGCCGGCCCGGGCCGAGTTCGTCGCGGTCGCCGGCGCCGCCCGGGCCGCGCTCACCGACATGCGCCGGCTGCTGGGCGTGCTGCGCAACGCCGACAACACCCCGCAGACCGCCCCGCAGCCGGGCCTCGCCGACCTGCCCGAGCTGGTCGCCAACGCTCGGCGGGCCGGAATGACGGTCACCGTCGGCGAGCCGTTGCCCGACGGCCGGGAGCCGGCCGTGCCGGATCCGGTCGCGCTTGCCGCGTACCGGATCACGCAGGAAGCGCTGGCCAACGCGGCCCGGCACGCGCCCGGCGGCGCGGTCCGGCTCGCGGTCCGCGCCACCGCCACGGAGCTGGCGGTACGGATCGACAACGCGCTGCCCGACCCGGCGCCGCCGCCCGGACCGGTGGGTCACGGCCTCACCGGGATGCGGGAGCGGGCGGTGCTGCTCGGCGGCACGTTCTCCGCCGGCCCCACCACCGACGGGTTCACCGTCGACGCCCACCTACCCTACGAACCGGAGGAGGGCGACACATGATCAAGGTGCTCATCGCGGACGACCAGGCGATGGTGCGGCAGGGCTTCGGGGCGCTGCTCGCCGCGCAGCCGGACCTGCTGGTCGTCGGCGACGCCGCCAACGGCGCCGAGGCCGTCACGGCAGCCCGCCGGTTCGATCCCGACGTGGTGCTGATGGACGTCCGGATGCCGGTGCTGGACGGCCTGGCCGCCACCCGGCAACTCGTCGGCGACGGTCCGGGCGACCGTCCCCGGGTGCTCATCCTCACCACCTTCGACCTGGACGACTACGTCTACGCCGCGCTGCGGGCCGGGGCCAGCGGCTTCCTGCTCAAGGACGCCCCGGCCGCAGATCTGGTGCAGGCGGTCCGGGTGGTGGCCGCCGGGGACGCGCTGCTGGCCCCGGCGGTGACCCGCCGGTTGATCGCCGAGTTCGCCGCCCGGCCGACGCCCGACCGGCCCCGGCCGGTGTCGCTGGCCGGGCTGACCGACCGGGAGACCGAGGTGCTGCGGCTGATCGCGCGCGGCCGATCCAACACCGAGATCGCCGCCGACCTGGTCGTCGCCGAACAGACGGTCAAGACACACGTCAGCCGGATCCTGGCCAAGTTGCACCTGCGCGACCGGGCGCAGGCCGTCGTCGTCGCGTACGAGTCCGGCCTGATCACCGCGGGCGAGTAGCTCCCGGGTAGGGGGTCGGGACCGCTCCCCGGACGGATCCGCCGCCGCCAGCCTCACCCGCAGCCTCTGAGATCACCAGATCAAGGAGGTACGACGTGAGACGTCACCCGGCGACCGCCGGCATCCTGGCCGTCCTGCTCGGCATCGGCCTGCTCGCGCCACCACCGGCCACCGCGGCGTCCGGCACGCCGCCCCGCCTCGGTCCGCTGACGGCGGCGTACCAGCGCAGTGCCGAGGCGATGCGGGCGGCCGGCTCGCCGTACGCCGACTGGACCGCGGCCGGCCGCCGGTTCCTGGCGTTCGACCGGACCGGCGACGGCACGGCCGTGGAGGTGGTCGGCGACCTGGACCGCGCCGAACGGGTGGTGGTCCTGGTTCCCGGCGTGGCCACCAGCCTGCCCGACTTCGATCGCGGTCTGGGCGGGGTGGCCCGGCGTGCGCCGGCGGCGCAGGCCCGGACGGTGTACGCGGCCCTGCGTGCCGCCGAGCCCGATACTCCGGTCGCCGTCGTGGCGTGGCTGGGCTACGACCCACCGGACGGCCTCGGCCTGGCGGCGGCCCGGGGTGACCGGGCCCGGTCCGGGGGTCGGTCGCTGGCCGCCTTCCTCTCCGAGTTGGCCGGTCAGCGGCCCGCCGCTACGGTGACCGCGATCGGGCACAGCTACGGCGCGCTGGTGCTCGGGTACGCCGCCGCCCGGCTGCCCCGGCAGGTGACCGACCTGGTAGCCGTCGGCGGTGTCGGAATGGGCGTCGACCGGGCGGCGGACCTGGCGACGTCGGCCCGGATGTGGGCGGCCGAGGCGCCGGACGACTGGATCCGGCGGATACCGCAGCACCGCCTGGGCGGGCTGGGACACGGCGTGCGCCCGGCCACGGCCCGGTTCGGCGCCCGCGCGCTGTCGACGGACGGCGTTTCGGGACACGACGGCTACCTGGAGGCAGGGACCGGCACCGTCCGGGGGATCGTCTCGATCGCCCTGCACGGGACGGCCGACCGATGAACACGCTGGAGGGCCGGCGGGACCGGGGTATCGACGGGCTGCGGGTGGTGGCGCTGGCCGGGGTGGTCGTCGGGCACTGGCTGGTGACCGCGCTGGTGCTCGGCCCCGACGGGGCGCTCACCCAGGACAGTCCGTTGCGGACGGTGCCGGCGCTCGTGCCGGCGAGTTGGTTGCTCCAGACCCTCGGGCTGTTCTTCTTCGTGGCGGGGTTCGCGGCCTCCCGGTCGTGGACGGCGGTGCGGACGGCGGGCGGGACCTACGGCCGCTGGCTGACCGCCCGACTCGGCCGGCTCGGCCGGCCGGTGGCCGCTTTCGTGGCGGTGTGGGCGTTCGCGCTGGCGGTCGCCCTGGTCGCCGGAGCGCCGGACGCCACCCTGGAAACCGTCGTGGTGCTGGTGATCAGCCCGCTGTGGTTCCTCGCGGTGCTGATCGGGCTGTGCGTGGCGACGGCACCGGTCGGCCGGGCGGTACGCCGGTTCGGCCCGCTGGCCGCGTTGCCACTCGCCGCGGTGGTGGCGGTGGCCGATGCCGGGTGGGGACAGGCCTCGGTGACCCTGCTGGCGGCGTGGACGGTGCCGTACCTGCTCGGCGTCGCGCTGGCCGAGGGACGGCTGGGTCGCCGGTCGGGCCGGATGCTCGCGCTGGGCGGCACCGCTACCCTGGTCGTCCTGCTCGCCCTCGGCGACTACCCGACGGCGGCGGTCGGGGTGCCCGGGGCCGGAGGCTCCAACCTCAACCCGCCGACCCTACCCACGGTGGCTCTGGCGGCGGCGCAGTCCGGACTCGCGGTTCTCTGCGGGCCGAAACTGGACCGGTTGCTCGGGCGGCCGGGCCGGTGGCGCCCGGTCGCCGCCGTCAACCGGATGGCGCTCCCGGTGTTCCTCGCCCACCAGAGCTCGCTGATCATGGTGACCGTCACCCTGACCTGGCTGTCCTGGGGGACCCCACTGCCGGGGCTGCACACCACCCCTGGCGACGCCGGTTGGCTGGTCACCCGGGTGGCCTGGCTCCCGGTGTTCGTGGCCGGTCTGCTGCTTCTGGTGGCCCTGTTCCCGACCCGTGCCCGAGGGCCTAATCTGACCCAGTATCCAGCGGGGGAGAGGGATCGTCACGGGTGGACACGACTCCTGATCGGCACGTCAGCAGCGGCTCCTCCGCACCACCACCAGCGGCGGCCCGGCCACGCCTCCCCCGCCCCTCGGCATACCTACTGCTGTCCACCGCAGCGGTCCTCGTCGCCGCCGTGATCAGCTATCGGCAGCCATGGATCGGGGACTTCGGCCTGCACGCGGCCGTCGTCGGACGCCTACGGGACAACCTGCTGGATCCGGCGGACCCGATGGTGCGCGGGCACGCCCCGAGCCCGTACTTCACCCCGTATCCGTTGCTGTTGGCGGTCATCGCCCGCGTTACGGGTGACGCCGCCACGGTGCTCAGCGCCGCCGCGCCGGTGAATCTGGCCCTGCTCCTGTTCGGACTACGCCGGTTCGTAGCGGTCTTCACCGACAGTCGGGCGGCGGCACTGTTGGCACTCTGCTTCGTGCCGCTGCTGTGGGGGCCGCTGGCCCTGCAATGGAGCGGATATCCGACGCTTCGCGGGCTCCCGCTGATCCTTCCCTATCCGAGCACGCTCGGATTCGCGCTGATGCTGCTGACCTGGGTCATGGTCGTCTGGGCCATCGATGGTGGCGCCTGGTGGCGATGGGCGCTGACCGGACTCCTGGGCGGCGTGCTGGTACTGGTGCACCCGTTCACTGCGATCTGCGCGGCTCTCGGCGCGCTCGCGCTCGCCCTGGGCCGGCTCCGCCGGCTCGGCGGGACCGAGGTGCTCGGCATGCTGACCGGCGTCCTGGTTACCGCCGCGGTGGTCCTCACCTGGCCCTACTTCCACATCACCGACGTGCTGGCGGCGGCCGACGAACTCGACGAGATCCACCGGGTGCTCTACACCGCCCCGCTGGCCCACTACGGCTTCGCGTTCGCCGTCGGGCTTCCCGCGTTGCTGCTCCGGTTCCGCCGCGACCGGCGGGATCCGCTGGTCCTGCTTTTCACCCTGGCCGGGTTGGTGGTGCTGTACGGCGGGCTGAGCGGTGCGTACGCCTTCGGCCGGGTGTGGCCGGTACTGGCGCTGAGCCTGCAGGTCGCCGCCGCCGTGGAGTTGGGCCGGTTGGTCCGCCGCCCGGATCCGCGAGCCCGTCCGGTACGCCGGGAGGGACCGGCCCCGCGTCGAATACTGGGCGGCGTGTGGGCGGTCGGCGCCGTCCTGGCCTGCTCGATCGGGTTGGCCACCCAGTACGGAAACCTGCTGCTGGTGCTCCCGCCCGAGCAACTCACGCCGGCTCGCCGGGCGGCGCACGACATGACGTATCCGCCCGGATGGGGTTGGGTGGGCCAGGCCGTCGGCCGCGACCAGGTGGTGCTGACCGGCGACGTCGGGGTAAGTAGGGCCCTGCTGGCGTACGAGATCCGCGCGGTCGCGCCACCCTGGCCCGACCCCCTGCTGGCCGACGAGGCCCGCCGCCGCGCGGACCAGGCGACGCTGCTCGATCCCGCCACGCCCGAGCCGCAGCGCCGGGAACTGCTGGAGCGGTACGCGGTGGACTGGGTGCTCGACACCCGGGGTAGCTACCGGTGGGCCGATAGGTACGCGGTGGAGATCGTGGAGCGGCCGGGCCGCCCGGCCCGCCTGATCCGACTGCGCTGAGCCCTGGCCCGCCTGATCCGACTGCGCGCCGCTGACTCGACGCCTCGGCCGATCGGCCGATCCAACGGCGACGGTGGCGCCGGTGTACCATTCCGACGGATCTTTTCGCCCGGCCGACCTCAGGAGGTGATCGCTGTGCGAGATAGCGATCCTCCTAGTCGTGGCCGGGCCGCCGGTCCGCTCCGCTGAGCCGTTCGCAGCCTGAGCCGACCCAGTCCACCCCGCCACGCCACTCCGGGCCCGACGTCGTCGGGTGTCTCCGGCGTGTTCGATGGCGGGTCGCCCGGTCGCGACTTCTCCCGCACCCAAGCCGCCCGTCCCTTGCGTGTCTTCGCCTTCGGAGAGTCGCCATGAGCCGCTACGTCGCCCCGCTGGGCTTCACCCTGGCCGCCGCCTGGGTCGTCTACCTCTTCATCCTCGTCGGCGCCACCCGCTGACCCCCACCCCCTCTCTCCC
>NZ_JBHTDD010000038.1:0-58013 GCF_042666615.1 Plantactinospora sp. GCM10030261
CCCGACGGCTCCACAGCCGACTGTCCCACGGTGGTCTCGGTCGTCATCTGGCGTCTCTCCCTTGATCGGTCGATCAGCCGTTATTTGTACAGTCCCCGGGATTTCGCTGAGCCGCTGCACCGCGCTGGTAGTAGGCGGGCGCGAGCTGTCACCAGTAGTGGAGCCTGGCGGTTCGGCTGGTGGGGCGGGGTCGATGTCGTTGACCAGTTCACCGATGCGGGCGGTGAGTTGGGTGATCTGGGTGTCGAGGCGGTCGATCTGGTCGAGCAGAATCCTCGCCAGCTCGCCGTGATGGGCGTCGAACCGGCCGGTCAACGCCTCCACCAGCGCCTGGTGTTTGCCGCGTAGCCGCCCCCGGGCCAGGCCGGCCAACTCCTGCGGGTCGCGTTGCCCGGCGATCAGTGCCTCGACCATGTCCCGGGTCGACAAGGTCTGCAGCTTGCTGGCCACCGAGGTGACCTTGATCAGCGCGTCTTCGAGGAGCTTCTCCAGCCGCTGCCAGTTGCGGGTCCGGTCCCGGGTCAGATCGACCCGCATCCGCGTGTAGTCACGCAGCACCCGGATCGGCGCTGGCGGCACGAACGAGGGCCGCAGCAGGCCCTTCTCGGTGAGCTTGGCCAGCCACACCGCATCCAGCTTGTCCGTCTTCGGCCGGCCCGGGACGTTCTTGACATCGCGGGCGTTGACCAGTTGCACGTCCAGGCCAGCGGCTTCGAGGAGGTAGTACCAGATCCGCCATTAGTCTGATGTGGACTCCACCGTGACCTTCTCGACTCCGACGTCGAGGAGTTGGTCGGCGAGGTCGCTGACCGCATTGGTCGTTGCCGGTACCTGCCACACCCGGCTGGTCCGGCGCCCGCCCGCCCCGCCGGTGGGCAGACGGGTACACACCATTCCCGAGTCCTTGGCCACATCGACAGCGGCGACCCGTTCCAGAACCTGTTCGTGCTCCTCGTCGGGAATCTCCTCGGGCGCAGCCCGCATAGATACCGCCCTTCCATGCCGCTACGGACAACGGGTGGGCCGCCCGGGGGCCTCGGTCGGGAACCGAAAATCTGACCGGCGTGCTCGAAGCAACAATGCGTTGACCCTTCAGGTCCGGGCCCCGGCGTCAGACTTGTTCACGGGCTACAACGTCCCAAGATCGATCGACGTCGGCGGGCGACCCGCCCACCATTTTCACGCCTGCGTGGCGTCCCGAAGAGACCGGGTGACTTGTTCGACTCGTCATCGACCGCGTCGGTGATCCGCTGCCATCGGAAGGATTCGGACGGCATCGAGGCGAGCCCGGCGCGAACGCCGGACGCGGGTCCTGGCCGGGACGGTTTCGGTGCGTGGGCCGCGTCGCCTGCTTGCAGCGCAGGTGGCATCGTGTATACATCCGACTACGGTCGGCGCAAGGGGTTCTCGTTCATCCCGCGTCAGGGCGTTCGAGCAGTGTCTCGAGGGTGCGTAGGCCACTTGTGACGTGGTCGCTCATCAACTGGCCGGCGCGTTCGGCGTCGCCGGCTCGCATCGCCTCCAGGATCTCCGCGTGCTCCTGGACGGAGATATCGCACCTGCCAGGTGCGACGTAGATCTGGTTCCACGGCACGCGGACCCACAACCGGACGATGAACTCGCGTAACCACCGTGTGTTGGACATCGTATAGATCGCGAAGTGCCAGTCGGCGTTGGTGGCGGTGAAGTCCTTGCTTCCGTGCGCCGCCGAGTCGACCAGAGTTTTGTGGGTGGCTGCCAGCGCCTCGATGTCGCTGGCGGTGGCGGCGCGAGTCGCCAGTTCGGTGGCCTTGCCCTCCAGTATGGCGCGGAGCATGTAGAGCTCGTCGACCTCGGACGGACCGAGCGTGGCGACCGCACCTGATCGGTGCGGCTCCTGGGTGAGCAAGCCTTCGGTCTGGAGGATCCTGATCGCTTCTCGGACAGGTGTGGCGCTCATCCCGAGTTGCCGCGCCATGCCCACGGCCAGTACCCGTTCGCCTGGGCGGATGTCGCCGCGTAGCAGCGCGTCGCGCAGAGCTTCGACCGCCGCGTCGGTCTTGGTCTGTGGTGTGGGCATGCGCACTTGCGGTGAAGAAGACATGATCGAGGACCTTCCCCAAACTGAACCGATAGCGCGAAACCCAACAGTAGATAGAGTGTAGCCGAGGCCAGCCGGTCAGAATGGCACGGCCATGCCCTTTGACTCGAGGACTCCGACGCTTCTGTCGATCGCCGCGCCATCTCCCCGGTTCTTCGCCGACCACGCCGCCGCTAGCTCGGGTCGGATGACGCATCCGCCGATCACCGATGGGTCGTGTCCGGCGTCGCGAGCATGCGGGCGGCTGGGCGGACGGGATCGGGTGGACGCGGTGCCGATGATCCCGACCGGGGTGAAGACTCGTCGCATCCGTGTGCCGCAGTCGCAGGTCATCGGTGGTGGTCCGGTGAGCGGGGCGGTCACGTCGTATTCCTGGGCGCACTGTTCACATCGAAAGCCGTAGCTGGGCATCAGATTCCTCTTCGGGGTGGGGCGTCGCGCGGCGACGACTCGGCTGGTCGCGATGCTGGTACCAGGGTTGCAGGGCGGCGGGCAGCGACCATGGTGTGGCGGCGAGGTCGGCCACATTCAGGAAGTCGAAGCCGGCGCGGGTCGCCTCGAGCCAGTCGACGAAGCCGTCACCGACGTGCAGCCGGGACCACCCGGGGAACCGGGCGGCTACCTCGGCGAGGCCATGTTTCGGTACGACGAACGTCGGAGTGACTCGCCAGCCGGCCCAGACGCGGACCTGGTCGGACGCTGTTCGGTCGGAGGCACTGCCGATCAGCGCCCCCGCTTCGACCGCGGCGAGTGCGTCCTGGCGGCACAGCCGACCGCTCGGGTTGCCGCAGTCGAGGGTGCCGTCGATATCGAGTGACAGCAGGACTCCGTCGAGTCGCATCTCAGCCGCTCCGAGCTAGCGCGTCGGCGAAGGCGAGTGTCCGGCGGGCCCGTTCGACGATCGGCAGGTCGACGAGTTGTCCCCTAACGGCGACCGCTCCGGCGCCGCTGGCGTGCGCGATCTCGAACTCTCGCACGACCTCCCGGGAGTAGTCGATCTCATCCGGACTGGGGCTGAAGACCTCGTTGATCACCCTGATCTGCTGAGGGTGGAACAGTGACTTGCCAGTGAAGCCCAGGTCACGTGCCTGTTGGGTGTGTGCCCGCAGGGCCGGTTCGTCGTCCAGCACCGGGTAGACACCGTCGATGGCCATGCGGCCGGCGGCGCGGGCGGCGTTGACGATCGTGGACCTTGCGTAGATCAGGTCCACGGCGAGGCCGGTCCGGTTGGCCGGGAGGCCCAGGTCGAGGGCGTAGTCCTCGGCGCCGAACAGCAGCCCGGTCAGTCGGGGGTTGGCCTTCGCGATCGCCGCGGCTTCTGCCAACCCTTCGGCTGATTCGATGGCGGCGATGATGGCGGTGGAGCCGCCCGGCCGTCCGGTCGCCGTCTCCGCCGCGGTGAGCGCGGCGTCGACGTGTCCGATGTCGTCTCCCGATTCGACCTTGGGGACCACGACGCCGACGGCGCCGATCGCGGCGGTGATGTCGTCGCGCCAATTGTCGTGCCCGAGGCTGTTGATCCGGACGTAGCTGATCGGGCGTTGAGGGAGTCCGGCTTGCACGTACGCCGCCAGCAGTTTCCTCCCCTTGTCTTTCTCGTTCGGTGGCACGCCGTCCTCCAGGTCGAGGAAGACACCGTCGACCGGCAGGGACGGCAGCTTACGCAGGAAGCGTTCCTGGCTCGCCGGAACGAACATCCAGCTTCGGACCAACTCCATGACGGTGCCTCTCGGTTGGGGTTGCATGATGGCCCTGTTCAGACGACGCCCTTGGCTGCCAGCATCGACAGTTCTTCTGGGGATAGCCCGAGGGCGCCGTAGATCTCCGCGTTGGCGCTGCCCCGGGGACGTCCGGTCCATCGGATCGCTCCAGGGGTCGCGGACATCCGGGCGATAAGATTCTGCATCGCCACCGGTCCGCCGAGTTCGTCGTCGTCGACATGGACGATCGAGCCGAGTGCCTGGTACTGGGGATGCGACATGATTCCGGCGATGTCGAGCACCGGTGCGATCGCCGCCTGGGCCTGTTCGAACTCCTCGATGACCTTGTCGGCGGCGCGTTCGGCGATCCAGGCGCCGACTGCGGCGTCGATCTCGTCACCGTGCTTTGCCCGTTCGAAGCCGGAGCGGAACCATTCGTGCTCGCAGAGGTCCGGCCGGCCGACGAGGCGCATCACCCGCTCGGCGATGGTCAGCGAGCTGGCTGACACGGCGAGCCAGACGCCGTCCGCGCTGAGGTAGGTGTTGCGGGGGGCGTTGGACGCGGTGCGGTTGCCAGTGCGCTGCTGGATGATGCCGAGTTGGTCATAGACCGTCGCCTGGGGACCGAGGACGGTGAGCAGGGGCTCGATGAGCGCCACGTCGACCTGTTGGCCGACGCCGGTGATATCCCGTCCGCGTAGTGCGGTCAGGATGGCGAACGCTGTCGTCACCGCTGCTACCCCGTCGGCCAGCCCGAACGGCGGTAGTGTCGGTGGCCCGTCGGGCTGGCCAGTTATGTGGGCGAATCCGCTCATCGCCTCGGCCAGGGTGCCGTAGCCGGGGCGGCTGGCGAACGGGCCTGTCTGGCCGAATCCGCTGACCCGGGCCAGTACCAGGCGCGGGTTGGCGTCAACGAGTACGTCCCAGCCGAGACCCCAGCGTTCCAGCGTGCCGGGGCGGAAGCTTTCGACCACCACGTCGACGTCGCGGATGAGCCGCAGGAACAAGTCGCGGCCCTCCGGCGCGCCAAGGTAGAGGGTAATTGGCCGCTTGTTGCGGGCGAGCATCTTCCACCACAGGCCGATGCCGTTCTTGGTCTCGCCGTGCACCCGCGCCGCGTCACCGAGACGCGGGTGCTCCACCTTGATCACGTCGGCGCCGTAATCGCCTAGCAGGGTGGCGGCGAGCGGTCCGGCGAACAGGGTCGCGATGTCGACGACTTTGATGCCCCGCAGGGGCTGCGGTGCCGGGCCACGGGTCTCGGTTCCCTGTTCGGTGGACATGTCAGTCAAACCCGTCGGTGGACTTGGCGAACTCGGCCCAGTCGTCGGGATCGTGGCTGATCCAGATCGTGGCTCCGGTGCTGTCGCGCAGCATCCGCAGCCGCTCGACCGAGCGGGCGGCGTCGACCGCGTTGGCGTCGTACGGCCCGTGTGCGCCGGTGTCGAGAGCTTCGCGGACGTGCACCGTGTCACCGGTGAGGATGAAGCTGCGGTTGTTGAGCCGGACGAAGAGGCTCAACTCGCCGGGCGTGTGTCCGGGGGTGAACAGCAGCACCACGCTGCCGTCGCCGAACAGGTCGAAATCGGCGCCGGGTTCGTGCCAGTCGAATGCCCGGGTGGGCAGCAGGTCCTCTACCCGGTACAGCCCCCGGGCCACCGGCGCGGGCCAGTACGCGTGGGGAAGTTCGCCGTATCCTGCGTAGAACTTGGCGTGCGGGAACATCGACAGTCCGCCGCTGTGGTCGTTGTGGGCGTGGGAGAGCACCACGTGGGTGATGTCCGCGACGTCGAAGCCGAGCTTGGTGAGCTGTCGGTCGAGCCGCTGTTCGGGGGTGAACTTCATCTGCAGCCACTCGGCCATCTCGCCGTAGACCCCGGAGGGATCGGTGGCGGCCTCGGGCACGATGCCGGTGTCGAACAGCACGAGACCTTTCTCGTGCTGGATGACGAACGACGGGATCGGTACGACGACCGTGCCTGTGCCGCCGACGACGAGAATTCCACGGTCCATCGTGAACGTCGGGCAGTCGAGGGCCCAGAGCCGTTTCGCGGCTCCCACACCAGTGGTTATCACGATTCCACCTCCTTGAGGGTTGGGTAGCGGTACGGGGTGATTCGGAGGAGCCGGGCCCGGCGGGCGCGGTGGTCACCGAGTCGGCGCTGGGCGGCCGGGCTCATCCGGTCGGGGGTCCAGTCACCGTCGGCGTCGTAGCGCACCCGGACCTCGCCGGCCCAGCCGGCTTCGGCGACTCTGCGCTCGATCTCCTCGGCCATGTCGATGAAGTACATGCACATCGGGTCGGTCAGGGTCAGCGTCACGTCCACGGTGTCGTCGACCGTGACCTTGGTTACCAGCCCCAGTTCGACGATGTTCACCGGCGCCGAGGCCATGCAGCTGCACGGGTCGACGACGTCGGCCAGCACGGCCTCGACCCGGTTGACCCATTCGGTGCTCATGCCGGAGCTCCGAGAGTCCGCGCGTCATCGGCGGGTACGGCGGCGGCGCGCCCCTTCGGCGGTGGTTGCTGGGCACGGACGCTCCGGCGGGAGGTCCATGGCTCGTCCAGCCCGTCGGCGCGTCGCTGGTCCCACTGGTCCCCGGCCGCCCTGGCCTTGATGTCGTCGATGTCGCGGCCGAGCATCCGCATCAGGTTGGCACCGAGAATCTTCGCTTTGATTTCGTCGGTGAGCCGGGGATAGCCGTATCCGGTGATGAACTCCTCGGGGAACTGGAAGTTCCAGAATGCCTCGATCACCGGCTGCGGATGGACGAAGTGTGCCCCGGTGGCAAACAGGATCCGGTCAGGCCCGCCCCAGTAGAGCAGTTGGCCGAGAACCTCGGCGAATCTGCGGGGTTGGTTGACGATCAGGGTGGAGGTGACCTCCAGGTTGGCGTAGACGTTGGGGTGCCGCGCCAGCAGGAATGCGGTTTCCTCGGTGAACGCCATTCCGGCGTGCACCACTTCGAAGTTGAGTTCCGGGAAGGCCGCGGCCGCCTCGTCGATGTCGTCGACGCGGTAGTAGCTCTGCGCGGTGCGTCCGAAGGGGATCGCTTTGTGCACGGCGACCGTCCGGATTCCCTGCGCGGCGGCGGCTTCGATGATCGGGAAGACCAGCTTGCGGTCGTCGAGGGCGATCTGCAGGCTGCGGCCACTGTGGTAGCGGACGGGGTAGATCTTGATCCCGTCCACCTTCAGTTCTTGGCCGTAGTACTCGACCAGTTCCGTGGCGCGGACAGTGTCGAGTGGATTGACGTTGCCGTAGAGCGCGGTGCGGTGCGGGTTGTCCGCCCGGAACCGGATCCCTTTGTCGATGGAGATCAGGCCGTCCTTGTAGTAGTCGTCCAGGGGAACGGCGTGGTAGACGGCGAAGTCGGTGTCGGACTCGGCGAACATCAGCTCGGCGAGCTGCTCCGGCTGCCAGTCGGAGATGTATTCGTCCTGGGTGAGTCGGTGCCGGTCGTCGGACATCCGGCTGTGCAACCGGTAGCTCGCCTCGGCGAAGTCCTGCGCCAGGGGGATCCGGTGGTTCTCGCGCAGCCAGTTGTAGCAGTGCACCACCGCGTCGGCGATGAACACGCCCTGATGGGTCATTTCAACCTCCCGCCAGAGTGGCCTCGGCCACCTCTATAGAGTGTTTGATTAGCGCCAGAGGTAGTCATGGAGTCAGCAGTGTCGTCAGGCCCGGAGCCACGATGAGGATTCCGACCACCACCAGCGCCGCGGCGAGGAACGGCAGCGTGCCCCGCAGCACATCGGCCATCCGGATCTCGTGGCCGACGTTGACCTCGGGGTCCCTGGCCATCTGGTAGATGATGAACAGCAGCACACCGACGGGCGGCGAGATGATGGCGATCTCGCCCATGATGATCAGGAAGACGCCGAACCACAGCAGGTTGATGTCGAGCGCCGCCAGCGTTGGCGCGAACACCGGCACGGTCAGCAGGATCATCCCGAGCGGTTCCATGAAGGTGCCGAGCACCAGGTAGAACAGCACCAGAACCAACAGGAATCCGACCCGGCCGAACGGCAGCCCTTCGATCAGGTCGGCGAACGCGGTGGCCACCCCGCTGAGCGCCAGGAACCGGTTGATGATGCCCACCCCGATCAGCAGGAACAGGATCGCCGCCGTCGAGATGACGGTGTCCCGGGACGACTGGTAGAGGTGCTTCCAGAACTTTCGGCGGCTGACCAGGACCGCGGCGAAACATGCCAGCGCCGCGGCGCAGGCGCCTGCCTCGGTGGCGGTGAAGACACCGCTGTAGAGGCCGCCAAGGATGACAAGCAGCAGCAACGGCAACGGCCAGACCCCGGCCAGGCTGCTGAACTTCTCCGCCCAGGTCACCTGACGGTTCACCCGGGGCGCACTGGACGGCTTCAGCGTCGCGTGCGCGATGACCGTGACCGCATACGCCATCGCGAGGATCACGCCGGGCACGATCGCCGCCAACAGTTGGTCACCGATCGGCACCTGCGCCACGCCGGCGTACACCACCAGGAGGATGCTCGGCGGGATGAGCTGGCCGAGCGTTCCCGCCATCGTCACCACCCCGGTGGCGAGCCGCTTGTCGTAGCCGGCGCGAAGCATCTCGGGGATGGCGATGCGACCCAGCGCGTAGGAGATTCCCAACGTGGAACCGCTGACCGAGGCCATCCCGGCGCCGGCGAAGTTGGTCGCCACGCCGAGCCCACCGGGCAGCCGGGCAAGCCACTTCTCGGCGGCCCGGAACACCTGCGCGGTGATCCCGGAGCGCCACATCACCAGGCCCATCAGGATGAACATCGGCAACACGCTGAGCTGCCAGTCTCCCATTGTCCGGAAGGGGTAGTCCCGCAGCGACGAGGTCAGCGCCCGTTCGCCGGCGAGTACGTAGATGCCGAGCAGCCCCGTCGCGATCATGCTGATCGACACCGGAACCCGCAACGCCATCAACAGCAGCATCAGCACCATCGCGACCGAGCCGATCGCCACCCGGTCGGTCAGCGTGAACATCGCCACGACGCAGCCCACCGTGGCCGCCGCGCAGAGCAGCGCGGTCGCGGTCAGCAGCCGGACCCGCCCCGGCGAGATCTGCGGCGGCGGCTCGTGGGCAAGCTCCGCCTCGGCGGGCACGGTGTGGCGGGTGGCGGCGATGTCAGTCATCGTCACTCCCCCGGATCATCGTGCGGCCCTGCCGGGCCAGCTCCACGAGCAGTTGCACCGCGAATGCCACGCAGCCGAGCGGCACCAGGTAGCGCAGTGGCCAGATCGGCACCGACACGGCTCCCAGCGCCGTCTCCCGCATCGCCGTCTGAGCCTGGGCGTTGACCCACCCGAACCAGCCGATCCCCAGTACGACGGCCAGACCGAGGAGGGTGGCCATGGCGGAGAACGCCGCGCTGAGCCGGGCCGGCAGGGCGCCCACGAGCATCTGGATATCGATGTGCTGGCCGAATCGTTGGCAGAGCGCCAGTGACAGGAAACCGATCATCGGCATGTACCAGAACGAGACGACCTCGATCGTGCCGCCGACGGGAGCGTCGCTCACATAGCGCATCGTCACGTCGATCAGGACGTGCAGCATCATCGCCAGCACCGCGACGATGCTCACCAGGCTCAGCGCGTTGGCCGACAGTCGGGACGCCCTGTCGAGAGGTCCGCCGCGTTCGGCGATCTGCTCGGACATGGATCCTCCGGATCTCCGGTCCGTGCCGGCTACGCGGGATCGCCCCGCGCGGCCGGCTCGTCCGGTCAGCTGGGACGACGCTTGTCGTAGATCTCTGTCTTGATCATGTCGATCCAGGGCTGCAGGTCATAGTCGGTCTGGAAGGCCTGCTGCCAGTCGCTCGGCGAGTCACCCCGTTCGGGATAGCCCTTGGCCACGACCGGTTCGCGCCACCGTTCGATCGCGTCGGTGTAGTCCTGGACGAACCTCGCCGGGTCGGTCACGCCCGCGGGGGCGTTGCCGGCCATCGACTCGATCTGGGTCTTCTGGTACGCAGCGATCGCGTCGCTGAGCCCCTGGTTCACCTGCTGGAACTTGATCCCCTTCGAGGCGGCCTCGTCGCCGAACCGCTTGTAGAACTCGAAGTTCTTGGCGTGGAAGCCGGCCAGGAACTGCGGTGTCGCGTCCCACAGGATCTGTCGGGCGGCGAGTGGGAGCCCGTCCCAGAACTCCTTGTTCATCGCCAGGTTGAAGGCGTTCCACCCGGAGAACCGGGTCGGCGTGTAGTAATCGCCGATCTCCCACAGGTTGAAGCCGATGTAGGCGGGCGGGTGGACCATCGCACAGTCCACGATGCCGCGTTGGAAGCCTTCGAACAGCTCGGCGCCGGTCAGCGGCACCGGGGTCATGCCGACCGCCTCGGCCTCCTTCGACCAGGTCTGGCCGCCGGTGCGGACTCGGATCCCCTCGGCCTCCTGCAGCGTGGTCACCGGCTTGGTGCACAGGAGGTCGAACTGCTGGATCGCGTACAGTGGGCCGAGCATGAACAGGTTCTTGCTGGCCGCCTCCTCGGCCAGGTCGGCGTTGTTCAGCGTGAAATCGGCGGTTGCCGCGGAACCTTGTAACGTGCCGACCGGGAAGCTCTTGGATGGCAGTGACCCCAGTGCGCTCGCCCAGTTACCGATCGGCAACAGCTGTGGGCTGTACGTGGAGTTGACGATGCCCATGTCGGCGATGTTGTTGCCGACGCCCTCCGCCATGTCGTTGGCGCCGAGCAGAGAGCCGGAGTAGAAGTACTCGAAGGTGATTTTCCCGCCGGATGCCTTGGAGACCGCCTCGCTGTATCGGCGCATACCCTCAGCGGTGTTGTTCTTGTCGTCGGCGAAGTCGGCGTACCGGATGGTGATCGGCTCCAGCGACGAGGCGTCCGCGGTGGCTTCGGCGTCGCTTCCGGAACCGCACGCGGACGGTGTCAGGGCAAGGGCAGCGGCGCCCAGCGCCACGATCAGACGGATGGATGGTTTCATCGAACTCTCACCTACCTTCTGCAGTGAAGAAATGCTGTTGATCGCTTCCGGGGTCAGTCGCGGCCCAAGACCATGAACGACGCCCCGCCGGTCGGCGGGCCGGGATTGGTGACGAAGGCGAGCTTCGGGTCGCGAACCGCGCGACACTCGCCCGGTGTGTGGTAGTGGCGGCCCGTCCCGTCCGCGGTGCACGGGTCGACCACCTCGCGGCGGAGCTGCCGGACCGCCTCGATCGGCCGGAAGATCGCCGGGAAACCGTTGTGGCTGTAGGCCTGGTTGCCCCCGTCGGTGCAGGTCGGATACCTGCCGTCTAGCTCCATCACGCCGGACTCGACGAAGTCGGCCGCCTCGCCGCGCCCGCAGAAGCCGAACATCTCGAACTCCATAAGCACGCCGATCGCGAAGTGGTCGTACAGTTCGACGACGTCGATGTCGTCCAGCGTGATGCCGGCCCGGTCCATCGCCGCCCGGGCGAACGCACCCTCGTCCGGTACGCCGTCCAGCACCGGCGCCTCCACATAGGGCGTATACGGCTGCTGGTCACCGCCGGCGATGATGCTGATCGGGCGCTTGCGGGTGTCCCGGGCACGTTCCCTTCCGGTGACGATCAGGGCGCAGCCGCCGTCGTTGACCGTGGAGCACATCAGCAGCGTGAGCGGGGTGGCGATGGGCCGGCTGTCCAGCACGTCCCGCGCCGTGAACGGCCCCCTGCCGTAGTAGACGGCCGCCGGGTTGAGGTGCCCGTAGTTGCGGATGGTCGCCGACGACCTGGCCATCGCGTGCAGCGCCTTGTCGCCGTACTCGTGCAGGTAACGCTGCCCGGCGAGAGCGAACTGGACAGCTGTGAACGAGCCGGTCCAACCCGTGAACTCGTTCGCCGGGCGGGACCAGGCCGCCGTGTTCGTCGAGTCGGCCGGGCGGGACATCCCGACCACGATCGCCACCGTCGAAGCCAGGCCCCGGTCGATGGCGATCGCGGCATCGAGGATGGCCGGGATGCCGCGCTGCGGAGCGATCCACCTCAACGGGTGGCCGAGTTGCCGCATCCAGTACATCTCCTGGGACAGCTGGAGGTTCTCGTCGTCCGCCCCGTACGGGTAGCCGGACACCACCGAAGAGATCCCGTCGATCTCGGCGATGTCGATCCCTGAGTCGTCGGCGGCAAGCCGTAACGCCTCCAACGCCAATGACATGCCGGAGCGGTGCGACAGGTCCCGCGCCTGTTCGGTGGTGCCGACGCCGACGACGCGGGCCTGCGCCAGCGGATGCCGGCGCCGTCGAGCGGTCCGGACCAGCGCGGCGGTCATGCCGTCACCGGCCGAAAATGGTAGAGCGGCATCGGCAACTCCCGGTCGAACGTGACCTCGACCGGCATCTCGATCCGCACCTCTGCCGGATCGACCTCGATCAGGTCGGTCATCATCCGAACGCCCTCGGCCAGCTCCACGATCGCCACCACGAACGGGGTGTCGTAGGCGGGCGTCGGCGGCCGGTACACCACCGAATAGGTGTAGACCGTGCCCTGGCCGCTGACTCGGGTCCACTGCAGCGTCTCGGTGTAGCACCGGGAGCAACCGACCTGCGGCGTCCACTCGTAGCCGCCGCACGTCGCGCAACGCTGGATCACGAGTTCCCCGCTCCTGGCTGCGTCCCAGAACGGCGCGGACAGGGCCGTCGGCCGGGGAACCGGGCGGATGGCTGTGGTCATCGGCTACTCCTTGCTGTGACGGCGGGGGCTTCCCAGACGCCGGGCCGCAGCCCGTCCGCTCGCAGGTCCCGCTTGAGCACTCGCTGGCTCTGGTTCTTCGGCAGTTCGTCCCGCACGTCGATGTAGCGCGGGACCATGAAGGCGGGCAGGCCGGCGGCGCAGTGGGCGTGCAGCGCGGCCGGGTCGACGGTCTCGCCCGGCCGTGGCACCACGCACAGCAGCACCTCCTCCTCACCCAGTTCGGCAGCGACGCCGACGGCCGCGGCCTCGGCGAGCGCGGGGAACCGCAGTGCCTCCCGCTCGACCTCGAACGCGGAGACGTTCTCGCCGCGGCGGCGTATCGCGTCCTTCTTGCGGCCGAGGAACCACAGGTCGCCGTCGGCATCGCGCATTCCGAGGTCGCCGGTGTGGAACCACAGGTTCCGAAATGCCGCCACGGTGGCGTCGGGCCGGCCGAGGTAGCCCGCGAACATCAGGCCGGGCAGCAGCGGCCGGACCACGAGTTCCCCCGCGACGCCCAGTGGGACCGGAAGGTCGTCATCGTCCACCACGGCCACCTCGTGGTACGGGTGTGCCCGGCCGATGAGCCCCGGCCGGTGCGTCCCGTCCCGGCTGGGCATCACCATCAGCCCCTCGGTCATGCCGTACATCGCGTACACGACCGGGACCCTGAACCGTTCCTCGAACTCCCGCAGGTCGTCCGGGGCCGGCACCACCTGGCACATCCGCAGCTGATGGTCGGGCCGGTACTCGCTGTGCGGCCGCTTCATCAGGATGTTGCCCATCGAGCCCATTCCGACGAAGTGCGTCGCCCCGGAATCGGCGATCTGGTCCCAGAACCGCGAGGCGCTGAATTGCCGGTGGACCACCGCCCGCGCCCCGGTCATCATCGCCGGCACCAACGTGCAGACGTACGGGTTGACGTGGAACATCGGCAGCACCGTGAACAGCACGTCGTCGGCGGTGTCGTCATGGGCGTGCGCGAAGCCCCAGGAGAAGTAGACGAAATACTGGTGGCTGACGAGGGCGCCCTTGGTCGGGCCCGTGGTGCCGCTGGTGTAGAGCACCGCCGCGACGTCGTCCGGACCGGGCTCCGGCACGGCCTGCGGCATGACGGCTCCGACGGTCACCGAGGCGCCGTCGACCAGCACCACCTCGGCGAGGTCCGGCAGGGTCCAGCCGGCGATCCGGTCGGCGAGTTCGGTAGTGGTCACGAACACCGTCGCGGCACTGTCGACGAGGATGTGCCGGAGCATCTCCCCCCGGAAGGCGAGGTTGACCGGGACGACCACGATCGAGGCACGCAGCGCGCCGAGGAAGATCGCGAGGTGGGTGGCGGTATTGGGCAGCATGACCGCGACCCGGCTCCCCGCGCCGAGCCCTCGGCTGCGCAGCACGGCGGACCAGTACCGTGCCCGGGCGTCGACCTCGCCGTAGCTGAGGTAGTCGCCGCCATCGAAGGACACGAACGGCCGGTCGGCCCCCCAGCGCAGCGCCCGGCGCCACACCGCGGGCACGGTCCGCTCCATGCGCGGGATCTGCGGGAACGGGTAGTCCGCCCGGCTCGGCCGCACGGAATCCCAGCCGTTGATCATCATCCGGCCCTCCCGTTCCCGGTGGCACCGGCGCGACCGACGGTGCCGGACGTTTCGGTGAGCCCGACATCGCTGGTCGTGCCGGCAAGGCCGGCGAGGATCGCCGCGCGGTGCTGGTCGAGCGTCGGCGCCGGGCGGCGGTGGTACGCCACGGTGCGGGAGAACCGGATGGTGTGGCCGACCTCGAAGATCTCACCGGCCGTCGGATGTGTGGTCGCCACGACGATTCCTGGGCCGGTGAGGCCGGGCTCCCGGTCGACTCGGGCCGACTCGACCGGCCGAGGCAGCGCCCACGGCACCCGGTGCGTGTCGAGCAACGGTCCGGCCGCCGCGGCGGTGAGCCCGGTCAACCGGGACTGGATCGCATCGGCGGGTGCCGCCCCGCGCCCGGTGAGCCGCGCGGTTGCGTAGGCCGGCCAGTCGACGGCGGCCAGGTCGAGCGCGGCACGCAGCCCGTTCCACTCGATGTCGTCGCCGCAGGCGATCACGATCCAGCCGTCGGCGAGTCGGTAGAGGCCGTTGGTCGGGGCGTGTCCGCGCAGCTCCGGGTCGAGGGTGAAGGAGTCGTACGTGACGCCGTCGCGGCGGTGCACATCAGACATCGCGACCAGACCGGCGGCGAGTTGCGGCACTTCCAGGTGCTGCCCGACGCCGGAGCGTTCCCGTTCGTAGAGCGCCGCGATGATCGCGGTGGCGGCGGTGAGGCCGCAGCCGAAATCCATGTGGGACAGGTAGTGGGCGGGCGGGTTGTCGGGGCCGCCGGCCCGGTCGAGCAGCCCGCAGACCGCCGAGTGCAGCGGTTCGAACGCGGGCAGGTTCCGCCACGGGCCCCGGTTGCCGTACCCGGTGGTGTGGCAGTAGACGAGGCGGTCGTTGCGCGCGGCGGCCGTGGCGGGGTCGAGGCCGAGCCTCGCCAGTGCGCCCTGTCGCAGGTTGCTGACCAGCACGTCGGCGGTATCGAGCAGCCGGCCCATGGTGGCCCTGCCGGTGTCCGACTTCAGGTCGAGCGCGATGCTCTCCTTGCCCCGCTGCACCCCGGAGAACGCGCCGAGCGGGTGTCGCATCGGATCGCCGGCCGGCTCCTCCACCTTGATCACCCGGGCTCCCAGGTCGGCCAGGATCCGGGCGGTGAACGGGCCGGCCATGAAGATGCCCAGGTCGAGTACGGTCACACCGGCCAGCGGTCCCGAATGGGCGGCGTGTTCGGGGTCAGCCGGATGACTGCCCCCGGTCACTCTGGGCGGAGAGTGGCTCGGCGTCGCCTTCGACGACGCATCGGGCACGGCGACCGGTGATAAGGCGGAACCGGCGGCCGGCCGGATCGGGGTTCGGTCGAACAGCGCCCAGCGGTGCAGCCGTTCGATTCCCTCGTCGTCGGTGGTGGCCAACTCGTTGGCCCGCACCTGCGCCAGGCCGAGCGCCTCGCCGGGGGCCAGGATCGGCATCACGCAGATGTCGGCGGCGGAGAGCAGATCGACCCAGTCCCGTGCCGGCCTGCCACGGAACGCGGCCGTGACCCGATCCCACATCCTGTCCGCCAGCTCGGTCGGGAGCGGTCGGCCGAACAGCCCGGCGCCGGCGGCCGGCGGCACCAGGTCGGCCAGGTCGAGCAGGGCCATCAACCGGTCGAAGGCGCCGCGTGGTCCGGTGTGTACCTGGATCCATCCTTCGTCGGCGCACTGGAAGAGCGAGATGATCGCGCGCTCGTCGCCCACCCGGCCGATCGTGCTGCGGGGCTGGTCGAGCCGGTCGAGCCGGTCGCCGCCGATCCAGCGGGAGGTGCTGTGGATGGCGAGTCCGTCGACGAGCGAGGTGGTGACCACCTGGCCGAGACCGGACCGCTCCCGTTCGTAGAGCGCCGCGATGATGCCGATGGCGGCCAGCCAGCCCGCGCCGAAGTCGGCGTGCGGCCAGCCGAGGAAGACCGGCCCGGGCCGGACTCCGTCCTGCAGGTGCAGCAGCCCCCAGTGGGCCTCGGCGAGTTCGCCGTAGACGGCTGTGCTGCCGGTCGGCCCCGCAGCGTCGACCGGTGACCAGGGTGCGGCGGTGATCAATGCCCGCACCTGCCGGGACGGCCGATCGTTCCACTCCGGTGGGTCGTGCCGGGCGTGCGGGGTGTCGATCAGCACGTCGAACGTGGACGCGGGCGGGGCGTCGCGCCGGCTGACGATCCGCTGTCCGCTCCACCAGACGGCGGTCCCCGGCAGCGCGCCCAGCGGGTCGCCGGCAGGTGGCTGGATCCGGAGCACGTCAGCGCCGAGGTCGGTGAGCAGCATCGTGGCCAGGGCGGCCGGAGTCGAGCGCACGCTGAAGTCCGCGACGCGTACCCCGGCCAGTGGGCCCATGACTTCCTTCTCCAACTCTATAGTCTATCTACTTATGGGGCCTGGTCTGGCGACCATCCCCGGGACGGGTTGGTCAGCCGGCGGTGGGACTGCCAGCGAGCTGGGTCACGACGGAATCGACGGTGTCGTCGGCAAGGGCCGCCAGCCGCTTGTCGTCCAGCGTGGACACCGGGTGCCGGACCACCACGAAATGCTGGCCCGGGAAGCCCATCCGCCGACAGACGGCTGCCGCCAGTCCCTGGAACGGCTCACTGACCACCGCCACGGCGGGAACCCCTAGCGACTCCATCGCCAACGCGTCCTCCACGCTGCCCGAGCTGCACGCGCCGCAGTCACCGAGCCCGGTGAGGACCAGGTCGTAGGCGGCGGCGAGCCCGGCCGCCTCGTCGTCACTGAGCGGAACAGCGGTCGACGCCTTCGACACGAGCACCACCTCGGCCAGGTCCAGCCGCTGAGCCAGGGCATCGCCCAGCAACCGCAACAGTTCCTTGGCCCTCGGTTTTCCGTTGTCCACCAGCACCAGCCGCCCACCACCGACGGGAACGACGCGGCGCGACGCGACCGGCCGCGAGCCGGCCACCGGCCGATCCGGCACGGGACAGTGCACGACGATGTCGGTCATCTGCGAGCCTCCTGGCGCGGCCGGTGGGTGTGCCGGTGGGCGATGGAGCAACCGTCCGGTCCACACTCCGGCAACTCCTCCCCCGGCGGTCTGACCCGGCGGGTCACGATGTGCGCCCGCTGGTGCTTCGTACCCCAGCAGGGAATGACCGCCGACCAGCCCGGACCGGCGCCACCAGCGGTGACCACCAGAACGTCGTCGACCGTGGCCAGCGACGGCAGCTTGCCGTCCGGTCCCGGGGTCATGTCGTGCAGGCCCCCGGTCTCGATCAGCACGCCCCAACGGGTGATGTCGTCCTGCGTCACACGGCTGGCCTCATACAGGAACACCTGCACGTCGCGACGACTCCAGCCGGCGCCGATCACCGCGTCAGCATGCTCCGGGCCCAGCACGACATACGCCTGGAAGCCCTTGCCCACCGGGAAGTGCCACGGACCCGCGAGCGCTGAGGCGATGGTCCGCAGGATCGCTTCGGGGTCGTCGGTGAGGTGGTTCGCCACCTGCCGCGGCGACTCTCCGGGCAGGACCGTGACCGTGGTGTCCTCCCCGGTATAACCGAGGTCGACCCGGATCGGGTCCCAGCCGCGCGGCGGATCCTCCGCGAAACAGAACGACAACCGGCCCGGGTGCCCGAACGAGGACAGGTCGGTCTCCCCCGGCCGGCTACCCAGAACGTTGATACAGAGCAGCCGCAGCGCCCGTCCGATTGTCAGGTTGGCCCGGTTGCCGGGACCGAACGCGTTGCCCCGGGCGTTCATCCCCGCGGTCTGCGCCATCGGGCCGCTGACGAGCACGACAATGGCCGCGCCTCCGGTGCTGGTGAGCACGGCGGCAAGGTTGAACCGGGGGTCCAGCATCGCCGACACGGCGGCGACCACGAGCGGATAGTGCACCGGTCGGCAACCGGCCATCACGGCGGCGACGGCCGCGTCCTCGGCGGTCACGTCGACCTGCCGTACGGCGATCCCACCGAGCACGTCCGAGGGGTCGTAGCCGGAGTCGCCGATCATCTCGGTCACCCGCTCGGGGGTCGGAAGCGTGACAGGAAGACCATCGGTCCAGCCCTCGCCGAAGAAGTGCTCCAGAGCGCTCGTCTCATCCAGCGTGATCAGTTTCGGCATGGAACCCCCTGCCTGGGATGGCCTGGACCGCCTATCCGCGCAGGTCACGCGCTTCTGGCGGCTCCGGCACCAGAGTCCTCTATACTCGATAGAGTGTCAAGTACGAGATCGCCATCCCCGAACGACACGCGGATGCTCGACGACCGCGGCCGGCCACTTCCCTGATCCTGGGTGTCCACCTGCTCTTGGACGAGAGTGACAAGGTCGAACCCTGCCGAGGTCGGCGGCGTGCTCGACGCTCCTCGGTCCGAGGCGTGGGCCGATGCGTCCCTGCCTCCCATCACCGACCTGAACGACCTGGACCTGTGGCTGGCGGCCCGGCTCGTCGGCGAGGTGCAGCACTTCGTGGTCATGGCCGTCGACGAGGCGGCCCGCGATCGGTGTCGTCGCACCGTCGTGGGTGATCGGGACTCCGGCCACGGTGCACAAGCTGAACGAGACCGAGCACGTTCATCCTGCCGGTGCCGATGTCCCGCTGTCGACCACATCGATGCCGGACTCCGTGAGGACCGCTGGCGCTGAACCTCGATCCGGTGATGCATCGAACCGCAGCTACCCTCGGTCGCGTGCAGGATCCAGGCGAGCGTCCGATCTATCGCATTGAGCGCCTTGACACAGGCGTGCTGCGGCTATATCGAGGCGATCTACGGCGTCGCGCCGGAGGCTCCCCTGCCACCCGACGCCGAACCCACGCCGACGCCTATCACCTCCTATGAGTTCGCCCGGCGGTGGATCACAGTGCGCGACGAACTGGGAGCCAACCAGCGATCGACCTGATCGCCGCACTGCTCGGCCAGGGTTGACCAACACCTGGTCCTCAGTCGTTGGTATGGGTCACGAGCGGCCTGGGAGCGGGAGCCCGCCGCCGGCTCAGTGGGCAGGTCGGGCTCGTGATCGAGCCTGTGCGACCGAGAAGCCGCCGTCAACTACGACAAGCTGCTCGACAACCATGATCACCCAACGCGTTGGCTGTTGGCGGGTGACGGTAGCCGCCGCTCGATCTCCCCTCGGTGGACGGGGATCGCAACGGTCGCCAGGTCTCGGACGACCGCGTCCAGCAGTCGCATGACGCGAGGCTGCTGAGTGGCGACGAGGCGGATGTCGTCGATGATCGTAGCTAGGAGGGTGTCGTACGAGATGCCGCTCATCCGGACGCGGACCGTGCCGTCCTCATCGCGGACGGCGTGGGTGGGGTCGGGGCGGGTCGCGAGTCGGCGGAGGAGGTCGTGCGCCTCCTGCACGGCCCGTACGGCGGTGGTGAGGTCGTTGACGGCCGGGGACAGCGCGCGTTCGGCGATGTCGGCCAGTTGCCGGAAGCCGAAGCCGAGGTCCTGCCCGGGGACGCGTTCCACGCCGATGGTCACGGACTGCTCGGCTGCCTCTGCCGGGAGCGGGCGAGGTGTACCACCGGCCGTTCGGTGTACAAGCAGCAGCGGTGCTCCGGCGACGACGAAGTCGCCCGGTATGGGGATCACGGTGATGGCGCAGTCGTGCTCGCGGGCCAGGCGCCCGAGCATGGTGAGATCGACATGGCTGATCATGCCGGGCTGCGTGGCCGACAGGGTCTGTGCCACGCCGCCGGGCACCGCCGGCGGCTCGCCGGGTGGAGGGAGACGGGCGATCGACCGTCGGGTCTGCGCGCCGATGGAGCCGATGATGTGGGACACCCGCATGACTGTGGTGATGTGGTGCAGATAGTAGATAAAGGTGGCGCTGCTGGCCAGGACGAGGGCTATCGACACGGCGAGGGACAGCTCCGGCAGCCGCTGCTCCTCCCGCGCCGGCAGCGCGGCGAGCACCACCATCGCGAACAGGAACGTGGCGACGAACGTACCGAGGGTCGCCTGGATGATGCGGTCCTGCAGGAAGGTCCGCAGGACCCGTGGGGAGTACTGGCTGCTGGCCAGTTGCAGGGCCACGACCGTGATGGAGAAGACCAGTGCGGTGAAGGAGATCATCGCCGTGATGATCGAGGACAGCAGGGACCGGGCGCCGGCGGGTCCGCTCGGCACGATCCCCCCGAACGGCAGATCCAGTTGCAGTTCCAGTGCCGACAGCCCGATCGCCACCGCCACCGCGCCGATCGAGAAGATCGCCGGCACCAACCAGAAGCTCTCCCGTATCTCGGCCAGCCGTGCGGACACGCTGCGAGGGCGGCTCATCCCGCGTCCTCGTCAACGGCCATCGGCCCGAGCGGCGGCAACCGCCTTCGTTGCCTGGGGTGGGTGGATGGTGATGTCCTGCGTCAATGACGCCACCCGGATGCCGCTCTCGGTGAAGCGGTCCAACACCCGCCGGGTTACCTGGTCCTTGACCTGCCGGGCGGCGCGCACCGGCACCACAAACCGGGCGGACAGCTCGACCCAGTTGGGGGTGGCCCGGACGAAGACCCGGGGGTCCACCTCCGCGTCGGCGACCGGGTAGCGGTGGCGCATCTGCTCGATGGCGCGCCGTGCCTCGACCGTCGACGAGATGCTCTCCGCCTCCTCGCACAGGATCCGCTCCGCCAGGTGCCAGTCCGCCTCGTAAGGGACCGGCAGGCTCAGCTCTTCCCACAGGTGGTCCAGCACAGTGCTGCTGTTGAACACCGGCGCGGTGAACACGAAGCGGTTCGACAGGGAGACCACCCGCCCGGTGTACTGGCGGCCGCGGATCCAGGATTCCGGATCGGAGGAGGAGCCGCTTTCGAGGACGCGGGTGCGCAGTGGGGTGATGTCCAGGACGTCACCGCGTACCCCGCACATCTGGATCCGGTCACCGACGCGGAACTGCCGACCGGTCAGGATGCTGATCCACCCGGCGAGCGCACCGAGGACCTCCTGCAGAGCCAGCGCGAGACCGGCTGCGAGCAGTCCGACGACCACACCGATCCGACCGGCGAACGGGCGCCACAGCAGGGCCAACGCGAACAGCAAGGCCACCACGGTCAGGTAGTGCACCGCCTTGCGCAGGTAGTAGCGGTTGGTGGTGTCCTTCACCCGCAAGGTGGCTAGGCGGCCGGCGAGCATCGCGATGGCGACGGCCAGCACAGCTAACACGAGACTGGTCACGAGGCGACCGCTCACGCTGCTCGTGTCCCAGAGGGCCTCCAGGAACCGCTCCATGCTGCTTGCCCATCGTCCTCGCCGGGTGGCCGGCCGATGCGGGGCCGTCATCTCCACGATAGGCAGGCTGCGACGGCGGAGTCTCGGAAACGCCGGGTTGTGGTGACGGCGGGATGGCACGAACCGGATTCGGCAGGCCGACCTCGGGCATAGCGTTGATCCACCAGTTACGGCAAGACGGGGTGAAACTGGCAAATCGGGCGCCTAGCCGCCGGTCCGGATGATCCGCTGCCGTTGGGTGAGCCGATGCTGATGTGGTCGCTCAGCCGGGAAGCGTGCGCACCCGCAGAAACGAGGTGGCATCGCACGACGGGCCTTCCCGGGCGGCGAGTCGGTCCCTGGTGTGGTCGACCGGTCGACCGGCCGGTAGCCGGCGGCCGGGCGCCGGCACCGGGAGGCCCGACTACCGCTGCTCGTCGCGTACGTCGGTGAGGCTGTTGCAGAGTCGGCTGGGACTTGAGCAGCCGCTGCGACGGCGGCCATCGGACCGCGAGCACGGCGACGAGGTACTGCAGTCCCACCAGCAGGGCCAGCGCGAGGGCCCCCTCGGCCAGGGAGACGTCCCGGGACAGCAGGATCGTCGCAAGGGTCGAACCCAACGCCACCGTGACCACGAGGTCGAACGCGTTGAGCTTGGACAGCGTCCGCTTGCCGGAAACCCGCAGGATCACCACGAGTGCCGGGTAGACCAGCACCGCGACGACGAGCAGACGTAGCAGGTCCCCGGGATTCTTCAGCACCATTCCCGGGACCTACCCAGGTGGTCCGGCTGGTACCGCTCGACTTGCCGCACCGGGCCTCGGGCCGCACCGGAGCGTGAACGGGCACCACCTGTCGTCGACACACCCTGGTGACGAGCCGGCTTCCAGCACGAGGCCGGACGCCACGATTCGGCACGGGCCTGACGGGTAGTCGCGGGCGTGACGATTCGGCCACCGAAACGGGGCAGCCCGGCGCCGCTGGTGGTACTGGCCCGCCGGGTCGGGCGCCTGCTGACCGGGACCCGTGGTCGGACCAGCCGGGCGGCCCGGTTGCGGCAACGTCAGTTGGAGATCATCATGCTGATCGCGGCGCAGGCCGGTCTGGCGGCGGCGCTGTCCTGGTGGCTGGCGTTCAACGTGTTGGGCAACCCGAACCCGGTCTTCGCACCGACAGCCGCGGTGGGCACGATCGCCGCGGCGATCGGCCAGCGCACCCGCCGCACCGTGGAACTGCTGGTCGGGGTGGGTCTGGGCATCGTCATCGGCGACGGGCTGGTCCTGATCATCGGCACCGGCCCGTGGCAGACGGGCGTCATCGTCGCCCTGGCCATCGGGGTGGCCCTCGGGCTCGCCGGTCGGGGCGGCACCGTGGTAAGCCAGGTGGGCGGTACGGCGGTGCTGATCGCCACGCTCTCCTCCAGTCAGCAGAACCTGGAACTGCCCAGGATCGTAGACGCGGTGACCGGGAGCCTGGTCGGTCTGCTGGTGGTGGCGTTGCTGCTGCCGCTGCACCCCATGCGCGTCATGCGCCGGGCGGCATCGCCGGTCTTCGACGCGCTCGCTGTCCACCTCGGTGAGACGGAGGCGGCACTGCGGACGAGGGATGCGGATCGTGCCGTGCGGGCGATGGACGGCCTGCGCGCCATGAGACCGGACGTGGAGCGACTCCGCGATGCGCTCAGCGGCGCCGAGGAGGTGGTGACGGTCGCGCCGGCGCGGTGGCACTGGCGGCAGCACTACCAGCGGTACGCCCACGGCGTCACGCACCTGACCCGCGTCGTCGCCGACAGCCAGGACCTCGCGCGACAGTCGGCGACGACGGTGGAGTACGGGGAGAGGATTCCAGATCACCTCCCCGACGCCGTGGCGGCGCTCGCGGACTCCGTACGGCAGTTGCAGCGGGAGGTGCGGACCGACGCCGGCCACGACGGGACCCGACGGCACGCCCTACGGGCGGCCGACGAGGCCGGTAGGGCCGTCGGTGCCGGATTGCAGAACTTCGCCGCCTCCGTCGCCACCCAGGTTCGAGTGACCGCCAGTGACCTGGTGCGGGCCACCGGCTGCTCGGTGAACGAGGCGAATCAACAGGTACGGCAGATAGCGCGACAGGGTGAACGGAAGGGCGGGTCCGCCCAACCTGAGGAATAAGCCCCATCGGTCTGGTCCCACTGCGGCAATAGGCGGCGCGTGGCAGGTCCACGCGGTAACTGTGGGCTGCGACGTCCGACCCGGTCAACGCCAGGATCGTGAGAGCATGCGGTTCATGACCCGGACCGGCCAGCGCACCACACCGAGGGCGCGCACCGCGGATGATCGCCGTCATGATGCCGGTGGCGCGTGACCCGCCGCGCACCGGCGTGGCAGCGGCGGAGCAACCGGCTGCGGCATCCCGCGCAGGTGATCGCTGTCGGCTTCGGTACGGCGGTGACAGTAGGCACCGGTCTGCTGTCGCTGCCCGTAGCCACCCGCTCCGGCGAGCGGACCGGCCTGGTGGATGCCCTGTTCACCGCGACCTCCGCAGTCTGTGTGACCGGGCTGGTCACCGTCGACACCGGCAGCCACTGGTCCGGTTTCGGACAGGCGGTGATCTTGCTGCTCATCCAGGCCGGTGGGCTGGGGATCATGACCCTGGCGACGCTGTTCACCATCCTGCTGTCCCGCCGGCTCGGCCTGCGCGCCCGGTTCCTGGCCCAGGCCGAGACGAAGAGTCTCGACCTCACCGACGTCCGCGCGGTGGTCCGCCGGATCGTGCTGTTCAGCCTGGCCAGCGAAGCCGTCGTCGCGGTGGTGCTGACCGCCCGGTTCGCCACCGCCTACGACGAACCATTCGGCGAGGCGGTGTACGACGGGGTGTTCCACGCGGTGTCGGCGTTCAACAACGCCGGCTTCTCCACAAACGCCGACAGCCTCGTCGGCTACGTCACCGATCCCTGGATCTGCCTGACCATCGCAGCCGCGGTCATCCTCGGCGGGCTGGGCTTCCCCGTCGTGTTCGAACTGCTCAGGTGCTGGCGTCGCCCGGCGCTGTGGTCGGTGCTGACCCGCATCACCCTGGCCCTGACCGGCGCGTTGCTCGTACTCGGCACCGCCGTACTCACCCTCGCCGAGTTCTCCAACCCGCGCACCCTCGGCCCGCTCGGCGGCTGGGAGAAGCTGCTGGCCGGGTTCTTCGCCTCCACCATGACCCGCACCGCCGGATTCAACAGCGTCGACATCGGCGGGATGCGACCGGAGAGCCTGCTCGCCAGCGACGTGCTGATGTTCATCGGCGGCGGCAGCGCCGGCACCGCCGGCGGCATCAAGGTCACCACCTTCGGGCTGCTCGCCTTCGTGCTCTGGTCCGAGATGCGCGGCGAGACCCACGTCAACGTCGGCCGGCGGCGCATCCCGGCCAGCAACCAGCGCCAGGCCCTCGCCGTCGCCCTGCTCGGTGTCGGTGCCGTGGTCACCGCCACCTTCGCGCTGCTGGCCATCACCCCGCACCGGCTCGACGTCGTGCTGTTCGAGGCGGTGTCCGCGTTCGCCACCGTCGGCCTGTCCACCGGCATCACCGCGGCCCTGCCACCAGGGGCCGACCTGCTCCTGGTGGTGCTGATGTTCGCCGGCCGCGTCGGTCCACTGACCCTGGCATCCGCGCTGGCGCTGCGTGACCGCAACCGCCGCTTCGAACTACCCGAGGAAAGGACGATCGTTGGCTGAGACACGCACGGAACCCGTCGTCGTCATCGGGCTGGGCCGGTTCGGCACCGCCCTGGCCCTGGAACTCGTGAACCGGGGCACCGAGGTCCTCGGCCTAGACCACCGTCCGAAGGCTGTCCAGGCCCTCTCCGGACAGTTGCCGCACGTCATCACCGCCGACTCCACCGACATCGAAGCACTCCGGCAACTCGGCGTCGCCGACTTCCACCGCGCCGTGGTGGCCATCGGCACCGACATCCAGGCCAGCATCCTCACCACCAGCCTGCTGTCCGAACTCGGTATCCCCGACATCTGGGCCAAAGCCGTCAGCGGCCAACACGGCAACATCCTCAGCCGCGTCGGCGCCCACCACGTCGTCGCGCCCGAGCACGACATGGGCGAACGCGTCGCCCACCTGCTCTCCGGACGCATCCTGGACTACGTCGAGGTCGACGCCGACTTCGCCGTCATCAAGACCACCCCACCCCGCGACATCGTCGGCACACCGCTACGCGAGTCCCGCGTCCGCAGCAGATGGGGAGTGACCGTCGTGGCCGTCAAACCCCAGGCAGCCCTACCGGGCGGTAAACCCCCCACCTTCACCTACGCCACCCCCGACACCGTCCTCGCCTACGGCGACCTCATCCTCGTCGTCGGCACCATCGACCACGTCGAACGCTTCGCCACCGCCGACTAGTAGTACTTTGTCATATTTTTGTATAGGTCGTGGGCTGGGGGTTCGGTGGGTCGTTAGCTCCGGTGTGGATGTTCGCGAGGTGGAGCGGAAGGTATGACCTCTTCCGGTCCGCCGGAAGTGGCACCATGGTGACGGCGTGACGGCAGACCGCCGACGGTCTCTCAGGATTCGGACGTGGGCGCGGCGACGGGTTGGACACGAACCCTGCGCATCACATCGGCGGGCGTGTCCGAGCGGCCCCACCGATCCCTTATGACAGATGTCATCGCTGATCGACGACATCGTCATCTGCCCCGGTGCGTGGATGCCTTGCGAGGCTGATCGGCAGCTGCGGCGAATCGTTCGCAGGGAAACTCCGAGGCGGGGCGCGTCCTCGCGTGCCGAAGCACTGTACTGAGCGGTGGCTGTCACCGCGCACACTATGAAAGGCCACTCGAATGTTCGAAGGCACCGTTACCTCTGCCGACGGCACTACCATCGCCTACACGGCGTGGGGTGCCGGCGACCCGATCGTCATCATCGACGGCGCGACCGCCTATCGCGCCACGAACCCTTTGAACCAGGAGACGGCGGAACTGCTCGCCGACGAGTTCTTGGTCATCAACTACGACCGGCGTGGTCGTGGCGAGAGCAGCGACACCGCGCCCTACGTCGTCGAGCGCGAGTTCGAGGACCTTGAGGCGATCATCGAGCAGGCCGGCCAGGGGCGTCCGGCAACCGTGTTCGGCTGGTCCTCTGGCGGCAATCTCGCGCTCAACGCCGCCCATGACGGAGTGCCGATCACGCGTCTCGCGTTGTTCGAGCCGAACGCGGCCGTCGGCGACGCCCGCCCCCCGCTACCCGACGACTATGTCGAGCGCCTCGACGCAGCCATCGCCGACGGCCGCCCGGGTGATGCGGTCGCCCTGTTCATGACCGCCGCGGTCATGATGCCCGAAGAGGCAGTCGCCGGGATGCGCGAGGAGGACTTCTGGGCAGGACTCGAGGCCATCGCCCCCACCATCGCCTACGACGCCCGTCAGGTCGGCGACACCCTCTCCGGCAAGCCGCTGCGCCCCGAGCTGTGGAAGCGCATCGACATCCCGGTCCTGGTGATGCATGGCAACGATACCTGGCCAGCCCTGGCCGCAGGATCCCGTGCCATCGCCGCGCACCTGCCCACCTCGACCCTCGTGCCGGTTCCCGGCGAGCAGCACTCGACCACCGCCGACGTGCTGGCCGCCGCGCTGCGCGCATTCATCAAGGAGAACTGACATGGGGAAGATTGTTCTCACCGAGTTCATCTCCATCGACGGCGTCGTAGAAGCACCCGGCGGAGAAGACTTCAAGTACCCGAACTGGACCTTCGAGTTCGACCGCGGCGACGGCGAACGGTACAAAGAGACCGAAGCGCTTCAGGCCACGGCGCTCCTCCTGGGACGCAAGACCTACGAGGGCTTCGCCGCGGCCTGGCCCCAGTTCGAGGGCGAGCTTGCCGACAAGTACAACACCATGCCCAAGTACGTCGTCTCCCGTACCCTCACCGACCCCACGTGGGCAGGCACGACCGTGCTCAGCGGCGACCTGGCACAGGACGTGACCCGACTCAAGCAGGAGGTCGACGGTGAGATCTCCGTGGCCGGAAGCATCCAACTCGCCCAGAGCCTCCTCGCCCTCGACCTCATCGATGAGATCCACCTCATGACCTCACCGCTCATCCTCGGCCACGGCCGCCGACTCTGGGCAGAGACGCCGGACAAGACCGGATGGACGCTCAGCGAAGCGACGGTGTACGGAGACAGCACCCTGCTCACCAACTACCTACGCCGCACCGCGTCAACCTGATTCCTGCACCAGGAGGCCGTCAACACCGGCGACGGCATCGGCCCGGAGCAGTGGTTGCCTGGAGTCGGCAACGGCAGACGCCCCGGGCGCCTTCCCGGCGACCACGTGGCTGCCAACAGTGAGCAACCGGGGGCGGATTCCACGCGGAATCCGCCCCCAGCGCGGCGGGCTGATTGAGCTTCGTCGGCATTCGTTCTCCACCTCTCGATTCCGTCGTTCCCGCAACATCGCATGACGAGATGCGGCTGATCAAACCTCTGACGGCGGGACACCGGAATCACACAGCGCAGACACGCCACCCCGGCCGACGCCTGCTCAGACGCCGCGGTGAAGCCCAACAGTTGCCGATGCGACATCGCCTCCTGCTGTGCTGTCCAACAGTCGGAGCTCTCGTCGAATCGAAAGGACAATCGCATGCGATTGAGAACTGTTCCTGCCGCACTCGCGCTCGCAGCGGCTGCGGCCACCGGAGCCGTCATGCCGGGCACCGCGGCATCTGCGGGCACCACGGCCAGCTGTCCCGACAACAACTGGCGCACGTGGGGGGCCAAGGGCTATCACTTCGCCGTCGCCGGGGCGAACATTCGCACCGGCCCCAGCACCAGCTGCACGTCGCTCGGCCTCGGCTACCCCTCCCATGTGGTTCGGCTGGACTGCCAGAAGGCGGGCTGGACGCACGTCCACAACGAGACCACCGGCACTTTGGGCTGGGTACGCAACGACATGCTCGCCAGTCTGCCGCCCATCACCTGCTAGGCCACTGCGTTTGGCAGCGCTGACGGCCGGGGACCCCGGCCTTCGGCGCGGGGTACGTGTTCCACTGTGGACTCCTCACCAGTACGCGCTCCCGGCGGCCCATCCCCCCAGCGCCAGATAGACGGCCCCGGCGATCAGATCCAGCCAACGCGCCGAGTATCCGGACTTGCTGGAGAGTCTGCTCAGATGAAGCCGGGCGCCGGCCAGTACGTAGCCGAGATCCATGGCGAGAGCCACGACGAAGAACCCGGCACCCAGCATGATCAGATGTAGCCGGGTCGCCGCAACGCTCAGGTCCGGCGGCACGAACTGCGGTAGGAACGCCACGAAGAACAGCGTGACCTTCGGGTTGAGCAGGTTCACCAGCATGCCGTGGCGAAACGCCCGAAACAGCCGGGGCGGCGGTCGGTCGACGTTACTCGCCGTGCCCTGCCGCAGGCGCGACAACGCCTGCACGCCGAGATAGAGCAGATAACCGGCGCCGAGCAGGCGTACCGCTGTGGACGCGGCCGGTGACGCCGTGATCAGACTAGCGCCGCCGAGGACCGCCACCGCTATGTGCACGAGGGTGGCCGTCTCCACGCCCAGTGCCGACAGGAGCCCGGCTCGCCCACCGTGCTCAGCGGCCTGCGTGGTGATCAACAGCATGTTCGGCCCGGGCAGGGCCACCAGTATCACCGTCGCCGCGATGAAGGAAACCCAGCCGGTGACCGTCACGCCCTCTCCCCCGGTGCACGACCCTCGCGCGCCAGGGCGAACACGGTGTCGAGCAGTCCGAGCGGTGGTGCGCCCAACTCGAGCACCGCTCGGTGGAACCGTCGCAGCGAGAAGGCGGCACCCCACCGGCGTCGTGCCTGTTCGCGCAGGTCGAGCAGGACAAGTCGACCCCAGGCGTAGGAGATCGTCGTGGGGTCGCGCATGACTCGCTGCGCGGCCACGACAGCCGCCTGATCGCCAAGGTACGCATCGGTGGCGAACCGATGTGTCGCGTCGGTGAGCGTCATCGCACCGGTGTGCAGGCCGATCACACACGCGAGTCGGGTCAGGCGCAGCAATGCGTCACGGGCCACCGCGACCTCGTACGCCGGATCATCGGCGCGGAAGCCTTCTTCGAGTGCCAGTTGTTCAGCGTAGTGGCCCCAACCCTCGGTGAATCCGTCGGACACCAGGGTGCGGCGTACCACGGTCGCGGCGCGGCGACGCGCCCTGCCGTGCGCGAAATGGCCTGGACTCACCTCGTGGATGGCGATGTTGGCCAACCCTGCCCGGTGATACTGGCTGAGCCACTGCTGTTGCCGCGGGACCGACCATGCGGGATCGGGAGGGCTGACCCGAAACCAGGACGGCCCGTCGGGCTCCTCCGGTGCGGCGCCCGACATCGTCGCCACCTGCCACCGCATCGTCAGCGGAGTCTCGCCGACCAGACATTCACCGTCGTCGTACGGCACGAGGTCACGCTCGGCCGTCCAGCGGCGGACCTCATCGACCAGCTCGGTGGCCAGGGGAACGACCCCGCCGGCGTCGGGGTGATCGTCCAGTAGTGCCTCCATCGTCTTGTGCACCGGTGCGTGGGCATCGACCCGCAGGCAGGCATCGACAAGCCGGTCAGTCCAGTACTCGATGTCGGCGTCGGCGCGGGCCGCGAGCGCGGTCAGGTTCACCGGCAGCGCCTCGGCCGCCCCCAGCAACCGGCCGAGCGCGGTGTCGCCCATCGGGGTCAGCGGGCCGGTCGCTTCTTGTAGGTGCGCCACCAGCCGGTCGAGAGCCGACCGGGCGGCCCGGTCCTCGTCGGCGTACGCGTACAGGCCCCGCGCAGCACCGAGCGCGGACGTCGCGACCTCGCCGGGTAGACGATCCAGGGCCTCGATCGCCGCGTCCACCGCGTCCGGCCAGGCCCGCACGTGCGCGCGTCGGGCGGCGGCCCGGTCGTCGGCGGCCGCGTAGGGCCGGTCATAGCAGCTGGGGTCGAGGTTGGCGATATGGATGTCGGGATCGCTGCGATGGAGCTGCAACTCGCCGAATCGGACGCGCAGGGCGTCCTCCGCCGCGGCGAGCTGTGCGGCGTCGTGCCAGTCGCCAGTGGGATCGCCGCCGGGTCCGAGCGCGGCCAGACCGCGCCGCACCCCGTCCGGTGACAGATCCTGCACGACACCGTCGTACTCGTGCCGTCCCGCCTCGTCGCGGGCCCGGGCCATGGTGAGCGCGCAGATCGCGCGCAGCCGTACGTCGTCGTTCATGCCGCTAGTCTTGGCTGGCCGGCAGCCGCGGACCCGAGCCATTGGAGGGGAAATTGGACCGAGTTTGGGACGCCGCCGGACTTCTCGACATACTGGGTGACTGGAGTGCCCGTCCCGGCCCGCTGTACCGGCGGCTCGCGGCGGCGATCGGGGCAGCCGTCGACACCGGGGAGCTTGCGGGTCGCGATCGGTTGCCGTCGGAACGTGACCTGGCGAGGTCGCTCGCCGTCAGCCGAGCCACCGTCGTCGCCGCCTATGACGAACTGAGCGACAGCAGGACCCTGCTCAGGCGGCAGGGTAGCGGCACAACCGTGCGGCCGGGCACAGCCCGGGCCCGCACCGGTCGGGTACGCGGTGGTACGGCGACACCGATCGTCCAACGACTCGTCGACGGCCCCAGCGAGATCATCTCGCTGGCGCGGGCCGCCGAACCGGGGCTACCCGCCGTCGCCGCCGCAATGCGCGACGTCGTGGCGGCCGACCTGCCGCATCTCCTCGATGACGCCGGGTACCACCCGCGAGGGTTGCCCGCGCTCCGCCAACTTCTCGCAGACCGTTACACGAAGGCCGGCGTGACGACGAGCGCGGACCAGATCGTGGTGACCACGGGCGCCACCCAGGCGATCAGTCTGGTCGGCCAGCTGTTGTTGTCGCGAGGCACCAGTGTCGTGGTGGAGGCGCCTGGTTGGCCTGGTTCGATGGACAGCTTCCTCGCCGCCGGGGCACGGGTCCTGCCGGTGCCGTTGGACGACGAGGGCATCCGCCTCGACATCCTGGCGGAGACCCTGGCGACACAACGACCGCAACTGCTCTACGTGATGCCGACCTACCACAATCCGACCGGCATCCTCATGGCGGCTCCGCGCCGCAGACAGGTCGCCGATATCGCCGGCCGACACGGCGTGCCCATCCTCGAGGACAGCACCGATCTGCGCACCGATCCGGCACCGATCGCCGCTCACGGCACAGACGTCTTCACCGTCGGCACGCTGTCGAAAGCGGTGTGGGGCGGACTGCGGGTCGGCTGGATCCGTACGTCCCTGGGCAACGCGGCGCGAATTGCCCGGCTCAAGGCGTTGGCTGACCTCGGTAGCCCCGTGCTCGACCAAGCCGTCGCCGCGCGGCTGCTGCCACAACTGGATCGGCTCGTCGCGCGACAGGCAGCCCTTGCGGACGAGCGACGACAGCGGCTGAGCGCGGCGCTCACCGCTCGTCTTCCTGAGTGGCGGTGGCGTGCGCCGACGGGTGGGACGGGGCTGTGGGTGGAACTGCCGGGTGTCGACGCGCGGGCGTTCGCCCAGGTGGCCCTTCGGCATGGGGTCGAGGTCGTCCCCGGTTCGTCAGCCGACATCACCGGAGCGCACGACCGGTTCGTGCGGGTGCCCTACACGTTCACCACCGACGTCCTCGACGCTCTCGTCGACCGGCTCGTGGCTGCCTGGGCCGAGGTGCACGGTATGCCGGGTGGCGCTGGCCGAGAATCGACCTCGTGACCCGCGCTCCCACCCGGTCAGGCCGGCAGCCGGTTGTCTCTCGGCAGATGCTTACCTCTGCCGAGCGGGAAGTGATCAGCTTCGCGGAGCGGCTGTTCGTGTGCGTACCGTGCCAGAACAACGCTGGGTGACGATGACCTGCCTGCGCGCGTGGTGCGGTTGGTCGCAGGCCGGTCAGGAATCGAGAAGCGGGCTCGCGCACGGGCGACCTAGCGTGAGCCGCATGGACATCACGATTGAGAACACCTCGCCCCATACCGACCCGGAGGCACCCTTTGCCTTCTACCGCGACGTGCTCGCCTTCGAGGTGTGCCATGCGCTGCGCGACCTGGCGGGCGATCTGGTGCGGATGAGAGGAGAAGTGAGGTGACCACCACTATCACAAGCGTCGTCCTCCAGGTCGAGGACGTCGACGCAGGGAGCGCGTTCTACACGGCCTTGGGACTTTCTGATCGAGTCCAGCTAACCGGTGGGAGCTCGCCCACCAGCGGGTTCCGTGGATACACCCTGTCGCTCGTCACGGCCGGCACGGCACAGGTTGACGCCTACGTCCGCGCGGCCACGGAGGCAGGTGCCGATCTCGTCAAGGAGCCCTCGAAGAGCCTGTGGGGCTACGGCGGCACCTTCTGTGCGCCCGACGGAGCGGTGTGGACCGTCGCCTCCTCCTCAAAGAAGGATCGAGGACAGGCAGAGTTGAGCTACGACGATCTGGTGCTGCTTCTCGGTGTGAAGGACGTCAAGGAGGCCAAGCGCTTCTACGCGGAGCAGGGGCTGCGGGTGGCGAAGGGATTCGGAGGCAAGTACGTCGAGTTCGAGACCGCCGGCATCAAGGTCGCTCTGCAACCCCGGCATGCGGTGGCCAAGAACGCCGGCGTCAGCGACGACGGCTCCGGATCGCACCGACTCACTGTGATCGGTGACGCAGGCTCCTTCACCGATCCCGACGGGTTCTCGTGGGAGGAGCGATCGGTCGGCGCCCAGGGCTGAAGGCTGAGAGGCCGTGGGGCGCCATTACCGCGGCATCGCGACAGTGATCCGCACCTCGGTGGTCAGGGACAGGCCGCCGTCGACGGCGCGGGCGTGTTCCAGTGCCCGCGCCGCGGCGGCGGTCGCCGCCGGGAGACGGTCGGTCGGAATGTGCCGTAACAACGCCCGTCCGCCGTGCGACCACATCCACTCCAGCCAGTGGTCCACGTCGCGAAAGCGGCTCACCACCCGGTGCTCACCGATCGCGGTGACGTCGAGGCCGGCAGCCGTCATGGTCGACCTGATCGCCGGCTCGTCGGCGAACGGGTCCGACGCCGGCGCGGGGCGGGGCTGATCCGCTGGCAGGTGCGCGGCCAGGGCATTCATCGCGGCAATGAAGGCCGGGTCCTGCGCGCCGAGGGTGCTCACCGCCAACCTGCCTGCCGGCCGTAGCAGCCGCCCGTACGCCCGCAGGGCCTGTTCCGGCGCCGGTAGCAGGAAGACGACCATCCCGGCCAGCACAACGTCGAAGGTCGCCGGCGGGAAGCCGGGCTGCTGGGCGTCGCCGACCCGAACGTCGACATGGGTCAGTCCGATCCGCGCGGCGTCCTCGGCCGTCAGTGTCACCATCGTCGGCGCGAGGTCGATGCCGGTGACGTGGCCCGTCGGTCCGGTGGCCGTCGCGGCCGGAAAGAGAACAGCACCTCGTCCGCAGCCGACGTCCAGGATCCGGTCACCCGGCCGGATGCTGGCGCGGCGGACCAGTTCCGCGCCCAACGGCTCGAAGAAGGACACGCCGGTGCGGTCGTAGCTGGAAGCGGCTGCCTCGAACACCTCGGCTGTCGAGTTCGTCCGCGCGCTGCTGGTCATCGATGCTCTTCTCCTTGCGATCGTGCCGCTAGCAACGGCCGCCGCCGATCCTGTCGGATCACCGGTCCCACCTTCCTGCGAGGCTCCACCCTCGTACCTTCGATCATCAACACTCCGTTGGCCGACGGAAAGCCATCATGACGTGGTCTCCCTGCCGGTGGAGCACCATCGCGGCGGCGAAGCCGGCTCGCCAGCCGGCATCCCGGTGCCAGTCGACCGGCGCGGTGAACTCCGCGCAGGCGAGGCCGGCCAGGGCGGTTGCCCGCTCGCGCAGCAGCGGCGCCATCGCCGGCTCGCCGCCAAGCCCGGACCACCAGTCCGTCCAGGGATCAGTTCCGCCGCCTGCCGGCTGTGCCGGCACCACGGGTGAAGCGTCCCGCATCGCATCGCCGACGAGCAGCAGTCCACCCGGGCGCAACAGTTGCCGGGCCTCGGCGTACCAGCCGCGCACCCGGTCCGCCGTCAGATAGTGCATGGTCATCAGCGCCAGCACCACGTCGTACGGGCCGCCGGCAGCCGCCAGCCACCGCTCGGTGGCGATGTCGGCCCGGACGGTACGCACCTGCGGCAACGCGGTGTCGCTTAAGGCCAGCAGGGCCGGGTCGACATCCAGCACGGTGACGCCGGCCTCGGGCCACCGCCGCAGCATCGCCTCGGCGGTGGTGCCCGGACCGCCACCAACGTCAAGTACCCGCTCTGGTAGCCGGCCGTGAACCTCCTCGACCGCGGCGAGACCGGCGGCGAGAATCTCGTCCCGGCCCGGTTGGTAGTGCCGCATCACCGTCTCCCAGTCCCGCCGCCACCGGGCCACCTGCGCGGGAGTGAGCGTCATCGACACGATCAATCACCCCCGCCCGCGCCCGTCCCGGCTGGCCCGAACATGGTTGAGCAGGCTGGAGCCCTCGAACTCATGATCCGTGCCCAGCGGCGTTGGTGACGGAACAACCGTCGACGCCGGCGAGCCGCACCGTGCGATCGGCGAGGGTGGCGTCGGCGTCGTCGTGGCTGGCGAAGACCACCGCCGCGCCGGCACGGACCCGTTCGGCGAGCAGGTCGTGGACGTGTCGCCGGCTCGTCGCGTCGAGTGCGACGGTGGGTTCGTCCAGCACGTAGATGTCGGCGACCTGGACAAGAGCCTGGGCGATGAGGGTGCGCTGGCGCTGCCCGCCGGACAGCTCACGCAGCCGTCGCCGGGCCAGGCGGGCGAGGTCGAGCCGCTCCATGATCGCGCTCACGGCGGCGCGGTCGTCGCGGTTCAGGCGTCGGCGTGGCCTGAACCGGCCGATCTGCACGCACTCGGCCACGGTCAGCGGAAGCGCGTCGATGCCGCTGGTGCGCTGCGGGAGCAGCGCCAGTCGGCAGCCGTCCCGGCGCCGGACACTGCCCTCGGCCGGTTGCTCGACACCGGCGAGCAGGTGCAGCAGCGTGCTCTTGCCGGAGCCGTTCGCACCGGTCACGGCGACCGTGGTGGCGGCTTGCACGCGCAGGTTGACGCCCCGCAGGACCGGGACTCCGGCGTACCGGAAGGCCACCTGCTCGGCGGTCAGGACCTCGGCGCTCAACACACTCCCCCAACTGATATTGGTTTTCAGTTGCATTATAGTCGACCTGGTGATGGAGTCACTCCTCGAACCGTTCACCGTGTCCTTCGTCGTCCGCTCACTGATCGGCGGCGTCCTGCTGGCCGCGGTGTGTGCCCTGGTCGGCGTGTGGGTGATCGCCCGCGGGATGACCTTCCTCGGCGAGGCGATGAGCCACGGCATGCTGCCCGGTGTCGCCATCGCGTCGATTGTCGGCGGCAACCTCGTCGTCGGAGCCGCCGCGAGCGCGTTCGCCATGGCGGTCGGCGTCAACGCCCTGCGGCACAGCCGCGAGTTCGGGCGCGACACCAGCATCGGGCTGCTGTTCGTGGGGATGCTTTCGGTCGGGGTGATCGTCGTCTCGCACTCGCGGTCCTTCGCGACCGACCTGACCGCGTTCCTGTTCGGCGACGTACTGGCCATCCGGTGGCCCGACCTGCTGCTGCTCGCCGCCGCGGTCGCCGTGGTCGCGGTGGCCTCCGCCGTCTGCTACCGACCGTTCCTGGCGCTCACCTTCGATCCGCGCAAGGCCCAAACCCTCGGCCTGCGCCCCGAGATCGCCAACGCCGTCATGCTGGCCCTGCTCACCATCACGATGGCGGTCGCCTTCAGCGTCGTCGGCACGCTGCTCGCCTTCGGGATGCTGATCGCGCCCTCGGCGGCGGCGATGCTCGTCGCCCGCCGGCTCCCGGCGGTGATGCTCACCAGCTTCGGCATCGGCTCGGCCGCGACCGTGATCGGCCTCTGGGTCTCCTGGTACGCGGCGACCGCCGCCGGCGCCACCATCGCGGCCGTCGCCGTCCTGCTGTTCTTCGGCCTCCTCGGCGTGTCCCGGGTCGCGACCGCGGTGCGACGCCATCGGTCGCCGGCCCGCACGCCCACCTCCAACCCGGTACCGGAAGGAAGTTTGTGATCATCGGCAACACCAGAAGGCTCCTCGGCGTGGCCGCCCTGGGCCTCACGCTCGCGGTCTCCGCGTGCGGTTCGACGAAACAACAACCACAGGACGTCGAGGAGACGCCACACGGCTACGTGGAAGGCGCCGAGGAACTGGCCGAGCCGCAGTCGGCCATCGCGTACGCGGCCCGCGGCGCCCAACGGTTACGCCTGCTCGACCTGGGCACCGGATCGGAGAAGGAGGTCGGGCTGTCGGTCGACGCCGAGCGACTCACCGAGGACGGCCGTTTCGTCTACGTCGACGACGGCGACCGCACCGTCGAGATCGTCGACGCCGGGGTGTGGACGGTCGACCACACCGACCACGTCCACTACTACCGGGCGCCGTCCCGGTCGGTCGGCACGCTGACGCTCGACGCACCGGTCCGGACGATCGCCGGCTTCGAGGCCCACACCACGGTCGGTACCCTCGACGGCACGGTGACGGTCCTCGACCGACGCAAACTCGAGGCCGGCACGCTCACCGAACTGGCCACGATCGACTCGAACAGCTCCACGCCGCTGGCCGTGCCGTACGCCGAACAGCTCCTCGTGGCCGTGGGCGACGATCCGCAGCGGCCGGCCGACCGGATCGTCGCCATGGACGCGAAGGGCCAGCCGACCGGCACTCTCGACGTGCCCTGCGCTCACCCCCGCGGGTGGGCCGTCCTGCGGGGCGGCGCCGCCATCGCGTGTGCGGACAGCCTCGTCCGGATCAAGCAGGAGGGCGACAAACTCACCGCCACGATGCTGGCCTCCCCGCGTACCCCGGTGTCACCGGACGGGTTCGGCTATCGCCCGCGCAGCAACGAGGCCGCGATGGCGGACCGCACCGGCATCTGGTCGGTGAACGCCGCCAAGGCCACCCTGCGGTACGTGCCGGCCACCGGCCGCGAACTGGTGGCGGCCGCGTCACCGGCGGACGGCAGCACGGTGCTCGCCCTCGACGCCTCCGGCACGCTGATCAGCTACCACCTCGGCACCGGCAAGGTCCTCGCCGAGAAGCCGCTGCGCGCCGCCGGCCTGACGCTGGACGCTGACCGCGCCTACCTGTCCGATCCGGAAGGCCAGGCCATTCACGAGATCGACTACCGCGACGGGCTGCGCACCGCCCGCACGCTGAGGGTCGCCGAGCGACCGGACCTCACCGTGGAGGTCGGCAGATGAGGACACGGAAGCTCCTCGCGACGCTCGTCGTCGGCGCCCTGCTGACCGGCGGTACGGCCTGCACCCCGGTCGACGAGTCACGCATCGTGGTCACCACGAACATCCTGGGCGATGTCGTCACCGAGATCGTCGGCGACGAGGCCGAGGTCAGTGTGCTGATGAAGCCGAACGCCGATCCGCACTCGTTCGGCATCTCGGCCCGGGAGGCGCACGCCATGCAGACGGCCGACCTGGTCGTCTACAACGGACTGGGACTCGAAGAGGGCGTCCTGCGTCACGTCGAGGCGGCGAAGGCCGAGAAGGTCCCGACCGTCGAGGTGGGGGCCGGAATCGACCCGATGGAGTACCAGGACGGCGACGCGGCCGGTCTGCCGGATCCGCACTTCTGGACGGATCCCACCCGAATGGTCACCGCGGTACGGCTGCTCGCCGACGAGATCCTCGAGCACGTCGACGGGGTGGACGGCCGCGCGGTGCGCGAGCGCGCGGACGCGTACGCGAAGAGGGTCGGTGAGCTGGAGGCGGACCTCGCGCGGCGGTTCGCCGCCATCCCGGCCGAACGTCGGGTCCTGGTCACCAACCACCACGTGTTCGGCTATCTCGCCGACCGCTACGACCTCCGGGTCGTCGGCGCGATCATCCCGAGCGGCACGACGCTGGCATCGCCGAGTTCGTCCGATCTCGCCTCTCTGGTCACCGCCATCCGCACCCACCGGGTGCCGGCGATCTTCGTCGACACCTCGCAGCCGGCCAAGCTGGCCGAGGTGCTCGTCTCCGAGGCCGGCATCAGGGTCGAGGTGACCGCCCTGTACTCGGAGTCGCTGAGCGAAGCCGACGGTGGGGCCCCCAGCTACCTGGAGATGATGCGCTTCAACACCGAAGCGATCATCGATGGCCTCGCCGGGTGAGGCACCCCGCTATCGGCCGGGCAGGCCCTCCGTGTAAGGTAAATGAAAATGATTTCCAGTTGCGATTGAGGAGAGGTTCGTGAGGCATCGCAGAATCGGCGGCGCGGCCGCCCTGGTGGCGGCCACGCTGGCACTCACCGCGTGCGCGTCCGACGCGGACGAGGGCACCGCACCGGCGGCCGGATCGTCCGCCGCGGCCTCGGTGAAGGAGCCGGTGACCGTCACCTACGACGGCGGCATCTACGTGCTCGACGGCGAGGCGCTGAAGGTGGCGCACAACATCACCCTGCCCGGCTTCAACCGGGTGAACCCGGCCGGCAACGACACCGGCGTGTTCGTCTCCACCGAGTCCGGGTTCCAGGTTCTCGACGCGGCTGCTGGCACGATGACCGATGTCAGCTACCCGGGCGCCAAGCCGGGTCACGTCGTGCGGCACGGCGACCGCACCATCCTGTTCACCGACGGCACCGGTGAGGTGCACAGCTTCGACCCGAAAAAGCTCACCGACGGCAAGCCCGAGGGACGCACCTACAAGACCGCGCAGCCACACCACGGCGTCGCGGTCGAGCTGGGTGACGGCACCCTGGTGGTGACCCTCGGCACCGAGGAGTCCCGCCCGGGCGCCATCGCCCTGGACAAGGACGGCAAGGAGATCGCCCGCAGCGAGGAGTGCCCCGGCGTCCACGGCGAGGCCGTCGCCCAGGGCGAGGTCGTGGGACTCGGCTGCACCGACGGCGTACTGCTGTTCAAGAACGGCGCTTTCGTAAAGGTCAAGAGCGCGGGCGCCTACGGCGCCGTCGCCACCCAGGCCGGCAGCGAGAAGTCCCCCGTCCTGCTCGGCGAATACAAGGTCGAACCCGATGCGGAACGCGAGTTCCCCGAGCAGTTCGCGCTCATCGACACCGCCACGAACTCGCTCAAGGTCGTGCCGATGCCCGAGGGCGCCAGCTACAGCTTCCGCTCCCTGGGCCGCGGCCCGAAGGGCGAGGGCCTGATCCTCGGCACCGACGGCAAGCTGCACGTCATCGACCCCGCCTCCGGCAAGCTGACCAACTCGTGGCCGGTGGTCGGCGCGTGGAAGGAACCGCTGAAGTGGCAGGAGCCGCGCCCGGCCCTGTTCGTCCGCGGTGACGACGCCTACATCACCGAACCCGCCACCAAGACGGTGCACCGGCTCGACCTCACCACCGGCACGGTCGCCGGGTCGGTGACGCTCGACGCGATCCCCAACGAGATCAGCGGCACGGTCTCGGAGCACTGACATTCCGGTCACCGGCGGTGGAGACGATCCTGGCCTCCACCGCCACCGGCAACCGCGGCTCAGCCGACGCCGGCCACGGCGGCGTACGGCACGTGCGGTCCGGCCGGCGCCTATATACGAGAGGGCAGCGTTGAACAACGACGAATACCACGAGTCAGGCGAGTTCCTCGACCTGTTCAGCCTCGATGCGTGGCAGTCGCTGCGCGAACCCGTGCGGGCCGGGCTGGCCGGCGCCACACCCCAGGCAGGCCCTATCGTGGACCTCGGAGCGGGCAGTGGGCTCGGCACCCTGCTCGTCGCCGAGGCGTTCCCGGCCGCACACATCCTGGCGGTCGAGCCGTCGGCCATGCAGCGGGCAGCCCTGTTCGGTCGGCTCGGCCCCGTGCCGGAGCTGCGGGAGCGAGTCACGGTAGTGGCCGCCGGGGCGCAGAACGCACCCCTGCCGGACCGCATCGGCGGTGCGATAGCGACCGGCACGCCGGCCTCGACCTGATCCTGGCCGGGCTCGACTCACAACGGGCCGTGGAACAGGGACGACGCCCGGGCGAGGGCGGTGAGCGACGGCGCCGGACCACCCCCAGCGTGAGCCCGCCGCACGAATGTCTCGATCAGGGATGCCGCGCCGGTACTGTCGGCTGCGGCACGCCCGCCGCGCGGCACGCGCCGAAGCCGCCGGCCCTAATCCTTGCGGTGGTCGACTCGGGTGGCGCGCAGCACGACGTCGTCGACGTGGTGGGTGCTGACCGCCCCCGGAGGGCGCGGGCGGGTCTCGTTGACCTCGACGCGCCAGTGGTCCGAGGCCGTGATCGCGGCGGCGATCTCGTCGATGCCGACGTATGCCTGCGGGTCGTACATGCGGGTCTGCTCGCCGGGGTCCGACGGCTGCTGGAGCCAGGTCAGGTCGTGGCCAACGACAAGCAGCGTCCCACCGACTGCCACGGCGTCGAGCACGTTACGCAGCCCGCGCTGCTCGGGGGTTCGCTGGAACGACCCGTACTGCAGAGAGACGAGGTCGTAGGTCTCGTCGGCGAAGGCGGCGGGGTCGTTGGCGTCGCGGTACAGCGTACGCACGTCGAGCCCGCGGCGTTCCGCTTCGGCCGCGATGCGGTCGAGTGCCGTGCGGGAGACGTCAGAGGCGGTCACCCGCCAGCCTCGTTCGGCCAACCAGAGCGCGTCGGCTCCCTCCCCCGCGCCGACGTCGAGCGCCCGCCCGGGCGGCAGGTCCGTCGTCTCCGCCACGAGTGTGCCGTTCGGGTTGGCACTCCACACGCGTTCCTGGTCCCCGTAGCGGCTGTCCCACTCGATCGCGACACCGCACGGACGGACACCCGCCGTGGTGTCCTCACCGGCGAGGCTGACAGCGATCTGGGCGCCGATCCAGCTGCCGTCCGCCGCGGCCCGCAGGACCTGGGCGCTCGGGTCGGTCAGGTTCCCGGCGGCGAAGATCCCCGCCATGCTGGTGCGTCCGGTGGCGTCGACCGCGACGAGGTCACCGAGTCCGCTGGGGTGCGCCGCCAGGTCGATGCCGAGCCCGGCGAGCATCTCGACCCGGGGACGGAACCGGCCCCCGGTGAAGATCGCGTCGGCCGGCAGGCGGCGGCCGTCGGCGACCTCGATGACGAGTGACCCGTCCGCGCCGGCGTCGGCCACCCGGCGCACCGTACTCTCGACCACCGGGACTCCGGAGGCGACGAGGGCCTGCACCGCGGCCGGGTCGATCCCCGTCGCGTCGTGCAGCACCACGGTCAACCGGTCGGTCAGGTGCCGCACCAGCGGGGTCGAGTGCAGCCCCATCGGGGTCGTGACGATCTGGACGACCCGCTGGTCGCGGACCTCCCAGCCATGGCAGAACGCGCAGTTGAACACCTGGCGGCCCCACCGCTCGGCGAGGCCCTCGATGTCGGGTAGCTCGTCGACGATGCCGGTCGCCGCCAGTACCCGGCGTGCGACGAGGCCGTGACCGCCCGAGAGGGCGAGGTGGAACCCGTCATCCTCTTTCCGCACGGCCAGGACACGGCCGGTGAGCACGTTGCCACCATAGCTACGGACCTCCTCTCGCCCGATGGCCCGCATCGCCTCCGGCGGTGTGCCCTCGCGGCCCAGGTAGCCGTGCATGTGCGCCGCCGACGCGTTCCGCGGCGTGTCGTCATCGACGACGATGACCGAGCGTCGCTGCCGGGCCAGTTGCAGCGCGGCCGCCAGCCCGGCCGCCGATCCGCCGATGACGGCGACGTCACACCTGCGGACGATGCTCGGGTGCGGTGTGTGGTCGTGCGTTCCGTGTGGATGGTGCGTCATGCTTCCAGGGTAGGAATGCCTAGCGTTATATGAAAGTGTTCTTGCGGGATCCGCAAGGCGCCTTCATACTGAGGAAGATGGAAGACCCCGGTGAGCTGGAACGCCTGGCGCGCACCCGACTGCGGAGCATCCGCACCACACTCGGTTACTCCCTGGACGAACTCGCCAGGCGCACCAACCTCAGCCCATCGACGATCAGCCGGATCGAGACGGGCAAACGGACACTCAGCCTCGATGTTCTCGTGCCCCTGGCCAGCGCGCTACAGGTCAGCCTCGACGTCCTCTTCGAAGCAACCAGCGACGAGGACGTGGTGATCCGTCCCGTGCAGCACCGTTCGGGTTCGCGCACCACCTGGCCGCTGAGCCGCGTCGATGGACGCACCATGGCGATGAAGATCCGGTTGGAACCCGGGTCGACGATGCCGGACCAGCGGGTCCATCCGGGGTTCGACTGGTTCCTCGTCATCGAGGGCAGGGTGCTGCTGTGGCTCGGTGAGCGGCAGATCGAGGTCGGAAAGGGCGAGGCAGCCGAGTTCTCGACGATGACACCACACTCGATGACGGCGCTCGACGAGCCGGCCGAGCTGATCATGATCTTCGACCGCGAGGGGCAGCGTGCCCATCTGCACCAGTGAGTGCAGTTGGGCTGCCCGGCTTCGAACACCCCCGCCACGGACCTGCTATCCGGCGATGACATCGAGGCGGAGTACGCCGATCGAGCCGATGGTCGAAGAGGCCATGTCGACGCGTACGAAGACCACCGCGACCTCGTCGAGCCGCCCGCAGGTCGGCCGCGAGCGCCGCCAGGTCGATGTCCTCGCCCGGGGCGGGGGGCCGCAGCACCGGGTCCGGCAGGACGACCGTCCCCGCGCTCTCGCCCCGCCCTCACGACCGTAGCTCGTTGATCTTGTCCCGGGCCACCGTGACCATGGTGGCCATCTTGTGCGGCTGACCGCGCAGAAACGCCTCGGTGAAGTGCTTGGCCTGATCGTACTTGACCTTGCCGGGCATCGGCGGCTCGTTCGGGTTCACGTCGCAGTCCACCAGTGCTGGGCCGGGTTGCGCGAGCGCCGCCCGCACGGCGTCGGCCACGTCGCCGGGCTGGGTCACCTTCACCCCGTACCCGCCGCAGCCGGTGGCCCAGGTGGCGAAGTTCGCCTCGGGCTGGCGGTGCCGCACGGCGTACTCGGGATAGCCGAGGATGATCTGCTCCCAGAGAATCTGGCCGTACGAGTTGTTGTTGTTGATGATCACCTTGATGGGCAGCTCGTGTCGGACGGCAGTGAGGAACTCCGCCATCAGCATCGCGAATCCACCGTCGCCGACGAACGCGATCACCTGCCGATCCGGGTACGCGTGTTGCATGGCGATGGCGTACGGCAGGCCGGGTGCCATGGTGGCCAGGTTGCCCGAGAGGTAGAACTCGCGGCCACCGCGGATGGTCCAGTGCCGCGCGGCCCAGGTGGCAATGGTCCCGGAGTCGCAGGTGAGGATGGCGTCGTCGGTGGCCGCCTGGTCGACGCAGCCCATGAGGTACTGCGGGGCGATCGGCTTCCGCTGGGGATCCTGAAGCGCCGCCATGTCCGAGCGCCAGGCGATCATGCCCCGCTGGTGCTTCTCCAGGAACGAACGGTCGGGACGTCGGGTGAGCTTGGCGACCAACGCGCGTAGTCCGAGCTTCGCGTCGGCGGTGACCGGCGCCGCGGCTGGCAGCCGCATCCCGATGAGGCTGGGGTCGACGTCGAGCTGCACCACCTTCGCCTGCCCGGGCGAGGGCAGGAACTTTCCGTACGGGAAAGAGGTGCCGACCATCAGCACGGTGTCACACTCCTCCATCAGCTCCTCGCTCGGCCTGGTGCCGAGCAGGCCGAGCCCGCCGGTGGTCAGTGGGTGGTCGTCGGGCACCACGTGCTTGCCCGGCAGGGTCTTGACGATCGGGCTGGCCAGCTTCTCGGCCACGGCGAGCACCTCGTCGCGGGCGTCCTGCGCGCCGGTTCCGACAAGCATGGCGATCTTCTTACCGGCGTCGAGGACCGCCACGGCCCGGTCGATCTCGTCCTCGGCGGGCGCCACCGGCGGTCGCGACACGGTCGGCATGCTGGCCGGCGGGGTGCCGGGGCTGACGTGCCGGTACGGGTCCTCGGCCGCGGCGGCGACCTGGACGTCGTTGGGGAAGGTCAGGTGCGCCACCGTCCGGTTGGACAACGCGTTCCGGATGGCCAGGTCCACCACGGCGGGCATCTGCTGGGGGTTGGTGACCATCAGGTTGTAGGCGGCAACGTCCTGGTAGAGGTGGGTGGTGTGCACCTCCTGCTGGTAGTGGGAGCCCAGCACCGACGTCTCCTGCATGCCGGTAATCGCCAGCACAGGCACGTGGTCGAGCTTCGCGTCGTACAGGCCGTTGAGCAGGTGGATGGCCCCGGGCCCGGAGGTGGCGACGCACACCCCGAGCTTGCCGGTGGCCTTGGCGTAGCCGGTGGCCATGAAGGCCGCCGCCTCCTCGTGGTGGACGAGCACGAAGCGCAGCCTCTCCCGCTGCCGGCGGAACCCCTCCATGAGCCCGTTGATGCCGTCCCCGGGCAGGCCGAAGATGGTATCCACCCCCCACTCCACCAGCCGGCGGGCAAGGCTCTCGCCCACGATCTCCTGCACGTCGCACCTCCTGTGGTTGATCGACATGGACGGGTGGTGGATCGCCGTCGGGTCAGCCGCACCGGCGCCCGAACAGATAGCCGGCGACGAGCGCGACGCCCACCCCCATGAGGACCGGCGACAGCGCCTTCGACCTGAACCGAGCCCAGCCCTCCTTCGGATCCGCGACGGAGGCCGCCGCGTCCCCGATCGTCCCGACCACCACGTCACCGAAGCGGTCCTTGGCCATGGCCATCCCTGCATCGGTTGGGCTGGCGTACACCGGGCTGCGGGCAGCTGGGCAACCTCGACGGCTCCGTCCCAGAACCGGTCCGTCCGCATACCCGTCCTGTCCGACGGATCACCTCACTGAGCCGGTCGATCGGCGCTGTCGGATTCCGGCGGTGCGAGGGACGTACCCGACCGCCGGGCCAGCGGAAGTCCTGCATACCAGCGCCGGAACGGCATGGCGGTAACGCCGTGGACCAGTGTGCTGGCCACGACGACCAGCGTCCCGGCGGTCCAGATCACCCGGTCAGTGGCGCCCTCGTCGTGGCTCAGCGCCAGGTAGAACAGCGCGGAGACGCCTATCGGGCCGAACCAGCCGAGGAACACGGTGTCACGCCGGGGCAGCCCGAGGGCCCGCCGCAGGGCGAGCAGCAGGGGCAGTCTGCGCAATAGCAGCACGGCGGCCGGGAAGGCGACGGCGTACCAGCCGAGCTGACCCCACTCTTCCCAGGGCAGTTCGACACCGAGCAGGAAGAACAGCGGCAGGACGAGGTACCGGGTGAGCGCGTCGTCGAGCTTCTGTTCCCTGGTCAGGTCATGCTCCCCGGCCGCGACGTTGTACGAGAGGCCGGTCACGAAGACGGCGAGGATGCCGTCCGTCCGTGCGACACCAGCGATGCCGAGCGCCGCGATGGCGAGCACCAGCGTGAACACGAGGTCGGATCCGCCGCTCACGTCGACCCGCTGGGTCGCCGCACGTATTCCGCGGCCCGCCGCCACACCGAGGGCCACGCCGATGACGACGGCGCCGCCGATTCCCCAGAACGCCTCGAATAGCCGTTCACCGACACCCTTCTCGGCCACGAGCACGAGGGCGAGCACCACCAACGGGTACGCCAGACCGTCGTTGGCCCCCGACTCGCCGCTGAGGACGGCCCGCAGCCGGGTCGGCAGTTGTTTCTCCGCTGGACCACCCGACACCACGCTGGAGGCGAGCACCGGGTCCGTGGGAGTCAGGCAGGCACCGAGCAGCAGGGCCAGCCCCACCGGAAGGCCGAGCAGCAGCCACGCCAGGCCCGAGGTGATCAGGGCCATGCCGAGCATGCCCGCGGTGAGCAGGACCGTCACCCGGAGTACGGCACGGTAGTCGGCCGGATCGAACCGCAGGGCCACGGCCATCAGGGACACCGCGAGCAGCGTCCGGCTCACCTGCAGGGTCAGGTCGGGCAGCGCCGGGTTGGCGAGGTCCATGAGGCCGGTCACCGGACCGGCGAGCACCCCAAGGACCAGGCCCAGCAGCGGAGCCGTCAGCGGCGTCCGACGCAACAGGCTCGACGACAGGCCGATCAGCACGCCGAGCCCGCCGACCAGCGCGTACCCGATCAGCAAGGACGACACCGAATGTCCCACTACCCGCAGATACAGGGAGTATTCCCACTCGTCGGTCGGCACCTCAGGTGTGGAACGACCCAGTGCGGGGCCGTGCTGGCGTGGGTCGCTGGCGCTCTGCCTCTGTCCGCCTGATCCAGCCCTGGGCGAGTTTCTGGCTGGTGCCTGCCCTCCTCGCGGTGGGCGCCGTCGCAGTCCACCCGCTGTCCCGGCGGTCCCTCCCGGCGGCCATGCCGGACGCACGGGCGTGCGCCGCGGTGAGCCTCGGCGTGAACGCACCCTCGGCCAAGACGTCGGGTTCGGGTTCCGGCAACTGACCGACATCGCCGAGCGGGCCCTGTCACCCGGGATCAACGACACCACCACCGCCGTGACGTGCTCGCCGACTGCGAACCGTGGCACTGCCGGAACACCTGCCCCGCATCGCGCGAAGGACCGCGGACCAGTAGGTATAAGACGCCCGTGACGGGGGAAGCGCCGGCACGAAACGTGCGCCGACACGCGCACCGGAAGGAGCGCCATGACCGCCTACAGCGAACCGGCCCGCGGAGCCGGCGCCTCGAACCGCGCCGGCACGGCTGCCAAGACCAGTGCCGCCGCTGCGCTCGCGCTCGTCTTCGGCGTGTCCGCGCTGTTCAGCGTGCTCACCGCGATCCTCGCCTGGATCGGTGTGGTGCTCGCCATCGTCGGTATCGTCCTGGGCATCGTGGGACTCAGGATGGCCAAACGACCGGGGGTGACCGGTCGAGGGGTGGCGACCGGCGGACTCGTGCTGAGTGTGATCGCCCTGCTGCTCGGACTGGCGCTCGGCGCCGGCATCACGACGTTCCTCAACAACGAGGACGCGGTGGACAGGCTCCAGCAGCAGGTCGATGACCTGCGCGATCGCCTGGGCCGCTAGACTAGGCGACCGTCACCCCAGGTCCACCGCCGCTGCCGTCGTCTGGCATCGGCCGTGCCGACGGTGACCCCGTAGGCGGGCCTGGGTTCGCGAGCGACCAGGGTGTCGAGATCCGTGGCGACCTCCTCCAGCCGATCACGCACGATCGCGGACTGCCGGAAGGCGCCGATCACCGCGGAGGCGAGCCGCACCGCCGGTAGTCCCTTGCCGCAGCCGCCGCCGACGATGACGCGCAGCTGGAGCTGACCGTCTCCCGTACCGTGCGATGGTGCTGCTCGCCCCGCGTGGCCCGCTGCGGTCGGTCGCCCTTGCCACCACCCTCGGCGTCCATCCGTCGACCGTGACCCGTACCTGCGACCGACTGGTCCGACGCGGCCCCCGGTGGCCCGGCGGCAGGGTGCCACCGACCGGCGAGTGGTCTGGCTGACCCTCAGCGAGGCAGGTCGGGACCTTGTCGGTGAGGTGGTGCCCGGACGGGCCGACAGGATCCGTGATCTCGTCCGCTCTGCCGACGCCGCCGGCACCGAGACCGGGACGGAACTGATCAGCACCCTGGTGGCGGCCGCTGGCGAGCCGACCGAGGCGGTGGCGGAACTGGGCGGAAAGCGCCCACCGAACAGCGCCTGAACGTTCCCCCGGCGGGGCCGACCGCCGTGACTATAGGGGCCCAGGCCGCAATCGCCCTGATCAGAGCGCGGTTCTGGCGGTTCGCGTCATGCGAATCGGGTTCGTGGTTGGAGGTCAGCTGCGGAGCACGTTCGCATAGATCAGCCAGGCCAGCGCCGACTTGGCCACGAGGCTCAACACGATGTAGGAAACCTCGCCGAATCGGTAGTCACGCCAGCGGCCGATTCGTGCATACTGCAGTGCCATGTTGACCGCGAACGTCGCGAACAGCACCAACTGCACGATGATGATCGCCCAGACGAACCCGGGGATCCGAGGCGGCTGGGCGACGTAGACGGCGATCGCCAACCAGGGTGCCAGCCCGACCAGCGAGCCGAACCAGAAGGCCGCCCAGTCAGCCCGATCCGGTGTCTGCTGACGCTCCATCAGCAGACCGAACAAGATCATCGCGGTGTTCGCGGCGAAGATCCCGACCACCGCCGCGATGTCGCGGATTCCCACGAACAGTCCGATCAAGACGATCATGATCGAGGCGCTCACCGAGTACTCGATCCAACGGACGTAGTTGACCCGACGATCCAGATTCCGCTCGTACCAGCGGTGCGCCCCGGGCGCGGCGGTGACGAAGTGGTCGAGCGCCGCGAGCAGCAGGAAGACCGCCACCGCCGGGCCAACCGCGATCCGGAAGGCCACCTCCGGCAGGGTGGCATCGCGGAGCGTCACCGGATCGGCCGTCAGGTACGACGCGGTGATCGGAAGTGAGAGGTCGCTACTGGCCGCCCACATCCATCCGCCCTCGACCGCAAGCAGCAGCCCGACGGCCAGGTTGAATCCGCGCAGTCGGCGGTAGCGGCCGTGGTCCCTCGATGCATGGCCTCCCATGGGCGCCACCCTAGACGCCGGAAATACCCAATATCACTCCTTTGACGGACTTATGGGCGGATCGTTTACCGGGTACCGGGCATACGTGGGGACAAGACTGATCTCAGCGGTTTCGGGGAACCGAGCCGTGGCTGGTCGACGCCGCGCGGTCGGTCCCTTGGCCGACCCGCCCGCTTCGTCATAGGCCAGCGTCATCGCGGCACCACCCACCACGAAGATGTCAGCGACGACGCCGCGGCGGACAAGTCGCTCGCCCAGACGGGTGAACGCGCGCTCCAGTTCCGCGCCCCATTAGGACGCCGTCCGACCCGATCACGCCGCCGCCGAATCCTGCACCGACACATACACACCGTGTTTCCGGAACGCCGCCGGCGCCCATGCCAGGGCATCGACACGGTGGATAGCCAGCTCGGCTGGAAACCAAGCCCGACGCAGCACCCGCGCCTCAACCCACGCCGGCGGAGCAAGATCCGCCTGCGCGAGCAGGTGCTCCGCGAGCGCCGCCAGCAGCGAATCCCAACGCACATCCCCGGTCGGCCCAGGCTCATCCTGCAGCAGACCGATCCTCGTCTCGCCCGGCTCCCACCGGTACTCCTCCATGAACTCCCACACCAGCTTCCAGCGAATCTGGTCGGCGTTCGCGGACATGAGATGGGTAGCCAAGGCTCGCCGCGTTTCGATCTTCAGGCGCTCACGCCGGTGGAGCGGAATGGTGTCGAGCACAGCGCAGACCGTCGCCGTCACCAAGTCCCATCGGCCCAGCTAAACGAGACCGAGTACGTTCCGGTGCCGATGCCCCGCTGTCGACCACACCGATCCCGGACTCCGTAAGGACCACCTGAAGCTCTTCCTCGATCCGGTGAAAAATCGAACCGCAGCTACCCTCGGTCGCATGCAGGATTCAGGCGAGCGTCCGATCTATCGCATCGAGCGCCTTGACGCAGGCGTGCTACGTCTGTACCGGGGCGACGTGCTGGTCGATGCCGACCGGGAGGACGATGGCGATTCCCGCGAGGACGTTGAACGGTGGGGTACCGCGGTCGCCTGGGCCGAGGACCGCACCTCAATCGAACGCTGGGACTCACCCAACGCTGGCGAAGACTGGGGCACGCTTATCGGCGTCCCGTACCGATATATGACCTGGCAGATCGGCGATGACGTCATCGGTGATTGACGCCAACCACCGCTGATGGACAGTATCCGTCCGGCAAAGAAGCTGTTCGACCATCTCCACCGCCGACTCCTACCGGTCGTCACCCGGCGGGGGCGCGCCTGCTCCGGCTGGCCCAGCCCGACACCCCAGAAGCCAACACCGTAATCTCCCGGGTCTGGCAGGCACCGATCCGCACCGCGCCAACCTACCCGGTAGCCGCGAGAGAGCCGGGTGCGCATCAGATCCTAATGTTGCCGGTCTGGCTCGAAGATCCGGTGGCACGGATCTGCCGCCGACAAGGCGTGGCTGCGCTGTGAGGCTGGCCCGTCCAGGAACCCGGTTCGGCAGGCGCTCTACGGCCCGGGTTGCCCGGGTGGGGTAGTGCCGGAAACCGCGTGCAGGAGTGCGTCGAGCACCTCGCGGGTGTGCGGTTCGTCGAGCACCTCGCCGATCCACGCCGCGGCACCGGCCCGATCCGGGTTACGCACATTCGGCTCCAGCCAGTCCGTGGCGGCGATCTCGGCGATGTGGCCCAGTTGCGCGATGAGCATCGAGAAATCGCCGCGGCGGGTGACCATCGCCGGGCCGCTGCCCGCCGCGTACGCCGACATCAGCGCGCGTGCCCGGCCTGGATCTGACCGGCCGAACTCGAACAACACACAGGCGAGTTCCTGACCCGGGTCGGCTGGTCCGCTGCTCTCCCAGTCGATCACGCACACCCCGCCCTGGGCCGTCCGCAGGATGTTGTCGGCCCACAGGTCCCGGTGACACGTCCGCAACGTCACCGGCTGCTCCAGCCACGACTCCAACGCGACCAGTTCGTCGCGCAGTGCCGCCAGCCGGCCGGCGAACGGCGCCCCGGCCTCGCGCAGCCGCTCGACGAGCCTGTCCCAGGCGGGGACGCCCACCGGTGCGGTGTACCACGGGTCCACTTGACCACCGGCAGGGATCATCACCCGGTGGATCGCGGCCACGGCGGTGCCCACCAGGACCGGGTCCACACCCGGATCGGGTGCTTCGAGATCGACCCACTCGTACACCCGCACCTGCCGGCCACCCACCCGGGCCAGGACACGCCCGTCGGTGGCGCGTCGCACCGCAGGTGCCGGTACGCCAGCGGCGCACGCCGCCTCCTGGAACTGGGCCGACGCCCGCACTCGGTCCTCGCCAGACTCGTGGAACGGCACCTTCACCGCCCACCGGCCGTCCACCGTCTCAAGCCGCCACACCTCGCCCTGCCGGCCCTGAGCGACCGGCCCGTCGGACAGCTCCCGGGCCCGGCCGAGCCCGAACCGGTCGGCCAACTCCGCAGCATCCACGACGCCCACTACAACACAACCGGCACGACCCAACGACGACGCATGCCTAAAAGACCGTATCCCGAGCGCGAAACGCCGAACTGCATGGCCAGATGCGCTGATCTGGATCGCCAACCGGCCGAGCGACCCCACCAAAGATCAACACGCTCACATGCCGCGCAGTGTGCGGTGCGACATTACCTACGCCTGCGGTCCAACCACGTCATCCGGACGGGGGGCGGATCGAATGTCAAGGTCAGCGAGCTGTGGTAGGCGGCGGGGCCGCGCTGGGTTCGCGGCTGATCGGCCGGCTCGACGTCGCCCGTCCAGACCTTGACGGCTCGATAGGCGAAACCATCCTGGCTCGCCACCTCGGCGCGGAACGAAACGTGCTGCCCACGGACCAACTCGCGGTATCCATCCATCGCGATAGCAGAGAAGTGGACCCAGCACCCGCCCGGCACATCCGGGCCGTCGATGACACCCCAACCTTCGTCGGCGTCGAAGGTACGTACTGAACCAACGCTCATGATCGGCCCAGTCTGCCCGACACCCTTTGACGTGGCCTGTCAAGTCCCTCGTCCGCATCTGGCCGCAAGTCGTGCGTTACAGCGACACGACAACGTGCTGAGGCCGGCGGTCGCTGGCACACGCCCTAGAGCATCCTAGGACGTCGACTCCACGCTCAGGCAGGGGCCGAGTCCAACGAACCACTACATCGTCGTCCATCCATATTTAGGGCTGCCTGTAAGCCTCGGTGTGGGAGGTCCTGATGCAGGACGCGACGGAGCTTGACGGCCCTGACTGCTTGGCTGGTGGATGCGGCAGCCGACCCGGCGGGGCCGCCCCGGGATGCGGTACCAGGCAACATCAAGGCCGCTGGGTATCCGGTTCGCGTTCTACGGCCGGATGTCGACGCGGGAGTTCCAGGACCGGTTGTCGTCGGCGCGGTGGCAACGCGACTTCGCCGAGGACGTGATCGACGGCCGGGGCCTAATCGTCGCCGAGTTCTTCGACGTCGGCGAGTCCCGTCAGGTGCCCTGGACGCGTCGCCCGCAAGCCGCACGACTACTGGCAGCTCTCGCGGACCCTGGCCGGGAGTTCGACGCGGTGGTCGTTGGCGAGTTCGAGCGAGCGTTCTACGGCAACCAGTTCCGCGACCTCGCGCCGCTGTTCAACCTGTACGGCGTGCAGCTGTGGCTGCCCGAACTCAACGGACCGGTCGATGCCAGCAACGAGTTCCACTTGTCGCTGCTGGCCCTGCTCGGCGTGCACTCGAAACGAGAGGTCCACGCTCCCGGTTTCGGGCCATGGCGGCGATGCGCGCCCAGGTGGTCGAGCAAGGCCGTCATCTCGGTGGCCGACCGCCCTACGGCTACCGGCTGGCCGACGCGGGCCCGCACCCGAACCGGGCACACGCCAAATGGGGACGCATGGCCCACCGGCTGGAACCTGACCCGTCCACTGCACCGCATGTGCAGTGGATGTTCGCCCAGCGCCTCGCCGGCCGCAGTGTCGCCGGAATCGCCCGCGACCTCAACGATCGGCGGGTGCCATGCCCGTCCCGCGTCGATCCCGGCCGCAACCCGCACCGCAACGGCGCCGGATGGACGCTACGCACGGTGGCGGCGATCCTGGCCAACCCTCGCTACACCGGCCGGCAGGTCTGGAGTCGGCAGCACACCGACCGCGGCTCACTCGACGCCGCCGATGATCTCCTCGGCCAGTCGGAGGTACGCCGCCGAACCGGAACCGGATTCGCGGTGCAGTGGCGGCCTCAGCCATGCAAGCCACGCTTGCCTTGCTCGGGACAACGCCCACCCCGCCCTCGCAGGCGTTGCCGCCTCGCCTCCACCTGCTCGCTGCGGCCGCCTTCCAGCTGCTGCCGGCGCTCCAGAGCCGCCTCGACGTGGACACCCAACGGTATGTCCGGCCACTTACGCCGCCGTCGCCGGCGCTTGACGTACAGCGTCTGCTCGACCACATCCGCGACACGCTCGTCCACCGGACCAGCCGCTCCGTCGAGCACCTGCCGGTCGTGGTGGCTGTTGGACCGGTTCGGGTAGCGCTTGTTACGGCGGATGCTCTTGCGGGAACTCTTGTCGTTCTCGCCGTAGTTGTTCCGCCGGTCGTGCTCGTAGCTGAGCTGCTTCTTCTCCTGCGGGGTCCGGCGGACCCTGCGACGCTCACCCTCGATCGTTACCACCCGCCGATTCCACCGCAGTTCCCGGAAAGCGTTCCACGAACGTGCGATACACGGGTGTGCCCGGCAGGCCGTCCCGGATGGCGAACACCACGTGGTCGAACCGGTCGACCACCCGCAGCGCCTCGGCGAACGCGCCCGCCACCGTAGCGGGATCGTTGCGGAACACCCCGCACCCCCACGCGCCCAACACGATCGTTCGACGCCCGTGCGCAGCGGCGACCTCCAGCACCCGCCGGGCCCGCCGGGCCAGCACCGCCGGCACATCCGAAGCGTGCTCGGGCTGGTTGCGGAGGATCGCGCCAAGGTTCGGCGCCGCAGCTGTCAGAAAAGACGTCGTATACGGCTGGTCGAGCAGGTTGCCCTTGTCGTCCCGGAACACCGGCACGTCCGGGGAGTAGATGACCCGGTCGCTGTACCGCAGATCCCGCTGCCCGCGGTGGAATGCATAGAACTCTGGCGCAGCAAGCAGACATGGGTAAAGCGCTGATGAGCGAGCGATGCTCTCCTCCTGCGCTTTCGCCCCGCCCAGGAATCCGCCGCCTGGATTCTTCGCCGACGCGAACACCAGACACGCCGCATCAGGCCCAAGCCGGTGGGCCGCCTGTAACGTCGACTCGTACGTCACCTCCACCTTGCCGGCGCCGGGCTCCACGTTTCCCACCGGGAGCACCTCGTCCGGCAGGTAATGGCGAGTGCCGGCGACCGCGGCACGTACGGCCCCGCCGATGACGACGTCATCACCGGCGCCATCGCGATAGCGTCCCGACTCGGCGATCGCGACCGTCTGCCGAGCGATCTCACGAAGACGGCCACTCACCGGGCGCACCCGTACGCGCCAGGACCAATGCTCTGCACGATGAGCAAGCTAGGCAATCCCGCCCCGACCGGCAACTGGTTAGTGATTCCCGCTGGCGTCACCGTACCGCTGGAGGCGAGGCCGGTACGGGTGGCCCTGGTCGATCTCGGATCGCCGGAGACGGCGGCAGCGGGCCGGATCGTGTCAGTTACAAGTCACGCCAGTCGTCGAACCACTGGCCGGCCAGTTGAACCGGCGTCCTGCCGCCCAGGCGACGAGGCGACGCGTCTTCCAGTGCAGCCGACCACCATCGTCGGCTTCGTCGTCTGGCCAGTCCACGACCGGCGGCTGAGGTAGGCCGAGCCGTGGTGCGAGCACCTCGTTCGCCTCCGCCATCCAGGTCGTGGCCCAGACGAGATCACACGGCAATGCGGCAAGCCGACGACCGTGCTCGGCGTCGAGACCTGCCAGCAGAGGATTGCCGCCATCGCGCATTGGACCCGCGGTGCCACCGAAGGGCAGAAGCGTCCCGTCCACGTCGAGAAACAGCAGCGGGCGATCAGCCACCGGCAGAGCCGATCCCGTGCTCGACCAGGCGGCGTACGCCCGCCCCACCGAAGTCCACATCCGGCCAGAGCTGGTGCGCGGCCCAGTCCAGCCACTCGCGCGGCGGCTCATCGGCCTGGAAGTAGGCAATCCTCTCAGTCTCGTCCATGGGAGCGGACTCCCACCAATGCCACCACACCATCAGATGCCACTCGCCGTCACCCATGCGCCAGCCGATGCTGTACCGCTCGATCTGCGGGTACGCCCGCCACGGCGGCAGGACCCGCTCATGGGCGGCAAGCTGTTCCCGTACGGCGGCGTCGAGAAGCTCACGGGTCCGGTCGTCCACTGTTCATCGCTCCTCTTCAGCTCAGCTCTATGACGGGCCGGGTCAGGATCTGGTCGGCGTACCCATCGTCAGAGGCCAGCCACTGGCCGAACTCCTTGTCGCGATAGGCGGTCGCGAGGGTGAGCCAGCTCAGGAAGAATCCGCTGCCGCCACACGTGGCGCTGCCGCCATCGCCGCCGCACACGATGGTTCGCTCGGTGGTCGCCTCATGCTTGTAGGGATCCTGCCCGATCGCCAAACCCCACAGGTTCTTCTGCCGGTGCGGGCCGGTCTCGTAGTCGGACGGGTAACCGTCGGTGGGGCAGTCATCGCCCCAGCGGAACAGGGTTGCCGCACCGGCGCCACACGCCCACTCCCACTCATCCGCAGTGGTCGTCCGCAAGCCGATGCTCGCGAGCTCGGCCATCGCCTCGTCGTGGGAAACCTGCCGGGTCGCTCGGGCCCGCACCACCTGCCCGGTCCGGTCGAACTCCACCGTCAGCCCACCAGCAGATTGGAACGTGCTCACCCCGACGAACGGATCCCCGGCCGACGCGACAAGTTTGAGTACCCGAGGGTGGTCCACCGCCAGTTGCATCTCACACGGGTCGAACGCTTCCACCGCGACCAGCATCGCCGGCATCTCGGCGCCGCGTACCGGCGAGGTCATCGCATCGACAAACTCTGCCAGCGGAGGAAGACCGTACTCACTGGCGCTCTCGGCGTAACTGGCGACCTGCTCCGGAACGGGCTGGAACCGGGCCGCGTCGAAGCCGAGCGTTGGCCGGCCACCGGGTACAAGAGCGAACCGCATCCCGTCACGGTCGAACAGCGCCACCCGGTGCGACCGCCCCGCGTACCCCCTGTCTTCCAGGCCCACCACGGTCAGTTCGTGTCGGTCGGCGATGTCCTGGACCATCCGGCGCGCGGCGCCGTCAGACAGTCCGTCCCACTGCTCGAAGCTGAGGTCGGCATACGTCACCGCGCAAGGATAGAACCAGTGACACCAATCCCGTGGTGAAGCCTCCGGGATGCGGAAGGCCCGCCCTGTCGCACGCGGCGGCTACGACCGGCCACGAGGACGGCTCGGGGCAGTACCCGGTCGACTGGTTGCTCACATCGGTGACCGTCCAGCCCGTGTCCTGCCGGGCGAAGGTGATCTCCCCGGCGCTGAGTACGGGTCGGCCGCCCGAGCAGGCAACGTGCTCGCTGCGCCTTGGCGCGATTCGCAACCCGCCAGCGACATCGACGACGAACGTGTGCGGCTCGGCGCGCTCGGCCGGGCTCAGTGTCGCCAGCCACTCGGCCAGATCGCCGGACGAATCGACCCGGCAGCCACCGTTCTCGCGCGACGCGGCGGCAAGCACATCGGCTGGACCGACGTAACGGTACGGGCGCTGGTGACCCATCGCGAACTGTGCCACAGCCACGAAGTCTCACCTCCTCGGACGGGGCCGTACCAGCCGTTTCTACAGGTCGCCGGGTGCGCCCGTGGCGGCGAACACCTCGACCGTGTCACGTAGCCGGTCGAGAAATTCGGTCAGATTCGTTGCCACCACGTCGAATCGCGGGTCATCGCTGCGGTAGACACCGGCAACGGTCTCGCCGGCAGGAAGCCGGTACACCGGGGAGTCGGTCACCGCCTCCACCGCGAACAGGGTGCCGCCGCCATCACTGGCGAACACCACCACATCAGCGGTGAAGCGGCCCCGGATAGACGTCACCTCCCTGTTTACAACCAGGCCGGGCTCGTGGATGAAGTAGCCGTTGCCGACGTCCGGCAGGCTCACCTCACGCACCTGCCGGTACCACACGACCAGCTCACCGGGCGGGCGCATGCCCACCAGGGAGGCAAGCTCCTCCTCCCCCGCTGGGCCGCCGATCGTGTGCCGGCCCGGCGGGTACCCAAACCGGACTTCGAAGCCCGGCAGCAGCCGGTCCAGGCAGGCGGTGACGTCCTCGCGCCAGCGCCGGATGTACGCCACGTCCATTGGGCTATCAAATCCGTCCATGATCGGCCGACGCCTTGGCGCCTTCTGCACTGTCTCTGCCGGCCTCGATCATCCGATTGCCCAGGAGGCCAAGTGCACGCCGCAGTGCAGGCACCGGAACAAGTACGCCGTCGGCTCACCGGTCCGGTCCATCCGCCGCAGCATCTGGTCGGCCTGATCTGCCGGCCACCCGAGCCGGTGCAGATCGTCCCGGATCATCTCCATCGCGTCAGGGTGGGTGCGCAGCTCCTCGTATCCGGCGGGGCCGAGGAACGTGGCGCCGTCGCCGCAGTGGTACAGCCAGCTCGGTTGCTGCCAGGAGTTGAACCCTGGCGTGCGTTGCGTGACCTCCTCGACTACGGCGAACGGAACGTCTGGTGGCACGTCGGTCGCGTCGGTGAACATGCACGGGAAGTCGGCGGCGCCCGTCAACGTCCGCGCCGCCTCACCCGAGGCAATGCAGTGCAGGCACAGAACGTCGACCTGGCGGCCGTAGATCGGACCGGCGTACCGCCAGCCGCGAGCAACCCCGCACAGCACGCACGCCTCGACCGTGGGAACGGCCGACCCGGTCGCGACCGGATCGGGGTGGTAACGGAACCTCGGCTGTGTCACTCGACCACTCCTGTCAGACCCGGGCCATGAGATGACCGCTGGGCGAGTAGTCGATTTTCCAATCGGCGTAGACCCCGAGGGCGCCGTCCGCGGTGCAGCGCAACGCCACCGACACCCACCGCACCTCACCGTCTTCGCGCAGCGCGAACCCCACCGCAACGTCGAACCGCTCACCGCCGCAGGGGCAGGCGGCGTCACCGGGATCGGCGTCCTCGGCGACGTCGAGGGCATCGAGCAGGACGCGCCGGTCGCCGCATCCATGGCAGGTGCGTTCGGCGTAGCCAGCGTCATCGTCGACCCGCACCCCGAACTCCGACCTGCCGCACCGTGCACACGCCGCGTGGACGACCCGGGCCACCGGATAGCCGCCCGCCCGGAACTCGCGTAGGTACGCGTCGAGCTCGGCCGCTGCCGTCTCCAGCCGCCGCTGCCCCGACCTGCCGATCGCCATCCGGGCACGATAGCCGCCTTCGTGTTCGCTGGGGTCCTGTCGGTGGCCGGTGCGAGAATGCCACGCATCCGATCTTGGGAGGCTTCGTGGG